>DASUJO010000029.1:0-9569 GCA_036279215.1 Saccharimonadales bacterium (SeqCode)
AGGGTAGTAGAGCAAATCAGCAGCCGCTCGCAAGCCAGCCTGAAAGACGAGAAACAGCTACCAATTAAGAAAATCAACAGTTAGGGCGGCCGTCCAGCTAAAGTTTGCAGCGCCGGCGGCGCGGCCGTTAAGCGGGTTAAAGTACTCATTCATGCCGCTTTTAGCGACTAAATCGAGGCTCTTGCCGCGCAGGTTAACCGCTTCGGTTTCAAATCCGTAGCGCTTCAGCCCGTCGATTATCAGCCAATTGCTGTTAATCCAGGTCGGACCCTGCCAGTATTTATAGGGGCTGAACGAGCCGGAATCCAGCGGAACGCTTGGTACCGGCCAATTCAAGGCGAATTGCTTTTTAGAGGTAAGCTGTTTAAAAAGATGCGCCGCGCGTTCATTAGAAATACACCCGGCGTAAAGCGGCAGCAGCCCGGCGATAGTCGGTTCTTCAATCAGCTTATGGCTTACGAAACTGCGGCTGTAATACCGGCCGCTGGGCTCGTCCCATAGCTGCTCCAGCGCATCTTCAGTTTTTTGCATCCGTTCCAGAAGTTCCGCCGGCAGCTGGTGTCCTATGTCTTTGGCGATTTCTCTAAGGAGCGTGTTGGCTCGAATGAAAATACAGTTGAAGCCAAGGTCTTCGACGGCGAATAACGACCTTGAAAGCAACGCCTCGGAGTTATAAGCTTTGCGCCTTAGCCGGTGGATAGCCGCCCAGTAGCCCATGGCTTCGATATTGCTCATCCTCTGGCCGGGAGGTACATGCCTTGTATCGCGGCGTACCAGGTTTACCGCGCCGTCAAGGCGCAGTTTTTCAATCAAGCTTATCCACCACGGCATGTTATGCTTGCGCAGCTCGCTAATCCACGGCGGCGAATTATCCATGCCGCATTCATAGGGGTGCAGCAGGACAATCAGCCCTTCACCGTGTGGGTCGCGGTCGGAGTATAGCCACTCATGGTATTGAAGCAGTTCGGAAAATACTTCTTTATACCAGCTGCGCCTTTCCGGCATCTTCAGCTTGCGGCCGACCTGAACCACCGCCTCTGCAAGCAGCGGCGGCTGGGTAATACCGGAGGTAGCAACATTTTGCGGAGCGTAAGGGCTCACATAGCTGCGCCAGAGTTCTCGGTGGCGGTTATGCTCGGGGTTGCCGGAAAATATGATGTTGGGAATCATGCCGTTGGTCCATTGGCCGCGAAGCAGGCTTTTGATCTCGGTTTGCGCGCGCTCCACATCAATATGCCTTAGCCCGATGGCGATAAAGCAGCTGTCCCATAGCCACTGGTGTGGGTATAAATTGCCGGCGGGCACTGTCCATTTTTTGCGGTCGTTTTGCTTCAAAACATCAAGAGCTTTTTGCAGAAGCTCGGAATTATCCATACGAATAGGATATAGGATTTAGGATATAGGGTATAGAGGTCAGAATTGTTATACTTTTTATCAGATGGAGTATAAAAATCCGGAGATTCGCAAGTCTGCCGGACAGCTGAAAGATAAGTTTGCCAAGCTCGATGATAAGCGGGCGATTTTGCGCGCGCCTGAACTCCAGGCTCTTTACGACAGAATCAAAACGCTGCCGCCTGGCGAGCGCGCGGCTTTCGGCAAAGAACTGAATGCTTTAAAGGCCGAGCTTGAACAGCTAATTTCCAACAACCAGCAATCAACAGGCAACAACAAACTGCCGGCCATCGATGTGACGGCCCCCTTCGATGTGAACATAGTTCCGGCAAACCGCCCAGGGCTTCTGCCGGCGGATAACGGCAGCCGGCACCCATTGATGACAGAGCTGGGGCTGGTGCTCGGTATATTCGGGCGGATGGGCTTTACTGCCGTTGAGTCTCGCGAAATCGACGATGATTACCATATGTTCACCAGCCTTAACTTTCCGCCAGGGCACCCGGCGCGGGATGAATACGACACTTTTGTAACTACCGAAGGCCTGATTGCTCCGGCCCACACTTCAACCATGCAGAACCGGGTTCTCAAGGCCAATGAGCCGCCAATCCGCTGCGTAATACCTGGCAGAGTGTTCCGCAACGAGGACGTCGACGCCCGCCACGAACATACTTTCTATCAGCTTGAGGGAATTTACGTAGACGAAGGCATCAACGCCGGTAACCTTATCGCGACGCTTAAAACGTTTCTGGAGGAGTATTACGGCCAGTCGCTTGAGGTTAAAACTCAGCCGTTTTACTTTCCGTTCACCGAACCGAGTTTTGAGTTCGCCATATCCTGCCCGTTCTGTAAAAAGAAAGGCTGCCATATCTGCAGCCACACCGGCTGGATAGAGCTTCTTGGCTGCGGCATGATACATCCGAATGTCTTAAAGGAAGGCGGCATTGACCCGCTAAAATACACCGGATTCGCCTGGGGTATGGGAATAGACCGCTTAGTAATGATGAAATACGGCATCGAGGACGTTCGCCACTTTGAGTCAGCCAATCTTAAATTCCTGAGGCAATTTAGATGAAAGTAAGTACTAACTGGATAAACTCGATTACAGAGCAGTACCGGACATCTGCCAACCTTATTCCGGCCGACATTAACGAGCTGGTAGAAATAATCGGCGCCCAGCTTGGCGCCGTGGACGAAGTAACGGATACGGCTAAAAAATATAAAGGAATCATCGTTGTCAAAGTCGTATCGAGCGCCAAGCACCCGAACGCCGACAAACTGAGCGTCTGCCTGGTAGATGACGGCAAAGCCGTGAAAGGCGTAAAGCGTGATAAAGACGGGCTGGTAGAAATTGTCTGCGGCGCGCCAAACGTTAAAGCCGGAATGCTGGCGGCCTGGATTCCGCCTGGTAATGCCGTGCCCAGCAGCATCGATAAAGACCCGTTCGTGCTTGAGGCCCGCGAAATCCGCGGCGTGGTAAGCAACGGTATGCTGGCCAGCGCCCAAGAGCTCGACATCGGTGACGACCACAGCGGCATAGTGGAAATTGACAAGCCGGCCCAGCCTGGCGACAGCTTCTCTGAACTATACCGGATGGATGACCATATCATAGACATAGAAAATAAGATGTTCACCCACCGCCCCGATTGTTTTGGCATGTTGGGTATCGCCCGGGAGCTGGCCGGTATCCAGCATAAAAGTTTCAAAAGCCCGCCTTGGTATATAGAAAACGCCATGGCGCCGGCTTCTAGGGCGCGTGATGACCATAATCTAACGGTTAAAAACGAAGTGCCGAAAGTGGTACCGCGATTTTGCGCGCTGGTGATTAAAGACGTTAAAGTTGGTTCCAGCCCGCTGTGGCTGCGCGCCAGCCTAAGCCGGCTGGGTGTAAAACCGATTAACAACATCGTCGATATGACGAATTTTTATATGCTGCTGACGGCACAGCCGCTGCACGCCTATGATTACGACAAAGTCAAAACCGGAATGATTGGGGTGCGCAACAGCAAAAAAGGCGAAGAGCTCAAATTATTGGGAGGCAAAACCGTAAAACTCGGCAGCGGCGCCATCGTGATTACGGACGGCAATAAGCCGATCGGCTTGGGCGGAGTGATGGGCGGCCAAGATACGGAAGTCGATATGAACACCAAAGCTATTATTTTGGAATGCGCCAGCTTTGATATGAACGCCACGCGCCGGACCGCGATGGCGTACGGCCTATTCACCGATGCCGCCACCCGCTTTTCCAAAAATCAAAGCCCCAGGCAGAATTTAGCGGTAATCTCCAAGGCAGCCGAGGAAATTATGAAGTTAGCCGGCGGACGGGTAAGCGGCAAAATCATAGACGACAAGCACTACGCCGCTAAAGTAATTAACGTCAAGCTTAGCGAAAGCTTTATTAACGGGCGGCTTGGCTTGGCGCTGGCGGCCAAAGAAATTAAAAGGATTTTAGAAAATGTTGAGTTTAAGGTGGCTGCCAGTGGCGGTATCATCACAGTTACGGTACCTTTTTGGCGTACAGATATCAGTATCGCTGAAGATGTCGTAGAAGAGGTCGGGCGCCTTTATGGTTATCACAAATTGCCGGTGGTATTGCCGGCACGAAATTTGAAACCTGCGCCTGAAGATAAACTGCTTAGCTACAAGGACCGGCTGCGCGGTGTACTGCGGAGCGCCGGCGCGAACGAAGTGCTGAGTTACAGCTTCGTTCACGGGTCATTGCTGGAAAAAGCCGGCCAAAACCCCAGCGATGCTTACCAGCTGGCAAATGCCCTAAGCCCGGAGCTGCAATACTACCGCCTAAGCCTCACGCCAAGCTTGCTTGAAAACATTAATCCGAATATAAAATCCGGGTTTGATGATTTCGCTATTTTTGAAATCGGCAAAGGCCACAACCGGCAGCATTCGTCGGACGGCAAGGAATCCGTGCCGGCTGAATTCCAAATGCTGTCGCTGGTTGTAACCAGCCGCCAAAAAAAGATAAAGTCGTCTGGCGCGCCATACTTCCAGGCGCGAGCTTTACTTGGATATCTGGCTGCCGAAAACGGAATCAATTTGGAGCTGCGCGATTTCAAAAAAGAAGAACCTTATCCGGTAATGAAACCGTTCGACCATAAAAGGTCGGCGCAAGTTTGGGACGCCGATTCCAAGATGCCGCTGGGAACAGTCGGCGAATTTAAACCGTCGGTTTTAGGTAATTTTAAGCTGCCGGAATTTACCGCTGGCTTTGAGCTTAGCGTCGATGGCTTGTTGGCCGCTTCTAAGCCGCCGCAATACCAGCCGCTGAACCGATTTCCAGCATTGGAGCAAGATATCTGTTTACGCGCGCCAGCCAACCTCAGCTACCAGCGGTTGTCCGGATTCCTTGCCGGCGAACTACAGAAACAGTCAGCCGGCTACGGTTACGGCTTTGCTGTTTCGCCGCTGGATATCTTTAGCAAACCAGGCGATACCAAACACAAGCAAACGACGTGGCGGATAAATCTATGGCATCCGGACAGAACGCTGACTACCAGAGAAGTTAATAAGCTTTTTGATAAAATAGCCCAGAATGCCGAAAAGGAATTAGGCGCTAAGCGCGTCTAATATAAGGAAAAAAATTTAATTTTGATACTTTTTAAACGCCAGAAGAATAACCGCCAGCCGATAATATCCAGAGTCGGGCTGTTTTTTTACGACAGGCCCAGAATATCAATTGCCATCTGGCTGGTAATCGCGGCGTTTGGAATCGCCAGTTATTCAACGCTACTAAAAAGAGAGGGCTTCCCCAGCGTCTCGGTTCCATACAGTTTGGTTAACGGCGCATACCTAGTAAATGACGCATCGAAAGTAGACAGCGATATCGGCCAGCCGCTAAGCAAGGTTATTACGGGTGTAGATTCGGTTAAAACCGTACAAGTGCAATCCGGATCCAATTTTTACACGGCGGCCGTGCAGTACGAAGAAGGAACAAATCCCGAGAAGGGCAGCGCCGCAGTAGAAAAGGCTGTAAAAGCCGCCGGTATCCTGCCCAAACAGGCCTCAGCAAAATACCAACCGCTGAGCATCGGCGTAAACGAACGCGGCGACGATATGCTGGTGTCGTTTTATCCGACCACCGGCAGCCAAAGCGCAGAAAAATTATTCGCCAAAGCCCAGGCGGCCGCTGAGGAATTATCTAAAAACGGCGCTCTTACATTGGCTTCAAGGGTTGAGGCAATAGACCCGTTTGTAAAAGGAATAGACCCGGCGACCGGCAAGCCGGCTGTCAGCCAAAAGCTGTTTGACAGGTTCGGCATCAGACAGAATGAGCGGAATAATTTTTACCAGTCGCAGATCATCGGTATAAAGGGCATCGAGGGCTTTGACGCGCTGGAGTTGGACGCGCAGCTCAACGACGCCCTGGCCGGCTTAAACAGTTCGCCAAAATTTGCCGGATACCATGCCGAAATAAGTTATAGCACGGCGCCTGATATCAACGGGCAGATAAACACCCTGCAAAAAGCACTGCTGGACGGCTTGGCGGCCGTTTTGGTTGTCAGCGCCATCCTTATCGCCCTGCGTGCTTCCCTCATTACTGTTAGCGCTATGGCTATGGTTTTACTGGCCACCCTCAGCTTCCTATTCCTAATCGGATACAGCCTAAATACAATCACCTTATTCTCCCTCATCCTTTGCCTTAGCCTGATCGTAGACGACACCATCATTATGGTAGAGGCGATTGACGCACAGCGGCGGCATACCAAGCGGGCGCGCGAAACGATACAAAAAGCCACCAGTAAAATCAGCCGGGCGATGATCGCGGCGACTTTGACGGCGACAATTGGTTTCGCGCCGCTGCTGTTTGCCGGCGGCATCTTAGGCGCGGTAGTCAAAGCCATACCGGTAACGGTAATTGCCAGCTTGCTTATAAGTTTGTTGACGGCTCTGACCTTCATACCGCTGCTGTCGCGTTACTTCCTACTGAGGCCCGGACAGCTAGGGCATGGCGATAGCGGCAACCGGGAATCGATGGCGCACAGGATTGAAATGCTGGCGGCAAAGTACCTGTCCAGGCCGCTGCTGTGGTCCAGGCACAGCTCAAAGCGCCTGTTTAGCTTAGGTATAGCGGCGCTGGTGGTCGGGCTGGCATTTATAGTCGCGTCCGGTTTTATTTTCCAAAAACACGTCTCGTTCAACATATTCCCGGATACCAAGGACGCTAATCAATTAGCGGTAACTCTATCATTCGACCCGAACCAAAGCATTGCCCAAACACAGGCGATAGCCGAACGGGCGGACGAAATTGTCGGCCAAAAGCTCGGCGTCAATTTTGACAGGGCCAGCTATTTCGAGACCGGTACAACCGAAACGGCAAACCTTTATATCAACCTGCTTTCATTTAAGAAACGCGATATTACCGCCCCGCAGATGACCAAGCAGCTAAACGCCGCTTTCAAAGATTTTGAAGGCGCGCAGGTTAAAGTCGGCGTTATCGGTGTCGGCCCGGGTGAAAGCCCATTTACTGTGCGCATTCAGACAGAAAACAGGAAAGCGGCTTACGCGCTGGCTAAAGACATCAGTATTTATCTGCGGAGCGCTGAGCTAACCAGGCCGGACGGAACCAAAGCCAGATTCAAAACTGTTACCATCGGCAACCCCGATACCATCAGCCGGCACAACGGCGATGAATACGTCGATGTGTCGGCGGAATTTGACGGCAAAGACACCTCAACGCTCGTTGAGCTGGCCCAAAAAGACCTTAAAAATAAATTTAACGGGCAAAAATTAGCGGCATACGGCTTAAAACCATCAGTGCTGGTATTTGACCTCGGTACCGAAGGCGACTTCCAGAACTCGTTCAATAAGATGGTGTTCGCTTTCCCGATACTGCTAGTGGCCATTTATATTTTACTGGTTACACAGTTCAGGTCATTGCTGCAGCCGCTGCTCATATTCATCGCCATACCTTTCAGCCTTTTCGGCATTACGGCCGGTTTATGGCTGACGGATAATGCCTTTAGCTTCTTTACTTTACTCGGCTTCTTCGCGCTGCTGGGCCTGAGCATAAAAAACACAATCCTGCTTACCGATTACGCCAACCAGGCCCGCCGCTCGGGAGCGTCGGCAGTAGACGCCGTGGCTATTTCGCTGCAGGAGCGATTCCGCCCGCTTATCGCTACCAGCCTTACGGCAATCGTATCCCTTATACCGCTTTATCTAAGCGATCCGTTTTGGGAAGGATTGACGGTTACGTTGATGTTCGGCCTGCTGTCCAGCACGTTCCTGGTCGTAACCGTATTTCCGTATTACTACCTAGGAGCTGAGTACCTAAGGTTGAGAATCAGCCGCCGGACTTTCTTATACTGGCTCGGCGTAAATATTGTTCTGGCCGTCGCTTTGAACATCAGCGGACATACCGTCTTTGTCCCGCTCTTGCTGTTGCTGACAGCTATCGGATGGCCGGCAGCTGCTAAAATTAGGAGCGGAATATGAAAGATTTCTTGCGCAGGGCGATGTGGGGTTTTATGGCGTTGCTGTTCGTTGTTACAGGCGTCGGCGTCGGTATCTATTATTTCTGGCAGGCAACGCAGCAGGACAACCAGAGCCAGGCGCAAAACCAGGACGAAAATAAGCTGGCGGGCAAGCCGCTGGCGGATTTTAAACCGGTGCCAAAAGTAGAAAGCCTGCAAAAAATCGACAAGAAAACCGGCACTGGCGCCGAAGCAAAATTGGGTTCAAACGTTACTGTGATTTATACCGGGGCGGTGGCTGCCACCGGTATTGTATTTGATAGTTCGCTTGACTCGGGGCAGCCGGCGACTTTCGAGCTAAAAGAAGTACCCGGCGGCTTGATAAAAGGTTGGATTGAAGGCCTGCCCGGCATGAAAGAGGGCGGCGAGCGCCGCCTGCTTATTCCAGCGGCGATGGCTTACGGCGCTAACCCGCCTCCCGGCATAGGCATTCCGCCGAACGCCGACTTGGTTTTCGACGTGACATTGCTCGCAGTCAAATAGGCGGATATATAACTGCGAACCATTGTAAATATGTGTATATTTGGGGTGAAAAACACAATATATAGCGTTATTGACGGCAAACGCTACACAAGCTATATTAATTAAGCGAGAGCACAAGTTTAAAAATAAAAGCACCAAAAGAGGAGGGTCCCCGTGCCTAAGAGCATTACTATATTTACGACCAACACTTGCGCATATTGCGTAATGGTAGAGCGATTTCTGGATATGAAAGGCCTGAAATATGAAGTTGTTAATTTGGACGAAAAACCGGAGCTGCAGCAAAAAGTCTTAGAAATGAGCGGCGCATTAACCGTACCTGTCACAGTAGTGACCAAGCAGGACGACAGCCAGGAAGTCGTAGTTGGCTATAACATACCGAAGTTAGCTCCCGCAGTAGCCTGAATGGAAGAAACTAAAGTCCACGACCTGATTATCATCGGCGCCGGCCCGGCCGCGCTAAGCGCCGCTATATATACCTGCCGCGAGGATATTGGCACGCTGCTGTTAGAAAGAGGCGTAATCGGCGGGCTGGCAGCCATTACCGACCAGGTAGAAAATTACCCCGGATTTCCGGACGGCGTCAGCGGCCTGGAACTGGCCGACCGGCTGCGCGCACAGGCCGAACGCTTTGGCGCAAAAATTGATTATGGCGACGTTACCAGGATTGAAGACGCCGGCGGCGTTAAAAAAGTTTTTACAGCTGACGATAAGCAACACAGCGCCCATACTGTGCTGATAGCCACAGGCAACAATTACAAGCGCCTGGAAGCCGAAGGCGAAAAAGAGTTTTACGGCAAAGGCGTACATTACTGCGCGACCTGCGACGGCCCGCTTTACAAAGGCAAACGGCTGGTAGCGGTAGGCGGCGGCAATTCGGCGGCGCAGGAAAGCCTGTTTTTAGCAAAAATGGCGGACCACATCGATATCCTTATTAGAAAAGACGAATGGCGGGCAAGCGATATCCTGGTTGAACGTATCAAGCAGACGCCCAATATCTCGGTGCACTTTAATTCAGAAATCAATAAAATCAGCGGCGAAGGCAACTTCGTCAAGAAAGTCACCGTAGCCAACAGCAAAAGCAACCAGCAATCAGAAATTGCAGCTGACGGCGTGTTTGTGTTTATCGGCTTGGTGCCAAATACCCAATTTTTAGCCGGCAGCGGCGTTGAGCTGGACGAACGCGGCTTCGTTAAGACGGACAAACAG
>DASUJO010000030.1:0-4477 GCA_036279215.1 Saccharimonadales bacterium (SeqCode)
TATCGTGTCCGGCCTGGTGGTGAACACTTTGATATTCAGGCCGGCTCCCTCTACTTTGAAGCCGATTTCAGCTCCGCGGCTCTTGCCTATCCAGTTATGTTGCATCGCCTTGATCGCCGGCGACCAATCCAAGTCAGCCAAGTCATCGTCCAACCTGTCGGCGTACTCGGTAATTTTAAAGAACCATTGTTTTAGCGCCTTTTTTTCCACAAGGTGCCCGCAACGCCAGCATCGCCCGTTCTCAACCTGCTCGTTTGCCAATACGGTCTTGTCGTTTGGGCACCACCACTGCAGGCTTTCTGTCTGGTAAGCCAGGCCTTTTTTAAATAAAAGCAGGAACAGCCACTGCGTCCAGCGGTAATATTCCGGGTCTGTGCTGTTGATTTCGCGCGACCAGTCATAACTGAAACCCATCTGCATCAGCTGATGTTTGAAGTTCTTGACGTTTTTAGCGACCGCTTCCTGCGGGCTTATTCCGGTTTTAATAGCGTAATTTTCAGCCGGCAGGCCGAACGCGTCCCAGCCCATAGGATGCAGTATGTTCATGCCGCTCATGCGCCCATGGCGGGCCATTACATCGCCGATGGTGTAGTTGCGCACATGACCGACGTGCATGGCTGAACCCGACGGATACGGGAAATACTCCAATACATAGCGTTTAGGCCTGGATTTATCCTCTGTCGCGTGATAAATCTTTGATTCTTCCCAAACTTTCTGCCATTTGGGTTCTATCTGCTTTGGGTTGTACCGCCTCATATCATCCCTATTCTAACAGAGATAAATCAGAGGTTATAATCCCGAATAACCAGCTCTGCGAACCGTTTGACTAGCCCGGGCATATCTAACCCTGCCACCGCTGCCGCACGCGGATACAAGCTTTGGTCTGTCAGCCCCGGTATTGTATTTATTTCCAATGCGTACACGTTATTGTGCTTATCGATCATGAAGTCAACTCTGGACAGGTGCCTGCAGCCCATTAACCGGTGTACATTTTCGGCGATTTTTCGGGCTTTTTGCTGAAGCTGTTCATCAATTGATTCGGGCGGGCAGATTTCGGCTGTTTTACCGTTATATTTATTGTCGTAATCAAACTCCAGCCCTTCAGGCGGACGGATTTCTATGACAGGTAACGCTTTATTATCCAGAATCGGGATTGTAATTTCAGCGCCTTCGATAAGTTCCTCGAGCACGGCCTCATTATCCAAGGCAAATAGTTTTTCAATATTTTTGACCGGTTCCTTGCCTGCTTCGCGGATAATCATCGTGCCGATACTCGAACCTCCGCGGTTTACTTTAAGTACGTGCGGCTTCTTGCGTAGTGGTTGGCCGCCGTATGTTTCCTTGCTTACCAATACGGCCTTAGGCATATTTATCCCAGCTCGCGTCAAAACTTGCCTGGTCTTCCACTTATCAAAGCAGTTAGCAGATGCTTGGCTCCCTGAACCCAGGAATGGCAAGTGACGCTTTTCCAGTTCCTCCTGCAGTTGGCCGTCTTCGCCGCCGGCGCCATGCAATATCGGGAAGACGATTGTATCGGATAAGTTATCCAGCGTAGATAATCCCTCTGCCGGGTCGGCCTCTAAAGTTTCGAATCCGGCCTGGCGCGCCGCCATTGATATTGCTGCTGCGGAGCGCAAGGATACATCACGCTCAGGCGATTTGCCGCCGCCAAGCACCAGGATTGTCATTTGCCAAAAGCCGCCTGTTTTATTTTGAGCCAATCCGCGGACTGCCTGACCAATTTGCTGGAATCAGCTTTGTTTGCCAGTAGGATCTTTACCGCTTCTTCAGCAAATACTTTATTTTGCGAGCCTTTCGCCAGAATTACCGCGCCCTTCTCTATTTTGGCCTTCACAAAATTTCCGGCGTCGTACGGGCTGTTAAAGGTTGCTGTCTCGCAGCCCCTTGCCTTTGCGGCCGGCGCCAAGAAATTATTTGCATCCGGGCCGATAGTAACAACCAGATTAAGCTGAGCCGGGTCGCAGATTTGTCCGATTTCTTTGTGAGCGTTCCGCGAATAGTTACCGAGCTCATTCATGTTGCCCAAAATCGCGATTTTTTGCGGCGATTTTAGCCTATATAAAGTTTTTAATGCGGCTTTCATCGCCTCAGGGCTGGCGTTATAAGTATCGTCCAGAATAACCGAGCCTTTAATCCCTTTGAGGCGGCTCATCCTGCCGCTTACGGGGTTTATATTATGCAGCCCTTTATCAATCTCGGCGGCATCCATCCCCAGCTGCGCTGCTACAGCGACAGCCGCAATAACGGAATAGAGCTGGGGTTCGGCCAATAAGTCATTTGTGGTATTTAAAAATCGCTTGCCGTTACGGTAAACTTCAAAATCGCATTTTTCATCTTTAAAAACGATGTTCGCGGCTTGAAAATCAGATTTGGAATTTATGCCGTAACTTAGCTTTGAGACAGCCAGCCCACTCAGATATTTCTCGTCGCACAAATCTTTGTTGTATACAAGGTTTGTGCTGAATTCGGCAATTCCCAGTTCTTCTTTGGCAACCGCGTCCAAGTCGGCAAAAAATTCCATATGCTCGGCTGCAATCGCCGTTAGCACGCCCAAATCAACCCTTAGGTATGATTTAAATCCGTTTATCTGGCCGGGCATGTCCGTACCCGCTTCTACGACAACGATATCATACGGATAGGGCTTGCTGAGCTTGCGTTGATTCCGCCAAAAAATTGCCGCCCACGCCAAGGGGTTCATTAAACCGGGCATTTTTTCGCCGAAGAAAATCAGCGGCACGCTTACGATGTCATTATAGTTCCCGTCTTGATACTGAACGCGGTAATTGGCTTCTAAAACTTTTGCAATCGCCAGCTTGGTGCTGGTCTTGCCCACGCTTCCAGCCACAGCCACAACTTGGAACTTATTTTTTTTATATAAAGCCCTGACCTGATAGCCCAATATGGCCGCGACTGCCTTTTTAGCCAGTTTTTTCATCTTATTTAGAAGTATAGCGTTTTAAACGGATTACTTCATCTTCTGTCAGGTCGCGCCACTGGCCGGGTTTAAGCCCCGACAAATCAAGCCCGGCGTATTTGGACCGGTGCAACGCGATAACTTTCATCCCGACGGCGGATAGCATCCGTTTTACCTGGTGTTTCCTGCCCTCATGTATTATCAGTTCAATTTTATTTTCTGCAATCATCTTAGCTTTCGCCGGCGCCGTCCGGCCGTCTTCCAGTTCTATCCCGGTATTTAACTTGTTAATTACCTCCTTTGTAATAATGCCCTTAACGACGGCTTCGTATACTTTATCTACTTTAAATCTGGGATGCATGAGTTTATTGGCCAGTTCGCCGTCGTTCGTCAGCAGCAACGCACCGGTAGTATCGTAATCAAGCCGTCCAACCGGAACTACCCTTTCTGATATATCCAGCAAATCAATTACTTTTCGGCGTTGCTGTGGGTCTTTAAGGGTGGTGACGTATCCGGTTGGTTTATAAAGCAATATATTGCGACTTTTTCGCAATCTAATCTGTTTGTTGTTTAGTTTCACGACGTCGTTCTCGGAAACCTGGTCATTTAAATGGCCAAGCCGATCATTCACTGTGACACGGCCGGCTTTTATCATTTCGTCGGCGCCGCGCCGCGAAGTCACACCAGCGCGCGCTAAAAAAGCATTAAGTCTCATGCGCATATTCTATCAGGGGCCCCAAGTCGGGGAGCTCCGGCTTGGGGAAAGGAGCGGCAATACAAGACCCCGCTAATTTTTTAGCCACTTGATTGCTAAAAATTCTAGCGGGGTTGATTTTAGTCGTAACGTGGTGGAGCATAAGGGATTCGAACCCTTGACCTCTTCCATGCCATGGAAGCGCGCTAGCCAACTGCGCCAATGCCCCGACAGGGGTAGATTATACAAAATTATCTCTGTTATGGCTAGTGATGGTGATGCCCGCCGGCGCGGCCCAAAAACCAGCGGTTTACGGGTACGGTAATCACGAACGCTACAGCCAAGCTGGCAGCCAGACTCCACCAGAATAAACCAGTCAGAAGTCCGGCGCTTATCGCGCCGGGAACTATCAGGATGAAGAGATTATCGATAGCTTCCATTGATATTATCGAAACCGTATCAGTTGCCACAGCTGTCCTGACAGCAGCTTTTCCTTTGACGTCCTTTGCGTATAACGAGCGGATGGTTAGCAGATAACCGAAAAAGAAAGCCAGCACCACGGATATTATGATGCTTGCGATACTTGCCCAGCCAAATGCCGTGCTTATAACCATCCCCAAAATTTCACCTATAGAACAGCCGAGAAGGCAATGTAGGGTATGCTTGATGGCGGATTGTGTTAATGGGTCAAATTTCATCTGAAAACTATGGTGGAGCATGGCGGAGTCGAACCGCCGACCTCCGCAATGCGAATGCGGCGCTCTAGCCAACTGAGCTAATGCCCCTTAACACCTTATTTTAACAAAAGACTGCTCGGTTGAGCAGTCTGGAGGGCTTCGCGCAGCCCA
>DASUJO010000031.1:0-2977 GCA_036279215.1 Saccharimonadales bacterium (SeqCode)
TAAAAACAAGCTAAGCGGGCTTGTCAGCCAGATTTCCTTCCACCCGGAAAAGCGCATAGAGCTGTTTTTGGGCTTGCCGCCTGAACAGCGGGCCATATTGATATTGATGCTGACGCGCCCCATCAGGAAAGACATCCTTAAACATCTGCCCGTAGATGACCTGATAGATCTTTTGGAAAAAGTAGACCCCGATGACGCAACCGACCTGCTGCAGCTGCTTGGGCCGCACCGGCGGCAAAAAACACTTGAACGCCTGAGCTTTGAGCTTAAAGAAGATGTTTCCAAGCTGCTGCGCTTTGATCCCGATACCGCCGCCGGCTTGATGAACGTCGACTATATACAAGTGGATATGGATGATAACGTCGCAGAGGTTGCTAAAAAATTCAAGCTCCACGAAAAACGCACCGGCCGCCTGCCGGTAATACTGGCTACCAAAGAGCAGCGCCTGGCCGGTTTTTTGCCGGGACATGAGCTGGGCTTTGTCCGCACTACCGAAAAAATCGGCAAATACGTAAAACGGCTACCTTCGGTCCATCACTCAGCCACGCAAGAAGAAGTAATGGACATTTTCCGCTCGCACCCGCACAACAAAGTCGCCGTCTTAGATGACGGCAACAATGTGATAGGTATTATTTATTCCGACGACGTGCTGAAGCTGATGCAGGAAATGGAATCATCTACGCTGTACGACTTCGCCGGTGTTAGCGCCGAAGAATCAGTTTCCGACCCGGCCAAACGCAAGGTTAAGTTCCGTTACAAATGGCTGGTTATAAACTTGGCAACGGCGTTCCTTGCGGCTTTTGTCGTCGGGCAGTTCCAGGAAACCATATCGCAGTACGTCCTGCTGGCGGTCTACATGCCGATAGTCGCCGGAATGGGCGGTAACGCCGCCACCCAGACATTAGCCGTCATGGTGCGCGGTATAGCCATGCGCCAGATCGGCGACGTTAAAACAGCGCTTAAGACGCTTAAGAGCGAAGCCGGAGCCGGTATCATAAACGGTTTGATAAACGGCTTTTTGGTGGCTTTCATAGTCCTGCTCAAAGATCACGATGCCGCTATCGCCCTGATTCTGGCGCTGGCGATGGTCATCAACCTGCTGGTGGCCGCGGTGTTCGGCACCATAATACCTATATTAATGTCGCGCTTGCATAAAGACCCGGCGGCTTCGGCAACGATATTCATAACCACAGCGACCGACGTGCTGGGATTCCTGGCATTCCTCGGACTGGCAACCATAATTCTGAAATAAATGGACAATATTTTTTCCGGCCTAAGTTTGATAATCGTCATCGGCGCGGTTGTGGCGTTCATTATGCGCAAGCTTGGCCAGCCGCTGATGATCGGCCACATTATTACCGGTATCCTGGTTGGCCCCGCCTTATTCCACATCGCCGATGACCCGGAAAGCCTGCGCATATTCGGCGACCTGGGCATCGCCCTGCTTTTGTTCATCATCGGCCTGGGAATGAATCCACGGGTCGTAAAAGAAGTCGGTAAATCTTCGTCTATAGCGGCGGCGGTGGAAATAACATTTGTTTCGATAGTCGGCTGGATGGCCGCCGTCGCGCTGGGTATTCCGCGTTCAGAAGCGATATTTATCGGCGTCGGGCTGGCCATAAACAGCACCATCGTGGCGTTGAAGCTGCTGAGCGACAAAAAGGAGCAGGGGCGCCTGTACGGCAAACTAACTATTGGTACTTCACTTGTTGAAGACATCTTAGTGGCGATTGCCCTGTTATTCATCGCTGCATCCCAGCATGGCGACTTGCTGTCGCTCGGCCCGTTTATAAAATTGGCGTTTGAAGGCGCGCTCATCGGAACCGGCATGTATTTGTTTAGCGCCAAAGTCCTGCCAAAAATCCAGCGCACGCTTGCATCGGACCAGGAACTGCTGTTCCTGTTCGCTATCGCCTGGGGGCTAGGCAGCGGCGCTTTGCTGGCAAAAATCGGCTTTTCGCTGGAAGTCGGCGCCTTTGCCGCCGGAGTTTTTCTGGCCTCGTTCCCTTACGCGCAAGAAATCGCATCCCGGCTCCGACCGCTTCGCGACTTTTTTGTTATTGTATTTTTCATCGCCCTGGGCACCGGCGTATCGTTCACCGGATTCGGTTCGATGATATGGATGATTCTGGTCGGTTTGGTAATCGTACTGCTTATAAAACCGCTCGTCGTAATGAGCACTCTTGGCTTCCTTGGCTACACCAAGCGCGTAAGCTTCAAGACCGCCAGCATGCTGACACACGTCAGCGAATTCTCCATAATCCTGGTTATACTAGGCGAACGCCAGGGGCTTATCCACCAGAACGTAGTCACGATTCTAACTTTTGTAACTATCATTTCAATCGCTTCCGCAACTTACCTGGTGACATATAACGATAAGGTTTACGAAAAGTTGGAGAAATACCTGGATTTGTTCGAGCGGCGCAAAACCCACACCGAAAACGTTCCCGAAATGCGTTATGAATTAGTACTGTTCGGCTACCAGCGCGGCGGCCACGAATTCGTCAACTTGTTTAAGAAGCTTAAGAAAAAGTATGTTGTTATAGATTACGACCCCGAAGTCGTAGATACGATGGACAACCGCAAAGTCAATTATATCTACGGCGACGCCACCGATGAAGAGCTTCTTGAAGAGGCCGGCGTCCAGCACGCCAAGCTGGTGGTATCCACTATTCCCGATTTTGACGTCAATTCGTTCCTGCTGAAATACATAGAAGACAAGAATCCCCGCGCGGTATTAATACTGCATGCCGACGACCCGTTTGAAGCCGCTAAGTTTTATGAGGCCGGCGCCAGCTACGTTATACTGCCCCACTACATCGGCAGCGAGCAGGTTAGCGCCTTTATTGGCAAATCCGGCGTAAGCAAAGAAGTCTTCCGTAAACAGCGCATCAAGCACCTGGAATACCTGGAGAAGCATTACGGCGCGCTGGAAAAACTAGACCAGATACACGAGAAAAAACTCGGCCGCACCATA
>DASUJO010000032.1:0-65561 GCA_036279215.1 Saccharimonadales bacterium (SeqCode)
GAATCTGGTAGACGGCACGGCCGCCAAATCTTGGGTTAACGTTTTCCTTCCTTACGGCCGGGGTATCGGCCAAAAGATGCATGTGCTTACGGCCGTTTCGGTTGCGCCGGCCACGCTGCTGCTTAACAAGGTAAATCACAAAAGCTCGTCTGAGAAAAAGCTTATAGAATCCATGCGTTATATCCCCAACGGCATAGACCTTAAAGTCTATAAACCGCCCAAGAAGCGCCTGCCGCTTAACGGGCCTAATACGAAGACCGTGGTTTATGTGGGGCGCCTAGACCGCCGAAAAGGCGTTGAGCGGCTTCTAAGGGCTTTTGCCGTTTTGGAATCCAAGATGCCTAATGCCTATCTAATAGTCGCCGGCGAAGGACCAAGGCGGGAAAAGTTGGAACAGCTGGCTGATTCGCTGGATATTAAAAATATCCATTTCAGCGGCTATGTCGATGAAGCTGAAAAACGCCGCCTGATGGGTAACGCCGACGTATTTTGCAGCCCGGCAATGTTTGGCGAGAGCTTTGGTATAGTACTTATAGAAGCCATGGCGATGGGTGCGCCGGTAATCGCCGGGCGCAACTCCGGCTATATAAACGTCCTTAAAAGCACGGGACAGTTAGGTTTGGTCGATGCTAAAGCAACAGATGATTTTGCCGACCGGCTTTATCTGGTTCTTAATGATAAAAAAGTCTGGAATATGCTTCACCACTGGGGACTCGGCGAGGTCAAACAATATGATTACCCGAAAGTCGTTGATTTGTATGAAGCCGCCTATAACGAAGCGGTCAGAGTGGCCACCAAAGAACGAAATGGTAAAAAATCGGTACCTAAAGATGAAGCGGCCAAAAGACCCTTTATCCATCGCATTCTTATACGACGACACGCTAGATAGTTCGGACGGCGTTGCCCAGCAAGTCAAGACTCTGGGATCCTGGTTTGCCGCTCAAGGCCACAATGTCATTTATTTAGTCGGCGAAACAAAATCAAAGAGCTACGGCGGAAAGCCAATTTACAGCCTGGCTAAAAATATCGGCGTTGTTTTTAACGGCAATAAGATGAGCGTACCGCTGTTAGCCGACTCAAAAGCCGTCGCTAAAGCTTTAAGAGATAATAATCTTGACATTATCCATGTGCAGGCGCCTTATTCGCCTCTTTTGGCCCATAAGGTTATCAAAAAAGCTCCGCAGCACACGGCGGTAATAGCAACATTCCATATTTTTCCTGCTTCAAAATTTTCTGCCGCCGGTTCAATGCTGCTCAAGCCTTTTATCGCTGAAAGCTTAAAACGCCTGGACACAGTCATAAGCGTAAGCATACCAGCGGCCAATCATGCATTTGAGTCATTCGGGCTGCGCAGTATGGTCATACCTAACACTGTGGACACTAATTTTTATAAGAGTGCGATTTTAAGCCGGCGGACCACCGGCAAGCATATCGTATTCTTGGGCAGGCTTGTCAAACGCAAGGGCGGCATGCAACTCTTGCGAGCCTTTGAACGGCTTCATAAAACCAATACTGATGCCATGCTAACCATTGCCGGTGACGGCCCTCAGCGCCATACGCTGGAAGAATATGTCAGGAATAACGGGTTGACTGGCTGCGTCAAATTTACTGGATTCGTACAGGAGAAAGCCAAACCCGGGCTGCTTGCTAGCGCCGATGTCGCCTGCTTTCCCTCGTTATACGGCGAAAGCTTTGGAATCGTCCTTATTGAAGCAATGGCCGCTGGCGCCGGAGTGGTTATTGGCGGTAATAACCCTGGTTATGAATCGGTACTCGGAGCGCAGCCAAAAATGCTGATTAACCCTGAAGATACGGCCGCGTTCGCCGAGAGGCTGGCGTGGGTAATTAAAGGCGGCCCGGAAATTAAAAGATTGCACGACTGGCAATTATCGGAAGTAAAAAAGTACGATGTTTCATCGGTGGGGACGAATCTGTTAGCCGTTTATCGCCAGGCAATTGCCAAGCGAGGTAAAACTCGGCATAATTGAGCGCATGCAGCCGCCTAGGCGTGTGACGGTAAATGTCACCAACCGGACTATCATCAGGGCAATCCTGCTGGTCGTTGCCGCGATTTTATTATTCAAATTCATCGGCCAGGAAACACATGTACTGACAATTATCATCGCTTCGGCGTTTTTGGCGATGGCGCTCAATCCTGTTGTTGGCGCTATCAAGCGCTGGCTTAAACTGGAAAGCCGAACACGCGCAACAGTTCTGACTTCTTTAGCGGTTATATTATTTCTTACGGGGTTCTTTGCATTGATAACGCCGCCGCTTGTTCGCCAGACTCGGGATTTTATTAAAGACGCTCCGAATACTGTTGCTTATTTCCAGCGCAGCGATTCCGGTTTGGCAGTATTCGTCCGTCAGAACAATCTGGATGACAGGCTTGTACAAGGCGCGAAAGATTTTGCGGCTCAATATAGTAATTTCGGCAGTACCATCGTTGATACGGGCAAAAGGATTGTCGGCGCGGTAGTTTCTGTACTGGCAGTAATAGTCTTGACATTCATGATGCTTATAGAGGGCCCTCGCTGGATCAACGGATTTTGGGAGATTGTACCTATTAAGGATAAGAAAAAACACCGGAACGTAATGCATAAGATGTATCTGGGTGTAACCGGTTTCGCCCTGGGCCAGGTAACTATAGCTCTTGTGGGGGCTTTCTTCGCGTTCGTGGCGCTGACTATCGCCAGCGACGCGGTAAATGTGTCAATTAATACCGTTGCTTTAGCTGGCATAGTAGCCGTCTTCGCGTTGATTCCGATGTTTGGTACGCTGCTTGCATCGTCAATCGTAATATTGGTTTGCCTTTTAAATTCGGTTTCTTTGGCGATTATCATGCTGATTTATTTTGTAGTATACCAACAGATAGAAAACCACACTTTCCAGCCGTTCGTACAATCGCGGCTGAGCCGGCTAACGCCTATGACGGTATTTATCGCGGCGCTGCTTGGAGTAGGTTTTGGCGGGATACTTGGTGCCATAGTTGCAGTGCCGATTGCCAGCGCCGTTAAAATACTGCTTGAAGAATACGTACGCAGGGAGCCCGCCGAAGCCAGTCAGGCTTAGCCTCGGCTCCAAACCGGCCCGCGGGACGTATCATTTATATCCAAGCCTTGTTTATTTAAAGCTTCCCGTAATGCGTCGGATTCTTTCCAATCCTTAATAGCCCTTGCCTGCTCGCGCTGATGGATCAGCCGCTTTTGCTGAGTGTTGATGTCTTCTGATGCTAACAACTCTAGTCCGAGAGCATTGTCAATAAATTTTAAGAACCCGACCAAAGGTTCCCGTTCTGAGCCTTTATCCTGAGCTTGTTCTGCGAGCGCATCAAGCAAGCTTAATGCTTTTGGTGTTGATATGTCGTCTGCCAATGCTTGGTTTATTTCGTCTTGAATTTTGATATACGCTTCGTTTTTAAGTGCAGATTCACCGCCCGGCTGGAAACGTAAATCGGCAAAAGCGCGGTAGCCTTTTAACCGGACGGATGCTGCCGTTAGTGCTTCCCAGCTGAAGTTCATCTGGCTTCTGTAATGGGCCTGCAAATATAGCAGTCGTAAATCTGCTGGGGCGTATCCGCGCTTTAAAACCTCTTCCAGTGTTATGTAATTGCCTAAACTTTTAGACATTTTCTTCCCGTCTACGAGCATATGCTCATTGTGAACCCAAAAATTTGCTAGTTTATTCCCGAAAGCAGCTTCTGTCTGCGCCATCTCGTTTGCGTGATGCGTACCAATATGGTCAACGCCGCCGGTATGGATATCTATTGGGTCGCCAAGTGTAGCATGAATTATAGCCGAGCATTCAAGGTGCCAGCCGGGGAAACCTGTACCCCAAGGACTGTGCCATTTCATTTCATGGCCGGCAAAGCGCCCGACGGTAAAGAACCAAAGCGCGAAGTCCTGCGGGTGCCGTTTATTGGCATCAGTGACTACGTCTTCACGGGCTCCTACTTCTTTATCTTCCAGTTTCTGGCCCGAAAGCTTGCCGTATGAATCAAGTTTTGAAACTTCGAAATAAATTGCTTCGTCAGTCTTGTAAGCAAATCCCTTATCAAGCAGGATTTTGACTATTCCGATCTGTTCGTCAATGAAGTCGGTGGCCCGCGCATAGGCGGATCTGTTCTCTTTATATCCATTGGGCGGTAGGATATTAAGCTTTTCGCTGTCTTTTATAAATATCTCAATAAAATGTTCTGCGACATCCCAAACTGATGACCCCCTGGATTCTGCGCCGGCCTCCAGTTTATCGCGGCCTTCGTCGGCATCACTTGTAAGGTGGCCTACATCTGTTATGTTCATTACGTGTTTGACCTTATAACCTTCAGACTCAAGTACTCTGCGGAGAGTATCGTCAAAAACGAACGATCGCCAGTTTCCGATATGCGCGTAATCATAAACAGTTGGTCCGCAGGTATATAAACTGACTTCACCTTCTTTTAATGGCTGGAACTGCTGTATCTGCCGCCCAAGCGTGTTATACAGCTTCATTCGCCCTCGCTTCCTCAATGCCCATCAGAAGCTTGGCCGTTATGTTTATGGTTTCCGATTTTATCTCTTCATATGGCCGGCCGTCGGTTATTTTAAAGCCGCTGGCAAGCGGATGGCCGCCGCCGCCGAAATGTTCCGCAAGCTTATCGGCTATTCCCCAGCCATAATTACACCTGATTTTTGCGGTGATTTTACCGTCCTTATACAGCTTGAAGGCTACGGCGGCTTCTGTGCCTTTGGCAAGGCGCATATCATCAATAACCAGCATCGAAGGGTTATAAAGCGGACTGTAACGCTCAATTTCTTCCCAGGGAATTGTGACCAATGCCAGTTTGCCGCCAGCGGCAAACTCAACCCGCTGCAGCAGCTTTCCCTTATATGAAATTAGCTCCGGCTCGCGCTTAAGAGTTTCCCGGCGGGCGCTTTCAAGCTGCGGCAGCTTTACGCCCGATTCCACCAGCTCGGCGATAATGCGTATCGAGCGGGCGGTTGTCGCTTCGCTCATTAGACCAAGACTGTCGCTTAGTATAGCCATCGCTATCAAATCCATAGCAGAACCGTCTATATTCCAACCAAGGTGTTTTGCCAGCTCATAGACGATTTCACCGGTCGCGACTGCTTCGGCGCTGCATATAACATCGGCAAAACCAATAGTTGCGCCGGTTTTATGATGGTCCAATACTATAGTAGGTTTAGCGGCCACCCATCCTTTCGCGCCTGAACGCTGAAGCTTTTCCAGTAACTTGTCAGACGCCGTATCGACGATTATTGATGCGTCGAACTGTTTTGGCAATTCACGGCTTACCCGGCCCCATCCGGGTAAATAATGCAAATATCCGGGCAGGTCTACGCCGCAATAAAGATGGGTGGTTTTACCTAAATCACCAAGTATAGATTCCAGCGCCAAAGCGCTTGCCAGGCTGTCGGTATCCGGGTTATCGGCCTGGATTATTACAATACTTCCTGCGCCATCAATAATCCCGCGGATTTTTTCCGCCTCTTTATACATGTTTAAAGTTTATCAAATTAACCGATTTAACGGGCTCAGGTAATTTTTTGCCGGCCTTCAAAGGCACGCATAATCGTTATCTGGTCGGCGTATTCCAAATCAATGCCTACCGGCAGCCCACGGGCCAAACGTGTTATTTTGACAGGCCGCTCACCGACTTCCTGGCTGATTAGTAGTGCGGTGCTTTCGCCTTCCACGCTGGCATTTGTTGCCAGAATCAGCTCTTTTACTTTATCGCTGTCTATCCGCCTGATAAGTTCGGCAATATGCAGCTGCTGCGGCCCGATGCCTTCGATAGGCGAAATCAAACCGCCTAGTACATGATATGTGCCCTTGTATGTGCCGGTTTTTTCAATAGCTACTATATCGAACGGATCGGCCACTACAGCTACCTGCTTTTTATCGCGCCTGGGGTCTGTATAAAGCTGGCTCAGTTTTTCGCCTTTTTCTATCAACGCGAATGTCTTAGGGCAATGCCCGACTTTATTATGCAATTGAGAAATTGCGTTTGACAGCTTTTCTGATTTACCGGCGTCGCTGCGAAGCAAAAAATAAGCGTAGCGTTCGGCCGTCCGCGGACCGACGCCTGGCAGCAAGCTAAGGGCCTCAATCGCCGCCTGCAATGATTGTGGAATGGCCGGATTCAAATAATTCCTTAAAGCCCGAGCTGTCCGAGAGCGCCCATCATCGGCTGCATTTTCTCGGCTGCCAGCTTTTGGCTGCGTATGATCGCTTCTTTTACGGCTTCTTCAACCCAGCCCTCCAACTGGCCGATGTCATCCAGATCTACCGCCTCCGGGTCTATATGGATTTTTTTAATCTTCTGTTCGCCGGTGATTTCAACTTTAACGGCTCCGTCGCCGGTTTCGACTGTAATAATTTCTTTTTGCAGTTCCTTTTGCAGTTTTCGAGCTTTCATAAGCAGTTTTGCCTGGTCGAATTTACTCACTTCGCACCTCCTTTGGATATCGCTTTATTTTAACACGTATGTGGCCTTGGTTTCAGGGGTGCGCGGCCAGGCTACCAGAGTGTAGCGGATACTATAAAATAAATGCGCGCCGACCACCAGGATAATCAGCGACATTGCCAGCGCATAAGCGAAAGGGTTGAGCGGAAAGACCCGCCGCCATTCGATATACAGCAGCCTTAATCCGGCAGCTACCAGTACGCCGGCTGCCGGCAAGCCGAACAGCAATAAATGCGGATTATTGTTTATTCCTGATAATAACACCGCCAGCAGCAGCCATGCGCCCAAAGCGAGGGTGATATTCCTCATCCTGGAGCCAAGCGCGTAAATTCCGAAAATCAGTAATGCCGATTGCAATATATTGAACATCGGCAGTTGTCCTATCCCAATATCTATATGGCTGCGTATACTCCAGAATAAGCCGATGAATGCCCAACCTAAGGATTTTAATGTTTCACTTAAGCCCGGCCAGTCGGGCGGTATCAGCATAAGGTGCTTGATCCGCGCCGGTTCTACCGCTAAGGATGCAGCAAGCGGAATTAACGCCAATATAGCAACAGCTATACCGATGATTAAAAAAACGCTGTTTATCCTTTGGGTTACCGCCGAGAAACGCCTGGCCGAAAACAGAGCCGCGCCGGCAATGAACCAAACCAGCCCAGGCGTATAAAGGCTTATGGCCAGAGCAATGCATAGCAGCAGCCACCAGATTTCAGTCCGCCTTTTTGCCCTACCCATCAGAACAAAGCAGGCAACCGGCACTATCAGCCATAGCATCATTACATACGGCGCCGCGCTACGCGCCGCCAATATGCCCCAAGGAGTGGCGCCTACAATAAGCAACGCCAACAAGCCGACTGTCATGCCGAAAAGGCTGCGCAGCATCAGAAATAAAAAGAGAATAATAATTACCGCAGCTGTAACAGATGCTAATCGCAGCGCTGCATTGCTGCTGCCTAGCCCGCTCGTATAGCCATATTGTAAAAGGTTTAAAGGCGCGTCCAGGCCGTTTCTGACAATCTGTTCAACTCCGTTATTGTTTTGCCGGGATTTGTATTCCGCAGGGCTTAGCCCGTCTGTTAGCGTTCCGAGACGCCAAAACAATAAGAAGCTGAATAGGGTGACAAGCAAAGCGGCAATCAATAGCCGCCCGGCTGTTTTTCCATCGGGCTTGGCGCGCCGAATTAGCCCTTTCATGCTTTCAATTATATATGTTTTTTATTCGGGCTGTCCGTGTTTGGTATCCAAATTGCGGAAACGTTGTTTTTCCCGGTCGAAAAATAGCTCAAAATTGCCGGTCGGACCATTACGGTGTTTCTTGATGTAAATGTCGGTTACATTCTGCCGGTCGGTATCGGGGTTATAGTACTCCTCGCGGTATAGGAACAAGACTATATCTGCATCCTGCTCAATCGAACCGGATTCCCTCAAGTCGGCCAGCTGCGGTATCTGCGGGCTGCGGCTTTCAACCGAGCGACTTAACTGGCTGGCGGCAACCACCGGCACATTAAGCTCGCGCGCCAAAATTTTTAAGCTGCGGCTGATTTCCGATATTTCCTGCACGCGGTTTGCGGTGGCGGAAAAACGGGCGCCGCCGCTCATAAGCTGCAAATAGTCCACCATTATGACGGCCAGAGGATGCTGATGGTGCAGCCGCCTGGCTTTTGTGCGCAGGTCGGAAACCGTAATGCCAGATGTATCGTCAATAAAAATCGGCGCTTCGGCTAAAGCGCCCATAGCAGTGCTAATCCGCTCAAAATCTTCATCATCCAGCCCGTCGCCGGTCCGCAGTTTCCAGGCATCAACATTGGCTTCGGCCGCCAACAGGCGGTCCACCAGCTGTTCTTTGCTCATCTCTAAGCTAAAATACAGTACGGCCCCCTGATTGGCTTTGGTGGCGATATCAAGCGACATATTAAGCATCATGGCAGTTTTACCCATGGAAGGCCGTGCAGCGATAACAACCAGGTCAGAACGCTGCAGCCCGGCGGTTTTTCTGTCCAGGTCTGCCATTCCGGTCGGAATGCCGCGGATACCGCCTTTTTTGCGGTGCAAGTCGTCCAGCCTGTCAAAGCTTTCGGCCAAGATTGATTCCAATGACGTGATATCTTGCCTGACATGCTTCTGGCTTACCTCAAACAGCCGCGTTTCGGCTTCCTCGATCAGCTCGGATAGTGTTTTATCTTCATTGCGCCCGATGGTTGCAATATCGGCGCTAGCGCTAATCAGCCGGCGCCTTATAGATTTATCGGCTACTATTTCGGCATATTGTTCGATATGGGCGGCGGTCGGTACATAATTGGTCAGCTCGGTCAGATAACTGGCGCCGCCGACGCTATCCAGGTTTCCTGAACTCTTTAACTGCTCGCTTAATGTAAGGATATCTATAGGCGAATGCTTGTCGTGCAGCGCCTTCATGGCTGCGAATATCATCCGGTGCTGTTCGTCAAAAAAATCATCCGGCCTGATGACGTCGGCAATCTTTATAAATCCCTCGGGGTCGATTATCAGGCTGCCCAGCAGACTGGTCTCGGCATCGTGGCTCTGCGGCGATGTGCCTACTCCGCTTTTATTGTCCATCGGTTACGATTCTAGCACTTCGGCTTTACCGAAAATATTGCTTATGGCATTGAGTTCAGCTGCTACGGTCTCGTTTAATTGCGGCAGCGGCTCGCTATTGTCAGCCAGGGATTTATCGAGTGAACATAAGATTACCGGTTTGGCGCCGGTTACTTCTTCTATTATTTCGGCCGTAAGATTAAGCTGTTTGGCCTCCTGGACCTTTTTTTTGTGAAGTTGGAAGGGGAACGAGAGGATAAGCTTACCGTCTTCCAGCACGGGTTTAGCCAGCCGCAGGGCGCTGTAAAGCGACGGTGCTTTGGTTTTTGCCCGGGCTAGTATTTCATCCCACGACCTGATATCGAACTCATTGTTTGCCGCCGGTTTGGCTGATTCTTTTGATGTATCATTACTGCTTCCGTTTCTTACCGGAGGATCGTTAGCTTTTATTATTTTGGGGTTAGTTTTTTGAGTCCCTTCTCCGGTAGTTGGCGGCTGGCTTGGCTGGTCATCGTTACCGCGGGCGGCGGCGCGCAGAACGGCAAGCTCAAGTAGCTCCTGCGGATTTACTCCGGCCGGTATTTCTATTAGTTCTTTAAGCAGGTCTGCGGCCCATTTGCCGCCAAGCTCATTATTAATCAATTTATGCCTCAGCTTAGCGCTTAATGATTTAGCGACCGCTATAGGATCTGTAGCTTTTGCCTGTAAATCGTCTAGGATGCCAATGGCATTTTTAGCGTTAGCTTTTATAATCGCATCCATCAACGCTGTTACCGACTGATCTGCCGGAATACCAAGAAAATCTCTGACAGCTTTTTGGCTTATCTTTTGCCCTGAACCCCCCAACTGATCCAGCAAACCGATGATATCGCGAAGGCTTCCTTCGCCGAATTGAGCGATCATTTCCAGCGCATCATCATCGGCGGCTATTTTTTCTTCATCAGCGATTTTGCGCAGGCGTTCTTGGGCGGCATGCCGGCTTATAGGTTTAAAATCAAATCGCTGAGTACGGCTGACGATTGTCTCCGGAAGCTTATGCGCTTCGGTAGTAGCTAAAATAAAGATACAGTGTGCCGGCGGCTCTTCTAACGTCTTGAGAAGCGCGTTAAACGCTTCTTTGGTGAGCATATGAACCTCATCTATTATATAAACTTTAAATTTTGCCGAAGTCGGAGCGATATGGACCTTTTCCCGCAAATCGCGGATTTCATCAATGCGGCGGTTGCTGGCGGCGTCGATTTCGATGATATCCAGGTGGAATTCATCACCGCTATACGGCAGGTCATTAATTTGGTGGGCCAGAATACGGGCGATTGATGTCTTTCCGACTCCTCTGGGGCCGGCAAACAGGTATGCGTGGCTGATGCGGCCGGATTTAATGGCTTTTTCCAATGTTTTAGTTGCCGCCTCCTGGCCTACGGCATCGTTAAAACTCCTGGGCCGGTATTTACGGTATAGCGCTTGTCCCACTACATATAAATTATGAACGATGGAGTTAAAATTATGAAGTTTTGAACGTAGTAGTTTTTATCGATTAAAGGCAGCTTTTAAAGAGCGGCTTCCAAAGCGGCCCACTCGGCGTTTACCGTCTCGTCCGAAGGGACGTTTACGCTTACTTGGTCGCCCGGCTTAGCTTTGAAGTATGTAACGCTCGCCAAAAGCACCCGGTATTGCTTATCGTCAACATCCACGAAGTAGTGGCCGTCTTTTTGCGAAAGAACACCGACTACTTGCTTGCGTGGCACCGGCCCAATCTGCTTGTACAGGAATGAGCCGTCATCGGCGATTGTCAGCTTAAGGATATCGCCCTGCACGAGTTTTGATTTGCTGGCGTAATTAGCGGGAACGGGGTAGGTTTTACCATCCGAACCGACCATATTCTGTCCGTCAAACACTCCTTCGATAACTTTTCCAAGTGCCTGGTCTTTGGCTTTGTCAACAAGGTCAGAATCTTCGCCGACAATACTAATCAGAAGCTCTCTGGCGGCCGCGATATTAGTCTCGGCTTCGCTCAAAAGAGCCCTCATTCTTTTTATTTGTTTGTCAGGTATATCCGCCATATTGTTTTTCTTCTCCAACTCCCCTAGTCTTTGTTTGACTACAGTGTCTGTCCCAAACGTACCACAACGGTAGGCTTAAGTCAAAAAGTCAAGAACGATTCTGTGGATAAAGATTTATGCCAGTTCCACTGTCGCGCCGGCAGCTTCCAGAGCCTTCTTGGCTTCTTCGGCTTCGTCTTTAGAGACCTTTTCCTTAACGGCTTTAGGAGCGCTGTCTACGATTGCTTTGGATTCGCCCAAGCCTAGGCCGCTTATATCCTTTACGGCTTTAATGACAGCCACTTTCTGAGAGCCGGCATCCTTAAGGATTACGTCGAACTCGCTTTTCTCATCGGCTGCGGGCGCTGAGGCGTCGCCGCCGGCTGCAGGAGCGGCAACGGCAACTGCCGGCGCGGCGGCGCTTACGCCCCAGTGCTCTTCAAGGAATTTAACGAACTTGCTTACTTCAAGCGCGCTCATTTTATCTAACTGCTCGACAATTTTCTCGAACTCTTTGGGAACCTCGGCAGATTGCTTGGACTTCACTTCTTTAACTTCCTGTGCGGGAGCCTGTTCTTTAACTTCTTCTTGCTTATTATCTTCTTCGGCCATGATTTTCCTTTCCTTATATGAATTGGCTTAGTTTATTAACCGTTTAAATTCTCCGCCCTGGCATTCAGGACGTTAAGCACACCGCGTACATTGCCGGCGAGCACCGCGCTGAAACCTGACAAAGGTGACGCGATTAGGCCCACCAGCTGCCCCCTTAGCTGTTCTTTGCTGGGCAGGCTAGCCAGTATCTGTACGTCTTCGGCGCTCAGTAGCCGTCCGTCGCTGGTAAAACCGCCTACAAACTCAACTTGCGGATTTGTTTTAGCGAAGCCGGCTAAACTCTGGGCGGGCGCGACATCGTCGTCGCTATTAAAGGCATACAACAGCTGTCCTTTTACGCTTGCAGTATCAGAATGCTTCAAAGTATCAACCGATTCCAATGCTTTAATAAAAAGCCTGTTCTTTATTATTTTGACATTAGTACCCGATGTTTTAGCTTGAGACCGAAGCTCCTGCAAATCCTTGACAGACGTTCCTTGGTATTTAGCGAACACCGTCAGCTTTGAACCTGCAAGCAGTTCCTGGATTTCGGTTACCGTCGACTCTTTTTTCTGCCTGGTTAACGCCATCGCGCCTTCCTTAAATTAAAAAATCTTTGGCTGATGCCAAAGACATATACAAGGTGGTTACCTACCTAGGTAGCTGATTAAGCCCTTTTTATGGGCGGCTACTGTCTCTGGTATCAGCTTCTAAAATAACATACCTTATCTGTAAAGGCAAGTTATCGGCGCTTATTTTTAGGCCGCCGATGCCTGTCGGAATCCGGTTTATTTACGCTATTGCCGGTTATGTTTTTCGCCTGGCGTTTATCATTAACTGTTGTGGCAATTAAAGGATGCGCTTCTGATGCCAGTTCATGGAAATGCTTTAAGAACCCGGCTGCCTGGCCAGCAGCGTTTTTATAGCTGCCAAAGATTGCGCTGCCATTGACAGTAAACTGCCACCTTTGTTTGTGGCCAAGCAGGACGCTATAACCTGATTCTGGGTCCCGGCCGGCGTTTTGCATGTCGCTGTAAAGCTCAAGGCTGGTATCAAAACATTCTATAAAATCATCCGTTATCCCGGCGTCATCCAGCTGTTCAGGTACATCGTAGCCATATCGCGGCGTTGGCGGCTGTATTTTTACTTCAGCCGGATTTAGCAGATTAATAAGCTTTTCGGCGATTTTTGCGCCGCCTATCAAATCAAAGCGATATAGCAATTTGCTAAGAATTCGGTCGGCATCGCTGGCGCACAACGTTTTTAGCGCGTCAGCTTTCTGCTTATAAGTCATGGCGTCTATTTGAGCCGATATCTCGTCGCGTGACTGGTTGCTGAAGACGTATAAACTATCTGCCAGCAAATCAAATTCGTTCCTAGGAAACACTCCCGCCAGGCTTACCGGTTTGTCCGGCGTGGCCCCATGGCTGCCAGTTTTGCTTTCGCTTAAATGTTTGATTATTTGTCCAAGCGTCTGCGGTCCGCTGCCAGACGGAAGCCCCCTGGACATAATCTGGCGGGATTCGCCTATACCCATCGCATCTGCTTCCATCATAGCTTGGTCCAGCTCCGCTTTTGAACCCGTGATTGTAGCGTCAGTCAGCGCCGCCAACGGCACCGCCATATCCAGTATCTGGTGTTCGGATTTAGGCAGCAGCTTACCCATCTTAGAATTCAGCGCTGCAAACTTATCCATGGCCGATTTATACTGTCTGGCTAAATTAGGGCTTAAGCCGGCCGGTATATAATAATTTAGCCTCAGCCGGTTCTGCGGCGGCCATTTAAGGCTGTATCCAACCTTAAATCCCCGGCCAATAAGCCAGCTTATCATCATCAGACTGATATCTTTCAGTTCAAAATTATCCCCCGGGCGGACTCCACGCGGTTCTGCGAACGGTTTGTCTTGCGTTTTTTTTACGGCATTTTTTTTAACCGGTTCGCTAAGATTTATTATGGCTGAACGGCCGGGTTTCGTTGGCTTTGGCAACAGCGGTTTTAATTGCTTCCATATATCATTATTTATTTCGGTAACTGGCTTTATTTTTCCGTCTTTCGCGCAATCGATCGCAAGGAAATCCTTAGGGAATAATTCGCAAAGCGTATCATATGCGGATACTGAACTTTTCAAATATTCCAAGTCTGCTTCGTGTTCGTCGTGGCTTTTATTAGTATAGGAACGTGCGTTCTTACGACTGATAAGCTCGAACGATATATCGGCCGGAACCCTTAGAAAGAGGTTGAGTGCCGGGCGGGGTATTCCAAAAAGCTGGTACTCAAGGCTTTCGGACCACAAAAAATAACCGCGTTGCTCTGCCGGTTTGGTAAATTTAGCTCCCTGGTGGGCCATGTTTGAAGCGGTATAACGGTTTGCCAGCACCACCCTGCCCCTTGCCAGGCTCTGCCTGATTAGCGGAGCCGCTTCAAACCGGTCAAGCGCATAAAAAAATGATGCCGTATACGGGCTAACTTCGGATGCCGGGCCGTAATTGCCGTTTAGATATTGCCTGACGAAGTAGCTTGATGGCTCATCATAACGAGGGAAATCATAAACGTCTACTTCATACCCGGTGGCCCGCAGGCGTTCAGCCAGCAGCTTGAATTGCGTGGTTTTACCCGAACCGTCGCTGCCTTCTAATACCAGGAACATGACTTAGTGGACTAGCGGGCTTTCAGCCCTTTAATCGGCCGAGGCATAGTCCTTTTATCCAGATATGCCTTCGGCAGCATCAGCTCCGGCCGCCAGTTTTTTATTAGCTTTTGAAAATCCGTGCCGGCTTGGTATTTGCCGCTGAATCCGCCATGCCGGCCAGCGCCGTAATTACCATCAACATCGCCGGTATGGTGAAAGATAATCTGCGCGATCCTCTCACCCACCGGTAAAAGAATAATCTCGTTATGGTTAAGGTTAAAAACTTCAAGCGTCAAGCGATTAACGTATCCCGGATCTATCCATCCGGCGTCAAAGCTAACAGCCACACCGTTACGGCCCCAGCTTGAGCGCGACCGCACCTCACACGCGCCAGGAGGCAGAATCCCAAAGAATTCGTGGGTGTGCGTAAGAATCCGCTCGCCCGGCCTGACCGGTATAACCGGGTGTCCCGCAGGAATACCCTTCAGCGGCATAACGCCGTTTTCTTGGCACCATTGCTTGTGCGGTACGGCTTCCAGCGCGCCTTCGAAATACCTTTTTACATCTCCTTCATCAAACGGGTTGTAAACTGGATGGTCCTTAGAGCGCTCGGTGCGGTAGTAATAGCTGCCCAGCGTTACATCCAAACTGGCGTGCGCCACGTGTTTAGCTACGAATGGCGCGCATAGAATATGCCCCTCTCTTACGGCTTGTCTGATTTCTTTATTACTGAATACCCCCACTTGGTTTTTTGCTCCTTAGATAATATTTTAATGCTGTTGTAAACTTGTCGCAAATCAGATTTCGGCACGGATGCTCGGACCCATAGTTGAAGAAACAAAAACCGACTTGATATAAGTCCCTTTTACGCTGGCCGGCTTAGCGCTGCGAACGCTGCTAGCGACCGCCTGGGCGTTTTCAAGTAATTTTTGCGGTCCGAAACTAACCTTGCCGATTCCCAGATGGATAATGCCGTTTTCATCAACGCGGAATTCTAGCTTTCCGGCTTTAGCTTCAGCTACGGCTTTGGCCACGTCTGCTGTTACAGTGCCGCTCTTTGGGTTCGGCATCAGGCCTCGCGGGCCAAGAAGCCGGGCGTATTTACCAAGTTTAGCCATAAGCATAGGGGTGGAAACTAAAACGTCAAAATCAATTTGTTCTTTATCGAGGGCAGCAATCAGCGTATCTGTGCCTACGATGTCGGCGCCGGCTTTTTTGGCTTTTTCGGCTTCGGCGCCTTCGGCAAAGGCCGCGACCCTGGATGTGCGGCCAGTGCCATGGGGAAGGATAACGCTATCGCGGACATTCTGGTCGGCCTGCTTGGGATCAACCGCCAGATTAAAGTGGATTTCGACCGTGGCATCGAATTTGGTTGTGGAAGTCTTTGCAGCCAAATCTACCGCTTCGGCCAAATTATAGGTTTTGGATTTGTCTATCTGTTTAGCGGCATCTCGGTATTTCTTACCGGCTCGCTCTTGGCGGCTGCGCGGCGGCTTTTGCTCGGTTTTTGGCGTATCTTCGGCTTTTGCATTAGACTCTGTTTTCTTGCGTGCTTCTTTGGCTACTTTCTCCTGGGTTTCTTTTATTGCTTTTGTACTGCGCTTACCGGCTTTAGCATTAGTTTTTGCTTCTGTTTTTATAACTTCTGTTTCAGCTTCGGCTGCTTTTTCTGCCAGTTCTGACTTCTTGGGCTTCTTGGTATCGCTATCTTCTTTCTTGGCATCTGCCATAACATCTCCTTCGTGGTGTTAACGTCCGACTCAGGCGGACTCCCACTTTATTTAACTTAATGGGCTTGGCGGGGGTTCAGATTTTAACATTTCTAACATGTCGTTAACCGACTGCTCTGAAATTTCATCTAGCTTAATCTTAAGGCATTCGGCAACCGCAAAGCGTAATGCCGGATTTGATATGCTTCTGACTTCCGCCGCCGCGTTCTGCAACACCGAGTGATCCTCGCCGCGCCTAAGCTCTGCAGCATCGTATATTTTAAATTGCTCTTGATTGCTATTCAACTTCTATACCCATGCTCCGGGCGGTGCCCGCTACCATTTTCTTGATAGCCTCAACGTCATCGGTATTCATATCAGCCGCCTTGGCCTCGGCGATTTCGCGCAGCTGCGCCTGAGACAGTTTCTTGTCCAGTTTTGTTTTGTTGGGCTCGCCCGAACCTTTATCGACTTTCAAAGCTGCCAGGATTAGCTCGTCAGTCGGCGTACCGACTACCCGCCAGCTCATCGTGCGGTCGTCGTAAATTGTGATGTGGACAGTAAGCATCTGGCCCATTTTATCTTTTGTCTGTTCGTTGAACGGGTTGACAAAATCCATCATATTTACGCCGTATTGGCCGAGGGTGCTGCCTACAGGCGGACCAGCGCCGGCCTGTCCGCCGCGGATTTTCAATTTCAGGTTCGCGGTAGCTACTTTAGCCATTTTTTACTCCTCTTTCATCGGCGGTCCTATCGGCCCATGCTTTATTAGTTTCATCTTCGATCAGCGGCAAGCCAAGGTTTTCCAGCCAGGCATTGGTTTCGGTTTTGGTAACAATATCCACGGCGAACCGTCCGGTGCGCCGCAGCTGTTCCCAATTTCCGTCTAAGCGTTCAGTCATATCTTAGACTCTCTTTACCTGAAGGCCGTCGAGTTCCACAGGGGTTTCACGGCCGAACATATTAACAAGGACCTTAAGTTTGCCTTTTTGGGCGTCAATCTCATTGATAGCGCCGTCAAAACCTTTGAACGGTCCGTCGACAATGTTCACAACTTCCCCGACACGATAATCAAACTTGTGTTTTGGCTCTTCGCGGCCCATACGCTTCATAATCTTATTTATCTCGTCTTCTTCCAGGGGAGTCGGCTCGGAACCGGTACCAACAAATCCAGTCACGTTCGGCGTATTACGCACGATATACCAGGCATCTTCGCTCATCTTCATTTCCACCAAAACATACCCCTGGAAGATTCGTTTCTCAACGACTTTTCGCTTACCGTTTTTTATCTCGATCATTTTCTCTTTCGGCACCAAAACCTGGTAAATTTTGTCGCCCATATCCAAAGATTCGGCGCGCTGGCGGATGCTTTCTGCGACTTTCTCTTCATACCCGGAATAGGTATGTATTGCGTACCAATGTTTTGCTGAATCGTAGCGTTTGGTCATTTTAGGATAAACCTCTTAAATATCTGATCAAGTCCCAGGTCTACAACGGTTACCAAGATGCCGAACACCAGCGCGAAAACGAAAACGGCGCTGGTTAGCTTCCAGGTTTCGCTCCTGTTAGGCCAAGTGACTAGTTTTAACTCCTTCCAGGCGTTAATAAAGTAACGCGGTACCATCCAGCGAAAAACTTTTTTTAACAGCCTGCCTACCGGCGAAAGCGGACGGAATATCCGCGCCAGTACCCGCCACATGAGCTTGAAAGGCCAGAATATCGAGGAAAAACCAGTTTTAACCTTAGATTTGGCTTTCGGCTGTTCAGTAGAACCGCTTTCTATCTTTTCGCGCACGGTCGGCGCCGCTTTTCGTATGCGGGGTTTTCGGCCGCGCGGCGAAACATTAGCCATATGCTTAGCTTTTCCTCTCACTTAAAAACCTACTCTGAAGAGTAGGCCGTCGATGTCAAGTTTACCAGACAGTCCACCGCTTATCAAGCTTTCGTGCTTGGCTCTACACGCGGCCGGTGAGTTTTAATATCCTTTTTTAGGCGCTTGGCGTCCGGCAGCTTTTCATCCATGAATGCCCAAAACTGCTTGCCGTGGTTATGGTGAATAGTGTGCGCCAGCTCGTGGAGTAATACGTAATCAACCAGTTCATCCGGTAACTGGACCAGATAGTAGCTTAGGCTTATGTTCTTTTTGCTCGAGCAGCTGCCCCATCGCGAAGTCATCTTGCGGATTCTAAGGCTGCCGTAACTTATGCCGTGTTGGTTGCTTAATAGCTTCAACCGCTTGGGTAATATGATTTCCGCTTCTTGTTTAAGCGCCCTCTCAGCCGCTTTGATAAGTTGTTCTTGCATCTCGCTATTTTCTACAGGCAAAAACGTATTTGCAGAAATTTTATCTCGGCTTACGCGGATGGTAGTTTTGGCCGCATGGGGGCGGCTTTTAATGCTTACTCTGTGGTGCCGCCCTACTAGCGCGCCGTCTGTTATATATGACGGAGAATGGGATTTTAGCTGCTGGCGGATCCAGCCTTCGTGCTTTTGTACGAAGATAATGCCGGCGGCATACGGCGTCCACTGGGGCATTGCTACCCTAATCTGCCCGGCGGCAGTTATGGTTATTCTCAGGTTTCGGCTGCCGCGGCGTTTAGCCATCACCACTTCGCCTACCCGCGGCACCACCATAAGACGGTTTGACATCTCTATAAAATATTGATGTTTCGACGGCTCAAATCGACGCGGCCGGCATGCGGATTAGGTACCAGATTTACCAATTCCGGTTTTGTTACATGGCTCTGCACGCTGCCGGCCTTAACAAGTCCCATCTGGAAAAGGCGGTTAAGAATGGCGTTTTTCTGAGTTACGAAAGTATGTTTGCCGCTTACTACCAGGAAGTCTTCTTCAGGCCCGGGGTTTTGCATAAAACTCATCTGATGCTCGAATGTCTGCTTGGTCTGCTCTTCAGAGAATTTATCGTCCTGGGTCCGCCTGTCCCGTCGCTGTGTTCGTAAAAAGGCGTTCTCGGCGTCCATTTGAAGCCAAACAAGTAAATAATTACCGCCATGCCGTCGCGCCAGTTCACGCAGTTTACGTCTCTGGCCGAACCTCATTGCATTGGTATCATAGGCGACGCTGACTCCGGCCCGCAGGAATTCTTCGGTCATGTAATTCATAAGGTGTGCTACCACGGCGTTTTCCTGCGCGTCGTATCTCGGCTCGCGGAAAAGTTCGTGCCTTATCCTGTCGGCGCTTACTCTCGCCACATGAAGTTCATCTTCAAGGTTTCGCGCAACATAACTCTTTCCAGATCCGGGATAACCGTAAAAACAGATGAGCGTCGGTTTGCTTAGCACTACTTTGGCCATTATTCTAAGATACTAACACCTAAGGGCTGCTTCATAAAGTGGTCATGGCTGGTTAACAGCTATGGAGCCGACGACGAGGATTGAACTCGTGACCCCCTCCTTACCATGGAGGTGCTCTACCACTGAGCTACGTCGGCCTAACTCCATATTTTAGCAAACTGTTACCTTCACCTTTCTAATCTGTTATAATTATAGCAATGAAACGTTTATATAGGTCTGAAAAGGACCGGATGATTTCTGGTATATGCGGAGGAATCGGCGAATATTACGACACAGATCCCACGATAATCCGTGTATTATGGGTTTTGGTAGCGGTTCTGACCGTATTTTTTCCTATGTTTATCGCCTATCTGGTATTAGCTATAATCATCCCGTCGGAAAGCGAGGTTAAAAGTGGCCAAAAAAAGCGAAAAGCGTAAAGTAGTTGGACTGGTGTGCGAAGCCTGCCAGCAGCGACACTATTATTCCACAAAGAACACGATGAATACGCCGGACAAGATTGAGCTTAAAAAATACTGCCCGGTCAAACGGGTTTATGCCACGCAATCAGAGACAAAGAAGAATCTTGGCCGTAACGTCGTTCCCGCCCGCCGCTGATTTTACGGTATAATTCGGAACGGAGCGAAGGAGTGTAGCTCAGTTGGCTAGAGCGTCGGTCTCCAAAACCGAAGGCCGGGGGTTCGATTCCCTCCACTCCTGCCATGCGTCAACTAATTTCAACCCCGCCAGCAATTTGCGCATTCAAGTAGCGCGAATTGAGCGGGGTGTTTGATATTTGCCGCTTATCCCCAAGTACTTATTCAGACCTGATGGCTGTTTGTATTTTAGCGATGGCGTCATTAATGCTTGCGGCTTTAAATTTCGCGCCGGCTGCCGGTTTGTGGCCGCCGCCGCCCAGCCTATGGGCGATTTTTGAAACGTCTTGCGTGCCGCTTAGAGCGCGGAATGAAACGCCGTAAAAACCGTCCGCTCCTACTATTTCTTTATAAGCGGCGAATCCCCAATCGTTGTTCTCGAAATTCTTCAGAAAGCCGTTAGTAAATTCTTCAAATCCCAGTTTAAAACTGTCGAGCGGTTTGCCCCGTGCCAGCCACTCGGCTGCAAATTCATCGGTTATATAACTATATGTATAGCCCTCGCCACTATCTTTTATATTGCCGATAAGATGGTTAAGAACCGACAATTGCCCGGTGTCGTATCGCCCCATCCGGCTTTCCAAGTGTTCGATACTGGCGCCGTCGTCCAGCAAATCGCTTACAACGCGGTATGTATCGCGGTGGACCGGATTATCAAATTTATGCCGGGCTGTATCGCTGATGATACCCAATAATGCAGTTTGCGAAAATCCAACCGGTTTCTTTAGTCCTAAATTTTCGAATAAAAGCTCATATACTTCTTGGGCGGTTGCCGGGCGGCGATTATTGATATATATGTCGGTGTTATCTTTACCGTGCTGTTCGTGATGATCGATAATGGCTGTCTTTGTCCGTTGCTTCTCCAGATATGACCGCAACTTGTCGCCGTCGTGGCGGCTACTGCGGTCAAAACTTGGAGCATCCAGCAGGATAAAAAAGTCTGGGCTAAGTTTTTTAGCCGCACCCAGCACCGGTTCGAACTTAATATCACCGTAACCTTCCAAAAATTCCAACATCCGGGCCGGATGTTCTTCCAGAACCATTTCGATCTTTTTATCGGGAAAATTCACTTTAAGTGTATTGCCCAAAAGCAAAGTTGAGCTTATGGCGTCAGGATCCGGCGATATATGCGAAGTCACCAGAATTTTGCCGGATTTTTCAATAGCCCGTTGAAAGGCCTTTATTTCGCCGCTCATTATTTATAAGTATATCAGTGGGCTACACAATGGTGCTGGGAGAGGGATTCGAACCCCCGAAGGCGTATGCCAACTGATTTACAGTCAGTCGTGTTTGACCGCTTCACTATCCCAGCAAAGCTTTTTGTTCTAAAAAAGCTATTATCGTTTAGCACTTAGCAATTTACATTTATGGAAATTGCTTCCGCAATTGTAAATTGAAAAATGTAAACTGTGAATTGCTTTTGCGTAGCAAAAGCGTGGAGCCACCTATCGGATTCGAACCGATGACCCACGGTTTACAAAACCGTTGCTCTGGCCAGCTGAGCTAAGGTGGCGACCCCTGTTATCTTACCAGAATAACAGATATGCTTCAATCAGATGACCACCCGCCGCGGCCGAAGGACTTTTTTGGGTTTTTCGGCGACGGCGTTGCGGCTGAGCTTGCGACGGACTTTTGTTGCTTCATCGCCCATTCCTCGGGCCTCATAGGCGTTCATAAGTAAATTATACGTCTCGTTGTTGGGTTCAAGCTCAGCGGCCTTCTCGAGCTCCAGAAGCATCAGTTTATCATTGCCTAACTTTTCCTGGACTTTAGCGTAGGCGATGTGGCGGGCGGCCAGGTCGTCTTCGAGCTTCAATGCCTGCTCGAAAGCGGTTGCCGCTTTCTGATAGTTCTCAGTTTCGTAATATATCAGCCCAAGATTATGCAGGCTTGAAGCGCTGGGCTCAATACTGCTGGCAATTTCAAAACAATCTATTGCGTCTTTGTACTCTCGTTGTTTGGCGTATAGAATCCCTAATCTGTTATAGGCAGCGGCGTTTTTCTCGTCAATTTTAAGAATCGTCAGCAAGGCCTTTTCGGCTCGTAAAAACCTGTTCTCGCGCATGCCGTGATGGGCAATCTCCCAAAGCTTTGTCAGCCGGCCGCCTAGTCGGCGGGACATCATCAGTTCATCTTCCTGAAAGCGGCTGTTGCGAAGCACGAAATAGGCAATCACAATCAGGATCAACAGTGCGTACATCCGTGCCAATTATAGCAGATTAACTGTTTAGTCTGATTGCCAGGTTAAGGCCGATTAAGCGGGCATTGGCGTTTATGCCGAGAGCCTGGCGGCAGCTTAAAACCAATTGCCTGTCGTTTGCCAATTTTTTTGATTGCGATTTCTTGCCGTTTACAATTGATTGGCGGTGCAAAACCGATAAGATACGCTCCAGCGCTTCAAGAAACAGCTCAAAATCCTCTTTGCTTTTGGATAGCTTTTCCAGCGCCAGCAGCCGCTGGTAACGATCCTTCATAAAAAAGCTTTTGGCTTCCACGATGGCATTTTTAAGCGAATGCTCGCTGCCTTGACTCAGTAGCGCTGCCAACAGCGCCGAATTGCCGCGGCTCAAGTTCCAAGCGGACTTTATCATAGCTTCGTCGAACCGTACGGAAAAATGCTTAAGTGCCTGTTCGAAGTCCACGGGGTGACTGACTATGCGCTGGGCGCGTGAGACGATTGTTGGCAGCAGAGCTTGGCGACTTTCGGCAGTCAATAAAAAGGTCGTGGTGTCATCCGGTTCTTCAAGAATCTTTAAAAGCGCGTTCTGGGCTTGCGTGCTCATATGTTGGGCGTCAACTATCAGTACCACCCGCCTGATGCCGCCCTTTCCAGGCGTTTTCAGCCTGATTTGCCTGCCGATTGCACGGATAGCTTCTATCGGGATATCTTGCTTATCGCGAGGTTTCTCTACCATATGAAAATACGGGTAGCTATCTAGCTTACCGGCGGAATCCAGGCCTAGAAGTTCTGCGGCGATTGCCCGTGCCAGCTCAGCCTTGCCGCTGCCCGACGCGCCGATTATTAGTAGCGGACCGTTTGGCCGGTTTATATAGCTGCCAGCTGTTTTTATCGTCTTAGGGTGCGCCAAAATTTTCTCTAGTTGGCTCACAGCTCTTTAAACTCCTTGAATGTGCCGGGAAGCGGCGCCAAAAAACTTTTTCGCTTGCCGTTTGGCAGCGTTAATTCTAGTTTGCGCGCATGCAGCAGCAAAGGCGTATCGGCTCCGCCTTTGCCGTAAACACCATCGCCCGCAACCGGATGGCCAATATAGGCCAAATGAACCCGGATCTGGTGAGTCCTGCCGGTGCGCGGCTTAAGCTCGATCAGCGAATAAACGCGGTTATCTTTTCTATAAATCTCCTTAACTTTGTATTCGGTTTGGGCAGGCTTACCTCCGGCCATAGCTTTAAAAGTCTGCGGCTTATTGGGATTGCGGCCAATGGGAGCATCTATGATCGCTGCCTGCGGCTTAATCTCCCCTTCAACTATAGCGTTATAGAACTTTTTGGCTTTTCTGCCCGCAAATTCCCGCTGGAGCCACTTAAGCGCTGATGTATTTCGCGCGCAGATTATCACCCCGCTGGTCGGCCTGTCCAGCCGGTGGACTATGCCGGCCCGGTTGCCAGACAAAGTCTTATCTTTCAGTTTTGCGGCAATAAAGGACGCGACGGTTGGCTCAAGATTAAGAGCCCCTTTGCTGTGAGTCAGCACGCCGGCCGGCTTATTTATTACAATAACATCATCGTCTTGGTAAATAATGGGCAGTTCTACCGGATCCGGCCGTTTGGATATTTTAGCGGTATCCATTGATAACTTTTCGCCGGCGCGCAGCTTGTATCCCGGTTTGGTGCTTTTACCGTTAATTTTTACGCTGCCGGCATCAAACAAGGCCTTCAGCGAAGACCGGCTGTATTTATGCAGTAATGCGGCGACAAATACGTCTGTCCTCTGCCCGGCGCCAGATTCACTTATTAATATAGTTTTCTTCATTTATCCGGGTTAGGCCTGAGGCCGACGGCTTGTTGCAACTTCAGTAAGGTTTGGCCTGCGACGCGGCTCATTTCCACTTCGTCGGCTTCAAGTTTGCCGTGCAAGCTGTTATCGTCGACTCGCGCTAAACTAGATTGAAGCCCGGTTAAAAATTGCTTAACCTCTTTGGCAACGGTTTCTTTAAGTTCGCTGTAGCTTGTTTTGCCTTGCCATTGGGCATTGATTTGTTCCTGCTCGGTACCGCTTAGCAAAGCCAGAATTTGAAGCAAGTTGGTTACGCCCGGCTGTTTTTGCCAGTCATAATTTATATTCGCTAGCGAATCGGTGGCCGCCGATAAAACTTTAGATGATGCGTCCTCCGGCTTGTCGTTCAGCATTATCGTCCCGGCCGGGTCGTCTACGGATTTGCTCATCTTCTTTTCCGGGTTGCGTAGGCTGCGTATTCGTACCGGCTCGGCGCGGCCGGCAAACTCGGTTTGTTTGGCGTTGTCTTCCGGCACGACCAGCAGGTTGCCGAACTTGTTGTTAATACGCAAGGCCAGATCGCGGGTAAATTCTACATGCTGGCGCTGGTCTTCACCCACCGGTATCCACTTTGCACCATAAAGCAGGATATCGGCAGACATAAGTACGGGGTAATTGAACAAGCCGACGCTGACATTTTGGTTATCACCGCCTTTTTCTTTGAATTCGGTCATCCTGGATAATTCGCCGAAGTATGCGAAGCAATCCAGAATCCATGTCATTTCCGAATGAGCCGGAATGTAGCTTTGCCGGTAAATGTAAGTATCCGGCTGTTCGATATCAAGCCCGGCCGCAACGAATACTTTTAAATTCTGGTGGGTCTGCTCGTATAGCTTGCCGTGGTCAATCGGCGTGGTAAAGCTATGCAAATCCGGAATGAACATGTTCAGCTGGTACTGGCCGGCGTGCTTTTTTTGCAGCTCGACCATCGGCTTGATGCCTCCAAGGTAATTACCAAGGTGGAACTCGGCGTTCGAACGCAAACCGGTCAAAACTACCTCTTTAGCCATTGCTACCATTTTACATTTTTCATTTCACATTTAACATTTATTTTTAATTCCACAATTCATCGATGGCAAGATATTATCTTTTAAATAAATGCCGAAGCGAATACGGGCATTGTCAAAATACTTGACTTGTAAAGTATTCTAACGTTTGCTGAACTGCTGCTTCTTACGGGCGCTGCGCAAGCCGAACTTCTTACGCTCTTTTTCGCGTGGGTCGCGGCCAAGCAGGCCTGTACGCTTTAGCGTACCCCTAAAATCATCGTTTAGACCCACAAGCGCCTTCGATACGCCGAGCCGTATAGCGTCAACCTGGCTAGCGTGTCCGCCGCCGGTAACTTTTACCGTCACCGTATACTTCTCCGGGTCTAGCTCCAGAACGTTGAACGGCATCAATAATTGGTGCTGCAGATATTTGCTGTTGGCAAAATAGTCCGCCAGCGGCTTTTCATTGATAACAAAAGTGCCTTTGCCGCCGCTTAACCTGACTCGCGCCGTAGAGCTCTTGCGCCGTCCCAGGCCGTAAAAATAACTGTTCTCGCTCATTATTCGCCGCCTTTCTTATCAACCGGCTTTTGGCCGCCAGCCTGGCCATGGTGGGGGTGTTCGCTGCCAGTGTATATCTTTAGCCGGTCCAGCCGGCCCTTGCGTAATTTGTTAACGGGAAGCATGCCCCTGACTGCGCGTCGGATAATTTCGGCTGAATTTTGCGCCGATAAATCTTTCAGCGGCGTTTCTTTAAGCCCTCCGGGATAACCGCTGTGACGCCGGTAAAGCTTATCCTGTTCTTTATTGCCGGTTACTTGCAGTTTGTCGCTATTTATAATAACCACGTAATCGCCGCCGTCAATGTGAGGCGATTGAACCGGTTTGTGCTTGCCGATAAGCAAAGCCGCCGCTTTTGCAGCCGTGCGGCCTAAAGAAGCCTCTGACGCGTCGATTACATGCCATTGGCGGTTAATTGAACTTGGTTTTAAACTATAAGTCCTCATCATCGGTTACCTCTTACCCCGGAGCGTTTTGGAGCCTGGACAGCAGATTTCGGCTGGGACTTGGCGCTTTGAACCTTAGCTTTTGGAGCGGCGGCGGTCTTCGGTTCGTCGGCGGTTTTCTTATCCTCTGTGGTCGCGCTTTTTGTCGGCTTTTCGGTCTTAGTATTGTTTGGATGTTTCAGTTCATCTACGAAACTAACCTTTGCAAGCTGGGCGTTATCACCTTGCCTGTAGCCCAGGCGCTCAACCCGGAAATATCCGCTGTTTCGGCCGGATAAAACCGGCGCGATTTCGTCCACCAGTTTATGGGCGGCTTCTAGGGTGTTTAAACCAGCTATAACCTGGCGGCGGCGGTGCAGACTGTCTTGGCTTTTTTTGGCTTTTCCAACCAGCTTTTCGGTGTAGCGCGCCACAGCTTTGGCTTTAGGCAACGTTGTCTCAATGCTTTCGTCCAAAATCAAAGAGTCTGCCAGCGACTTAATCAGCGCGCGGCGCTGGTCGCGAGGTCTTCCCAATTTGTGGCTCTTAGATTTTGTCTTGGCGCTCATTGTTACAATTCCAGTTCGGCCATTTTCTCTTTAACTTCATCAAGCGCTTTATTGCCGAATCCCTTCAGGTCCCGCAATTCAGTATCGCTCAGGGACAGTAGGTCTTTTATGGTATGGATGTCGTTATTCACCAAGGCGTTGGTGGTTCTGGCGCTAAGGTTCAGATCTTCAATCGAAGTCATTAGTTCAGCCGGCTCGTCAGTGTCTTCTCCGGTTGTTGTACCTTCCGGGCTGTCGGTCAAAGCGCCGGCAGATTCTATCTGGGTCTGGCCGGCGAGCGCTGAGTACTGGCTGACCAAAATTGCTGCAGCTTCTTCAAACGCATCCCGAGGGGTAATTGAACCGTCAGTCGTGACCGTTAACAGCAGTTTGTCCAGATCAGTTATTTGCCCTACGCGAGTATTTTCGACTTTGTATCTTACTCGTAAGACTGGCGTAAACAGGGCATCAAGGACTATCATGTCGCTGATTTTGTTGTTGCCTCCGCGTTCATCGAGCGGGCGGTAGCCACGGCCGGTCTCAACCATAATTTCCATATTCATGGCGGCCTTAGCGTCGTCTATTGTGCAGATTAACTGGTCGGGGTTGACGACTTCGACGTCAGAATTCAGAACCAAATCCTTGGCGCGTACTTCGCCCTTGCCTTTTTTAGTAAGGCTCAAAGTCTGCGGATCGTCTGAATAAACCTTGAAGCGGATTTGCTTAAGGTTTAGCATTATCGCGACAACATCTTCCTTGATGCCTGGGATGGCGGTGAATTCATGGCTGATACCATCCACCCGGAAACCTGTCACTGAAGCGCCGCCGATACTGGAAAGTAATACCCGCCTGAGGCTATTACCCAATGTCATGCCGTAACCGCTTGGCAGCGGCTCGACCGTGAAGGTAGCCGTACGGTCGTCGTGGTCTTTGACTGATGATAATGTTGGGGTGTGAATTGCTTTGTTCATGTCTTAACTCCTCGCCTCCTTAGCGTGAATAATATTCGACTATTAATTGCTCTTTGATATCCGCCTCCGCATCTTCGCGTGCTGGCGTGCCGGTTACAGTAATTTCCAATTTGCCGCGGTTGGCTTTCAGCCATCCTGGAACGTCCGCCGGCGCCGGGCTGATATCGTCCAGATGCTTGAAATAAGCCGAATCTCGGCTGCCATCGCGCACCGACAAACTGTCACCAATCTTCAAGCGCATCGACGGCACATCAACTCGCCGGCCGTTAAGCATAAAGTGCGCATGGGTTACCAGCTGGCGTGCCGCCCGGCGCGACGGGGCTAATCCGGCTCGATAAACGGCATTATCCAGGCGCCTCTCTAAAAATTCCAGCAGCCGCTCGCCTGTTTGGCCTTCGGCCCTGGTCGCCTCTGCCATAAGCTTTGCGAAAGGTTTTTCCAGCAGGCCGTATAATCTTTTGACTTTCTGCTTCTCGCGCAGCTGAAGAGCGTATTGGCTGGCTTTTGTCCGGCGCATACTTCGCCCGTGCTGGCCTGGAATGGTTGAGCGTTTAACCAAAGCTTTATGGGCTTTCGGGTGCAGCGCGTAGCCTTCTCGGCGTGAACGCTTGACAATCGGTTTCAAATCTCTGGCCATTGCTGCTCCTTAATTCCTCTTAGGCTTTCTAGGGCGAACACCGCCGTGAGGGGTAGAAGTAATATCTTTGATGCTGTCTATACCGACGTTCTGGCCTACGAGCGTGCGCACAGCGGCTTCGCGGCCCATTCCGACTCCTTTGACGATAACATCGACTTTAGTGATGCCGTAGGACTGCTTGGCATTAGTTATGGCCTTTTCGGCGGCTATCTGAGCGGCGTAGGCAGTGCCCTTTTTAGACCCACGGAAGCCGCTGCTTCCGGCGCTGGCGGTACTCAGAACATTCCCTTTGCTGTCGGTCACATTGACAATTGTATTATTGAATGTAGCTAGAACGTGAACCTGGCCATGCGGCACAGTTCGGCGGGCTCTTTTCTTGCGTGATTTAGTTTTTGGCTCACCTTCTGCCTCACCGTATGCTGTTTCCGCCGCGGTGCCTAATATCTTCTCTTCTTCTACTTTATTGTCAGCCATAAGTTATATCCTAAGTCTTAGTCGGCGCTTTCTTTGCCGTACCGCCCACTGTTACCCGCTTGCCTCGCTTTGTACGGGCGTTAGTACGGGTCCTTTGCCCGCGGGCAGGTAGGCTGGCGGAATGCCTTAGACCCCTGTAGGAATTTATATCTCGCAGCCGTTTGACGTTATCGGTAACGCTTCTTTGCAAATCGCCTTCGACCGAATAGTCGGCGTTTATGACGTCTTGTATCTTAGATACTTCGCTATCGGTCAGATCTTTTACGCGGACAACCGGCTCCACCGACGCCTTGGATAAGATATCGTAACTGGTTTTAGGCCCTATACCGTAAATATATGTTAGCGAAACCCATACCTGCTTATTGTCCGGAATGTTGACTCCAGCAATTCTTGCCATAGTTTAACCTTGCCTCTGCTTGTGTTTTGGCTTCAGCTTATTAATGACATAAAGCCGGCCTTTGCGGCGGACAATCTTGTCATCCGGACTGATTTTTTTGACCGATGCGCGCACTTTCATTAAGATTTATGCTCCCTTCACCTTGATAAATCTATGATGGTTTAACTTTCGCGGTAGGTTATCCGACCCTTCGTCAGATCGTAAGGTGTCAATTCAACCTTTACGCGGTCGCCCGGCACCAAGCGGATGTAATTCTTGCGCATCCGGCCGGCGACGTGAGCTATTATTATATGGCCGTTCTCGAGTTCCACCCGGAACTGCGTGCCCGGAAGAGCTTCCGCTATCGTTCCAGTTAGCTCGATTACCTCTTTATTCTCGGCCATAAATATAACTTGGGTATATTACCACAGTACTACAGGGGTTGTAAAGTTATTTTTTTGAACGTTTAAGCGGTTTTGGCAAACCGGGCTTCGGGATAAAGCGCAGCAGTTTTTTCTGGGTTTTTTCCGGCTCATCGGCGATTGATTCGTAAAAGTAGTCCGGTTGTTCATACTCATCGTAGGTAATCATAAGGGCGCGTGACTCCACCTGGCGAAGAGTTTCAAGCGATACCGATACCAAAATAAGCACGCTGGTTCCGCCGATGGCGATATTGGGGTTTACGTAGACCTGGCCGAGTATTGGCAGAACGGCCAGCAATCCCAAAGCGCTGGCGCCGAACAATGTAAGACGGTTTACAGTCCGGCTGAGGTATTTCTGAGTCTGAAGTCCCGAGCGTACTCCGGCAATAAAACCGCCTTGTTTCTGCAGGTTTTCGGCGATTTCTTTCGAGTTGAATGTCACGCCAGTATAGAAGTAAGTAAATATGAAAACCAGGAAGAAATAAGTTATCGGGTATACCCACGGCTGCCAGCCGCCGGCGGCGAAAGTCGCCGGGCTTGGCGTTTGGAAAAGCTCGCTTAGCGTAACGCCGAAATGCTCCAGGCTGGTGGTGGCTACGGCGTTTACACCTTGGCCGTGCGTCAGCAGCTGCCCAACGAAATTAGGCACCGATAAAAACGCCAAGGCGAAGATAATAGGAATGACTCCGGCGGTAATCAGTTTGACCGGCAGCGTAGTAGTTACACCGCCGTAAGTCCGATTTCCCTGGACGCGCTTGGCATAGTTGATGGTAAGTTTACGCGATGCCTCGTTCAGTTTTACCACCGCCCAAATCAAGAATACTGAAACCACAGCCACGACACTAAGAATAATTACGCCGTGTTTACTGAAGTTCCGCCCCAGTACCGTAATCTTGTCGGCATCTGCCATAGTGGAATTCCATAGGGCGCCGGCGCCAAGTTCGGTAATCAGGCTAGGCAATCTGGCAACTATACCAACAGTGATTAGAAGCGAAATGCCATTACCAACCGACCTCTCAGTAATTAACTCGCCAAGCCACATCAGGACCATCGCGCCGCCGGTCAAAGCGGCTATCATCAGCACCCATTGCTGAGCGGAAGTATTAGCCGTAATATCGCCAATACCGCCAAGGCTTTGCGCCTGCTGGCGGATTAGATAAACCATCCCTATTGACTGGATTATTGCCAGCGGGAAAGTCAGAATCCTAGTGTACTGGTTTATTTTTTTACGGCCGTATTCGCCCTCGTCCTTGTTCATCTTTTCCAGCCGCGGAATGGCTTTTGTAAGCAGCTGCATGATTATCGAGGCGTTAATGTAAGGAATGAGGCCGACGAGGACAATAGAAAAGTTTGATAATGCGCCGCCTGATAGAACGTTTAGGAATCCGAATAGGTTATTTGAAGCCGTCTGGTTATAAAGGTTATCCAGCACCTGTTTCAGCGTCTGTGGATCAGACAACGGAACCGGAATGTGCGCTAGGATACGAAATACTAAGAGCATGCCAAGCACCGCCAAGATGCGTTTGCGCATCTCGCTGTGCCCCAAGGATTTTAATATTATTCCCCAGTTCACAAGGCCTGTGCCCTACAAGCTAAATTTACCCTCATATAATCTCTAAGTATATCAGTTTACTTTTTAGATTTAGCCGGCCTGGCTGTCCGCTCAATAGCCGTAAAGCTGCCTCCGGCCTTTTTCAATGCGGCTTGCGCCGGCTTGCTTGCCGATTGCAACCGCACTTCCTTTTTAGTTTTGACATCCCCTTTAATTACCAATTTGGCCCGGCCATAAGGAGTGCTTAGCAGACCGGCCTCAAACAGCGCCTGGTTATCTATAGTGCTTTTGCGCACCATTTCAAGCTGTCCGGTATAAACAGTCTCTGTCTTTGGGCGGCGCGACTTAAAACCGCGAAGATGCGGCAATCGCATATAAAGCGGCATCTGGCCGCCTTCGAATCCCGGCCTGACGCCGCCGCTCTTGCGGGCGCCCTGGCCTTTTGTTCCACGGCCGGCAGTACGGCCCTGGCCGGCGCTTATTCCGCGTCCGGCACGGTTAGCCTTTTTATATTTTCCCGCTTGCAGTTGATGGTATTTCATTATTTAGCGGCCTTAGCTTCGGCTTTTTTAACTGGCATCTTACTAGCGGCAACCCGCCGGCTGACCCAGTCTTTAGCCGGAACCATACTCTGCAGCGCTTGTAATGTAGCGTAAGCGACGTTGATTCGGTTATTGGAGCCGATTGATTTGGAAAGGGCATTTTCGATTCCAGAGACTTCCAGGATAGAACGCACCACGCCGCCGGCTATTAAACCTGTTCCGGGAGCGGCCGGCATAATCAACACCTTAGCGCCGCCCTTTTTGGATTCTACCTCATGCGTCAGCGAGCCTTTGTATAAGTTTAGTTTAATCAGATTCTTCTTCGCTGTATTTGTTGCTTTGGTTATCGCCGAAGATACATCGGCGCCTTTGCTTATTCCCATACCCACGGAACCGCTATGATCGCCGATAACCACCAGAGCTTGGAACCTGAAACGGCGACCGCCTTGCACGACCCTAGCGACGCGGTTAACGAATATTACTCTTTCATCATATGTCTTTTCAAATTCCATCTAGAACTCCAGTCCTTCCGATCTTGCTGCATCGGCCAATTGTTTTACGCGACCATGATATTTGCGTTCGCCGCGGTCAAATACGACTGATTTAATCTTGGCTTTATGGGCTTTTTTAGCAATTTCTGAACCGGTCCACGCAGCCTTTTCAGACAAAGGCGCCTGGTCTTTCTGGCCGACGGTGGTGGCATAGGCAATTGTGCGTCCACTGTCATCGTCTATCAGCTGGGCACTGGCGTGCTTATTACTGATATGCACGCTGAGCCTTGGTCTTTCGGCTGTTCCTTGAATTTTACGTCGCGCCCGGCGGCGGCGCTGCACCATTTTGTAAGTCTTATGCGCCAAGCTGTCTTTGCTCATGCCGAGGCCTCCTTGCCGCTCTTACCGCTCTTACGAATAATATGCTCATCGCTGTATTTTATGCCTTTGCCCTTGTACGGCTCCGGCGGTTTAAGCGCCCGTATTTCGGCCGCGACCTGGCCGACCAACTGCTTGTCGATGCCGCTGACCGTTATGATATTCTGCTCAGCCGTCGCCTGTATCCCTTCGGGTACTTTGTATTTTGTTTCGTGCGAAAAACCTAGGTTAAACTTCATCTCTTGCCCTTGGACTGAAACTCTGTAACCGACGCCGATCAATTCCAGTTTTTTTTCAAATCCTTTGCTTACACCGGTAACCATATTATTTACCAGCGAGCGCATGAGCCCATGCTTGGCTTTGTACTGCTTTTCGTCGCTTCTTCGCTTAATCAACACTTCTCCGCCGGAAGTTTCTACATTTATGCCGTTTAGCGCATGCTGCTTGAGGCTCCCTTTAGGACCGCTTACCCGGACCTCTGATTTGTCGGCTTCGATTGTTACGCCGTCTGGTAGTTTAATTGGCTGTTGCCCGACTCTGCTCATCTTAGTAAACCTCGCATAGCAGTTCTCCGCCCAGTTTTTGCCGGGCGGCATCGGCGCCGGTCATCAGCCCCTTTGAAGTAGAAACGATAACGATTCCGCGCCCTCGCTTAACTAACGGGATTTCCTTGGATTTTACGTAAGACCGCCGGCCGGGCCGGCTAAGTCGTTTTATCGATGTTATCTGTCCGGGCTGGTCTGGGTCGCTGATTACCAGCTCAAGTATTTTCCGGCCACCGGCCTCGTCTGTTTTGGCCGAAATTATATAACCATTTGCTGCCAGTAAGCGCGCCACGTCTTCCTTTATTTTTGAGTGGGGCATGGAGATACTGTTGCGGCCGATTAAGTTGGCGTTCCGGATGCGGGTTAACATATCACTAATAGGATCGGTGCTTACCATAATAATTACCAGCTGCTCTTAGTTACTCCGGGAACCTCACCCTTGGATGCATGTTCCCTAAACGCGATACGGCTCAAACCAAATTGGCGCATATAGCCGCGTGAGCGCCCGGTTTCAAAGCAACGGTTCTTTAATCTGGTTGGGCTGGAATTGCGCGGCAACCTGGCCAAACCTTCATAATCGCCGGCAGCTTTTAGCTCAGCCCGCTTCGCTGCGTACTGCTCGTGCATTTTGCGTCTTTTGGCGTCGCGCGCCAGCATAGATTTCTTTGCCATTACATACTCCCTTTCTCAAACGGTAAGCCGAATTTTTCCAGCAATGCCCGCGAATGAACGGGGCTTTGGCTGTTTATTACGAAGACTACCTGCAAGCCATGCGGCGTAGAAGTGTCTTCAAAACTCAGCTCCGGAAATACCGACTGGTCACTCAAACCGATACTATAGTTTCCCTGCTTGTCAAACGCCTTGGCGCCCACACCTCGGAAGTCCCTAAGCCTCGGCAGAACAAGATTGATTAGCCGGTCGGCAAACTCATACATTCTATCACCCCTTAAAGTGACCTTCAACCCGACCTGGCTGCCTTCACGCAGCTTAAAGCCGGCAATCGATGCTTTAGCGTGAGTCTTAACCGGTTCCTGCCCGGTTATCTTTCTCAGTGTGTTGGCAGCCGCTTCGAGCACGCGCTTGTCGTCTTTTGCCCTGCCCAGCCCGGCGTTTATAACGATTTTCTGCAACTTTGGAACTTGGTTTATATTAGCAAGTTCCAAATCCTTTAGTAGTTCGCCGGAGAACTTGCTGCTATACTCATCTTTCAGGCGCGGAACGCCGGCAGCTTTCTTCTTCGATGCGGCGGTAGGCATTATTTAAGCTCCTTTCCCGAGGTTTTCATAACCCGGGCTTTGTTACCTTTATTGTCGGTTTTATAGCTGATGCGGGATGGTTTCTTTTTAGTTGAGTCATAAACAGCGATTTTACTTACCCAAATCGGCTTTGTCAGTTCCACTATTCCTCCCTGTGGGTTTACTCTTGTGGGTTTGATATGCCTTTTAACAATGTTGATACCTTCGACGGTTACTTTGTTCTGCTTCGGATGAAGCGCTAAGATTTTGCCTGTACGGCCTTTATGCTTGCCCGATCGGACAATAACCGTATCACCTTTTTTCAGCCTGATTTTATAAAGTTTAGGTTCACTCATCATAATACCTCCGGCGCTAGAGAAATTATCCTGGTAAAGCCTTTTTCACGAAGTTCCCTTGGCACAGGGCCGAAAATACGCGTACCTCGCGGAGTTTTACCATCGTCAGAAAGTACAACCGCAGCGTTGTCATCAAATTTTATCAACGAACCGTCGGGTCGTTTTATCGGGCTGCGGGACCGGACGACAACCGCTTTAACTACGCTTTTACGCTTTACGGCGCCGGTGGGGCTGGCGGTTTTTACACTTGCCACAACAATATCACCGACCCTCGCGTATCGCCGGCGGGTTCCGCCAAGCACGCGGATACACTGCAGCGAACGCGCGCCGCTGTTGTCTGTCGCAATCAGCCGTGATTCCTGCTGTATCATTCCGTCTCTCCTGCCGGCTGCTTGGTTTTAGCGGCTGATACCTTCGGTTTAGGAGCCGCTTTTGGCTGCTCTTTCTTCTCCAATTCATCCATAGGAACATCTGCCGCCGCATCGGTTTCTTTGAATTCGGCGCCGGCTTTTTCTAGTATCTTGTCCAAAACGAAGCGTTTACGGGTGCTAACCGGGCGTGACTCGCTAATAACTACCAGATCGCCTTCGCTAGCTTCATTTTTCTCATCATGAGCCATGAATTTGCGGTGTCTGGTGTACTGCTTCTTGTAAAGCGGATGGGTTTTCCGCATAACAACACGCACTACAATTGTTTTGTCGGCTTTATCGCTGTATACGCGGCCTCTGATTTGTCGCTTCATGAAATGTCCTCCTTGGCAAGCTGCTCGCCCAATATCGTTAGTACCCTGGCCAGATCTTTTCGCTTGGACCTCAGGATGCGCACGTTTTGGACTTCGCCGCTGTAAAGCCGGCGGCGCATCTCGGCGATTTCTTCTCGCAGGCGCGTTTGCTCTTTGGTTAGCTCGGCGGTTGATAATTTACGGATATCGGCAACTTTCATCTTATTGTTCCTTCTTGACCAGAAAAGCCGTCTTAACCGGAAGTTTATGGCCGGCCAGCCGCATAGCCTCGCGGGCCACGTCTTCAGCCACGCCGTCCATTTCAAACATCACGCTGCCAGGTTTAACTTTGGCGACAAAATACTCTGGATTTCCTTTGCCGCTGCCCATTTTTACATCCAATGGCTTCTTAGTTACAGGGGTGTGCGGGAATATACGAATCCAAATCTGGCCGCCGCGCTTGATATAACGCGTCATGGCTTGGCGGGCTGCTTCAATCTGGCGGGCGTTTATCCGCATAGCTTCCTGGCTGACTAGCCCGTAAGAACCGTATGCTAGGTCGTTCAGCGAAGTCGCCACGCCGCCGTGAATGCGGCCTTTGCGTACTTTGCGGTATTTAGTTCGGCTGGGCATTAACATTTTTTATGCCTCCCCCCGGTAAATCCATACCTTTACGCCGATGATTCCGGCGCCCGGATAAAGCGCTCGGGCGCTGGCGTAATCTACATCCGCCCTAAGAGTGGTCAAAGGCACGCTGCCCTGTACTTCTTTTTCGCGGCGGCTCATCTCATTACCGCCAAGACGGCCAGCCAGCTCAATCCGTACCCCTTTGGCGCCGGACCTCATAGCAGAAGATGCCGCTTGTTTCATAGCTCGCCTAAATGCAATGCGCTTTTCCAGCTGATGGGCGATGTTCTCGGCAACCAGCTTCGCTTGCAGTTCGGCCCGCTTGATTTCTTCGATATTAACTCTTACCGGAACGCCGTAAAGCTTTTCGATTGCATCCTTCAATTCACTGGCGCCGGTACCGCCTCGCCCGATAACCACGCCGGCTTTGGCCGTCTGGATAATAATGGTTACCAAGTTTGGCGAACGCTCAATATCAACCTTATTAATAGCTGCCCTTGAGCCGAGCTTATCGTCAATAAGTTTGCGGGCCGCCAAATCCTGCTTAAGGAAGTTGGCATAGTCTTTTTTTCCGGCAAACCACTTACTGCGCCAGTCTTTGCTGACTTGCAGCCGCAAGCTGATTGGATTTACTTTTTGCCCCATTACTTTTTCTCCTCGGTTGTCTTAGGGGTTGCCGTTGGTTTTTTGGCTGCCCGCTTATCACCGTCTACAACTACTTTAATATGGCTGGTTTTGCGTTCGTAGCGCAACGCCCGCCCTCTGGCAGCCGCGCGGTAGCGCCTGTAGCGCGGACCGGCTGTAACTGTTACTTCGCTGATAATTAAAGAATCCGGCTTGTAACTGTGGTTGTGCTCAGCATTGGCTTTAGCGCTCAAAAGAGTTTTCCTGACTGCCCCGGCGGAACGCCGCGGAGTATGCTCTAAGATTGCCAGGGCGTCGTCAACCCGGCGGCCGCGCACCAATGAGGCAACTACGCTCACCTTTCGCGGGCTCATCCTAACGCTTCTGGTTATTGCTTCGGCTGGCATAAACTAACCTGCTCCTTCCTGGGATTTTGCCAGTTTGCCGCCGTGGCCGCGGAACTTGCGCGTAGGGGCAAATTCGCCGAGTTTATGGCCTACCATATCTTCAGTTACAAATACCGGTACATGGACTTTGCCGTTATGGACCGCGAACGTCTTGCCGACAAATTCCGGCGGAATGGTTGACGCCCTTGCCCACGTTTTGATTGTCGAGCGGTCATCTGCGCCCAGAGTGGCGACTTTCTTTGCCAGCTTTGGATCGACGAACGGTCCTTTTTTAAGGCTGCGGCTCATATTATCTCCTCTTTCCCTTATGCCGTGAGCGGGCAATGAATTTATCAGTCGAGTGCCGTCGGCGCGTCTTATAACCTAGCGTCCGCTGACCCCAAGGTGTCCGCGGGTCGGAACCACCCTTGCCTTTACCTTCGCCGCCGCCGTGCGGATGGCTTGCGGCATTCATGACAACGCCGCGAACAGTCGGCCTGATGCCAAGCCGGCGGCGGCGGCCGGCTTTGCCGTATTTAATATTCTGGTGCTGTTCATTGCCTACGCTGCCAATAGTAGCCATCGCATCGACGCTGACCAAGCGGATTTCGCCGCTGGGCAGGCGCAGCTGCGCCATTTTCTCGTCTTTGCCAACTAGAGTAGCGCTGCTTCCGGCAGTACGGGCCAGCTGAGCGCCCCGGCCCGGCTGAAGTTCAATCGCGTGCACAGCTGTGCCCGCCGGTATATTCTTTAGCGGCAGGCGGTTGCCTTTCTCGATTGGCGCTTCCTCATTGACCGTCAACTTGCTTCCAGGTTTCATGCCTTTAGTGGCCAAAATATATCGGTAAGTTCCATTATGGTCTTTAATCAACGCGATCCGGGCACTGCGGTTAGGATCGTATTCGATAGATTCCACTTTGGCTTCGGTGCCGGGCGGCAGTTTAAAGTCAACGACGCGGTAGAACCGCCTTGCGCCGCCGCCGCGGTGGCGGGTAGTTATACGGCCGGTATTATTCCGCCCGACATGGCCACTTTTTACCCGCAGCAGGCGCTTCATCGGTTTCTTTGACGTTATTTCGGCAAAGTCCTGCGACGTCATGCCGCGGCGCCCGGCGGTTGTCGGGTTGTGCAGTTTAACGGGCATTATTTATTCTCCTTTTTGGACTTGCTGTCTTCGTTTACAGCCGCGAAAATCGGCAGCTTGTCGCCCTCTTTCAGCCGCACGTAAGCTTTGCGTATCGGCGCGGTCTTGCCTCGCAATACAACGCGGCCGCCGCGGCGGTATGTACGCCGGTTTTTTGATGGCTGGGCGGTTATTCGGACCGATTCCACGGCTACTCCGTATTGGACCGCTACCGCTTTGGCTATATCAAGCCGGCTTACGCCAGCTTGAACAACGAAGGTATAAGTATTGCGGTCTTCGCTGAGCGCGTAGGCTTTTTCAGTAAGCCTCGGCTTAATGGCAATAGTCTTATGCATTGCCAGCCCCTTTATCTGACAGCCATCCGTTAATAACTTCTAAAGATTTTTTTGTAATTACAATGGAATCGGCATTCATAATGTCAAAAACGTTCAGATAATTTGCACTTACAACCGAGCAGCCTGATAAGTTGGCGGTAGCTCTTTCCAGCAATCTTTCTTTTTGGTCGACCACTAAAAGCGTCCTGCTGCCGCATTTAAGCTTAGCAAGAAGCCCGGCGGCAGATTTGGCTTTGCCGTCGGCGACAACTAAGCTGTCAATCAGCTTAATCCGGCCATCGTCGGCTGCCATCGACAGCGCTTGGCGAAGCGCCAGCCGTTTGGACCTGGTAGTCAGGCGCTTTGTATAATTCTCGTCGCCTGTTGGCCCAAAAGCCACGCCGCCGCCGGTCCAAAGCGGATTTCTCGATGAACCAACCCGCGCCCGGCCGGTGCCTTTTTGGCGCCAGGGTTTGGCGCCGCCGCCGCGAACTTGCCCGCGCTTTTTAGCCTTAGCCAAATTGGTTCGGCCGTTGGCAAGATATGCCAAGTAGGCTTCTTTAAGCAGGCCGTGGTCATCGACTTTCAAGCCGAATACCGATTTATCCAGCTTTATTGGCGCCGAAGCTTTGGCGCCGGCTTTAGTAAATGACTCGACAGCCATTATTTAGCCCCCTTCAATAAAACCAGGCCCTTTTTAGGGCCCGGAACCGCACCGGCAACGCCGATTACACTGTTATCCAGGTCAATGAGAGCAATCTTTAAATTCTTGGTTGTAACCTGGCTGTGTCCGCTATGCCCGGCCATCTTCTTGCCGGGGAAAATCCTCTGGGGATACATAGAGCCGATGGAACCCGGCCGTCGGTAGCTTTGGCCGCCATGGCTCTTCGGCCCACGGTGAAAACGGTGCCTCTTGATGGTTCCTGTAAAGCCCTTGCCTTTGCTTATGCCGGTTGCGCTTACAATGTCTCCAATTTCAAAAATGTCGGCGCTTAAGGAGTCGCCGACATTCAGCTCAGTTGCGTTTTCGCCGTTAATGCGGAATTCTCGGTACGTACTTGGGCTGGCCTTTGATGGTTTGTTGTGGCCGGCTTGGGCTTTGGCCGGCTTGGGGCGGCTGCCGTTGCCCAGTTGTACGGCTTCGTAGCCGTCGTTTTCCTGGTTTTTTATTTGAGTAACGGTGTTAGGCGGAGCGGCTAACAAAGTCACTGCAATAGCAATCCCATCCTCGCTGAGGATGTTGGTCATACCGATTTTTCGGGTGATAAGGGCTTTCACCTGTACTTCCTGCTTTGCTATTTATGACTTGTATTAATCTCATATAAACAATATGAATAGATACCCGGTTTCCCTGTATCCGTAACAGGTTAGCACATAATGACTATAAGTGTCAATCTGATGTAAATATTACTTTCCCTTTTTGTAAGGGCTGTCGCAAACTTTGACTGTTTCGCATGTCAGCTGGACAACTTTAGGCCCTAAGCAATCTTCAATCAGCTTTTCAAAATCAGCACCGGTTATAACTTTAGCAACCGGGCATTCGGCGCATCTGTCCGGAATTGTTTTCTCTGGGCTCACATTTTTATTTCGGCGTCGCAGCCGGCTGGCAGAGAGAGGTTCATCAGAGCGTCCACTGTTTTAGGCGTCGGGTCGGTTATATCGATTAGCCGCTTGTGCACGCGCATTTCAAACTGTTCGCGGCCTTTCTTATAAACATGCGGGCTTTTGACTACAGTGTAAACGCTCTTTTTTATAGGCAGCGGTATGGGCCCCGATATATTCGCCCCTGTGCGAAGCGCGGTTTCGACAATCTGTTTGGCGGACTGGTCTATCACTTTATGGTCGTAAGCCTTGAGCCTGATCCTGATTCGGGGCTTGGTGTCTGATCCTTCGGGCTTGGTTTTGGTGGTTTTTTTAGCTTCAGCCATCACGATTCCCCTAAGATGATCCTTGGCGGCAGCGGACGGTCGCTTTGGTCCGCGGCGTCTTGCTCAAGCTCGGCCAATAGATCATCTGAAGTCGTTTGAAATTCCGGATTTAGAATCTTGGGCTTTTCGTCCGGCAGTTCGAAGTTAGGCAATTCAGGGCCCATTATTTCTCAATCTTGGTAACCACGCCGGCGCCGACTGTGCGCCCGCCTTCGCGTATAGCGAATCGCAGGCCTTGTTCCATAGCGATGGGCTGGAGCAGTTTTACTTTGAAAGTAATGGTGTCGCCGGGCATGACCATCTCTTTGTCGGCTGGCAATTCCACTTCGCCGGTCACGTCAGTAGTCCGGAAGTAAAATTGCGGTTTGTATCCTTTGAAGAACGGGGTGTGGCGTCCGCCTTCCTCTTTTGTAAGGATGTATACTTCACTTTCAAAGTCAGTGTGAGGAGTAATCGAGCCTGGCTTTGCCAATACCTGGCCGCGTTCAATTTCGTCGCGCTCAACGCCGCGCAACAGTACGCCGACGTTGTCGCCGGCTTGTCCCTGGTCGAGGTTCTTCTTGAACATCTCGACGCCGGTAACAACTGTTTTCTTGGTAGGCTTCAGACCAACGATTTCTACTTCTTCGTTTACTTTAACTATACCGGTTTCAACCCGTCCGGTTGCAACTGTGCCGCGGCCTTTGATAGAGAATACGTCTTCAACGGCCAGCAGGAACGGCTTGTCCAGGTCGCGCTTGGGCTCGGGAATAGACTCGTCCATCGCTTTCAGCAGTTCCATTACGGCGTCTTCCGACTCCTTGTCGCCTTCCAGCGCTTTGGTGGCAGAGCCTTTGATTATCGGGGCGTTCTCGTCAAATTCGTATTTTTTAAGCAGATCGCGGACATCGGCTTCTACCAGCTCAACCAGTTCTGGGTCGGCCAGATCCATCTTATTCAGGAAAACAATAATATATGGTACGCCTACCTGGCGCGCTAAAAGAACATGCTCGCGCGTCTGAGGCATCGGCCCATCGGCGGCAGAAACGACCAAAATAGCACCGTCTACCTGGGCAGCGCCGGTGATCATGTTCTTCACATAGTCGGCGTGGCCCGGCATGTCGATGTGGGCATAATGGCGCTTATCCGTCTCGTACTCCTGGTGCGATACGGCAATAGTAATTCCACGCTCTTTCTCTTCGGGTGCTTTGTCTATCTCTTCGAATTTAACCGGTTTATTGATATCGCTTGGCAGCCTCTTGGAAAGCACATTGGTAATTGCCGAGGTTAAAGTAGTTTTACCGTGGTCAACATGCCCCATAGTGCCTACGTTGAGGTGCGGCTTGGTTCGATCAAAATCTGCCATTTTTTCTCCTTATAGTTTAGCTTTAGCAATAAATTAGCATGAGTAATAAATACCACCCACGCGAGCTAGCGCACATTATAGGGTAAGAACAGGCAGTTTGTAAAGGGTTTTGAGTTATTCCTGGCTTTGCTCAGCCAAGGATACAAGATATTCAAAACTTTCGATGTCCTGTTCTACTATCCTCGGGTCAAATACCGGTTCTTCAGCACCATCTGTACTGCCGCTGATCTGAACGATATCAAGTTTATCGCCGTCACGGTAAATACCGGTTTTTACACCGTCTTTAAACCGGTATATGAAACCTTTGAGATCACCTTCATAGTCATGTACGTATTTAACGATTACACCAGCCGCTACCGCCGCAGAGCCGGCAATCAGAACCCTTTTCAGCCTGTCTTTATGCTCATTCGATAGTTCCACGATGTTTTCTCCCTTTGGATATTTTCATTTTCTGCTGTAGCTGCCGTCGCCGGATATCGCGCGACCAGACACTTTCCAGCTCTCGTTTACTTTGTTGCGTAAGCTGGTTAATCCTTTCCTGCTCGCGCTCTTTTATTCTAAATATTTTAGTGACTTTTTTGTATGCCCGCAGATATTGCTTACTCATTACCTGGTAGTTAAACAGCCTCCTGGCGCGGCGGGCGATATATTCGCGGTCCATTGAGAATAACTCATCCATCTGGTGATAACCCTCGACAAAATCTTCTACCAACAATCCTGTTCTGCCTTCTTCGATAAGTTCTGGCATTGAGCCCCGGGCGATAGCCATCGTCGGCGTTCCGCAGTATGCCGCCTCAAGAACGGTAAGGCCGAATGGTTCGCGGAAACCGGTGGGGTGCAGATTCAGCTTAGAGTGGCTTAACAAGTTCGCCGTCTGCTTTTTATCTATTTCACCTAGGTATTCAACCAGCGGGTGTTTGAGATATTTTTTAACCTCGGTCTTGAAATAATCGTCGCCCAGAAAATCTATTTTACCGGCCAGTTTTATTTTGATACCGTAGCTGATAGCCAGCTCAATCGCCAGGTGCGGATTTTTTTCGCGATCAAACCGGCCAATAAAGCAGACGTAATCTTTAGGCCGCTTGATAACCGGAAATTCTTTAGGGTCTTCGCCGTTATATACCGCTCCGACCCACTGCAGCTTTGGGTAAGCTTCCTGCTGGTTCTTAGAAATGGATGCGAAATACAGATTTTTCCTTTTGGCGTAGTATTCAAGCTGCTCAAAGATTATCGGTCCGTGGATTGTGGTAAGATTCGGAAAATTTTCGAATTTCCCAAGGTCGAAGCCGTGCGAATGGATGATATCGACCCCAGGCAATATATCTTTAAGTTTTTTAATCGTACCCTTGTTTATGCGGTCTATTTCCCTTTCAAAGGCCGGCAAGCCGGACTTCTTACGTGGGAAAAATATGCTGTGCTCCACAGTCGGTATAACTTCGCACCCTGGCTTTGAATCGCCCGGGCCTAGCAGAATTGGCTCATGGCCCCTTTCTTTGAGGCCTTTTATCAAATAAGCGATTACCCTTTCAGTGCCGCCGTACTTTAGCGGCGGCACAGGAACATAAGGGTTTGCTACTAATACTACCTTCATGGATTATGAAATATCTTTAGTTACCTGGTAAGGATAATCGGGATAGCGGGCGTTAAGCGAGTAGCTGGTCTTGAACCGCGCTACTATGGGAATATGCGCCAGAACTTCTGTTTCAACGGCATCCTGCCACGGTGATTTGCTGTATTTGCCGACTTTAATCCCCGGCCGACGATTGGCGGAGATTGCCGTCACAGCCGATACGGTCCAAGCTTGGATGTTCTCGGGTACATTAGTACTTTTTATTTGGATAGCGTGCGTGTGGCGATGCGCGCGCGATGACGAGCCAAGTACCCGGCCGCGGGCATCTACATACAAAAATTCCGGGTATCCGCGGCTTTTTCGTACTACATTTAGCAAGCGGTTTTCCAGCTGGGCGCACAGCTCGGGGAAGCCTTGCCTGCGCAGTCCCTTGGCGATGTCGTAGGTTTCTTTAGGCCAGCTGACATACGACCCGTGGTAATCCCAAAAAGGTATAAGGCGGTCTTCGGAAAGCGCCCGGCTGCGGATACCGGCATCGGTTAAAAAATCCAAGCCCATAATATTGCGTACTATATCGCCAACATATTCTATCTTATCTGCCTCCGGTAATTCGTCAAAGAATCCGCTATTTAGCAGAGACGCCGGATTGGCGGTGGTCGTTTCAATAATCCGGAGCTTGCCGTTCTGGTCATAATCGGCGCCCAAGGCAAAATATTTTTTCGAGCCAATCCACAGCAGTTCAATGGTCCTGTTACGCAGTTTAAATGCTTGTTTTTTAAGTTCGGCAGCCCTTTCTGGCATCAAATGCGACGCGCCAATCAGAGCATCGTATGCCAAGCCCTGGACTTCGATGGATGCTACCGGCCGCTCATGGTTGACAGAGCGCCCATTCTTGTGGATATAGAATTCATTAGAATCTTTCCATGCCTGGTTTTTAATTCCGTCGTCATTGTGGGCGCGGTATTCTAACAGGCCGCTTTTTGATTTGGAAATTTTATCCTCAAGCCACTTAAGTGAGTCTTCTAATACATCCTCCATTGAAACTAGGTTGCCGTCGCGGCGTTTTATGTTTTGATTAAGAATGCTTGTTCCGTAAAAATGGCAGTATTCACTGAGCGTACGGATAAAAAACGGCGTGGCATCTACCGAGCCGAAATAGACCAGCCGCTGGCCGTCGCCGCCCCATCTTTTACTAAGGTTTACAAAAATCTCTTTCTGCTTGCCGCTTAGCGGTTTGCCGTCGACTACCTTTGACCGGTATTCATGAACAATCTTCCCCGGTTCTTCTTCGTTTGCGCTGCGGTGCTCCAGCCCTTGAAGCCGCGCTAAAGTCACCAGTATACGCTTAACCAGCGCCGGTTTGAGCGTCATTAAGTCTTCCGCCACCACTAATGAATCGCGGCCGAATACCGCGCCTTTGAACAAAGTATCCGAACTGGCATATACTCCAAGCCCGCTTTTAGATGTTACGCTCCTAAGCGCGAAGCTTGGCGAAATCATCAGTTTAGGCTTTCTGACTAACTGCCCGAGAGCCTTATTTAAAATAACTTTCACCATCTTGCCAATTCAGGATACCGCAAACAAGTAATTGTTGTCAGTATCTATTTGCCGGACTTGGCGATAATGCCTTCAGCCACATTCGGCGGAACGTCGGCATAGTGGTCGAGTTCCATGGTGCTCGAAGCCCTGCCTTGCGTCATGCTGCGCAAGTTAGTCGTGTATCCGAACATTTCGCCCAGCGGTACGAACGCTGTTATTTGCTTTATACCTGGGCTTAAGTCTTCCATGTTCTCAATCCGGCCACGTTTGGAATTTAGGTCTCCAATAACATCGCCCATAAATTCTTCCGGTGTTATAGCCACTAGTTTCATAATCGGCTCAAGCAGTACCGGGCTGGCGCTTTTAACGGCATCTTGAAGCGCCATACTGCCGGCAATCTTAAAGGCCACCTCGCTGCTGTCTACATCGTGGAAACTGCCGTCATATAACTCCACTTTCATATCTACAACCGGATAGCCGGCGATGACGCCGTTAGCCATCGCCTCTTCTACGCCGGAGCGTACAGCTGGAATGAATTCCGAAGGTATAACGCCGCCTTTGATGTTGTTTAGGAACTCAAACCCTTTGCCGGCTTCGTTTTGCGATACGCGCAGCCAGCAGTGCCCGTACTGTCCGCGGCCGCCGGTTTGGCGGATATATTTGCCTTCCGCTTCAACGCCGTCTTTGCGGATAGTTTCGCGGTATGCTACCTGCGGCTGGCCGATGTTAGCGTCAACGCTGAATTCGCGCTTCATCCTGTCCACGATTATTTCCAGGTGCAGCTCGCCCATTCCGGAGATAATAGTCTGTCCGGTTTCGTGGTCTACCTTGACCCGGAAAGTCGGGTCTTCTTCGGCCAGACGCGAAAGGGCTTGGCTCATTTTTTCCTGGTCGGCCTTAGTCTTTGGTTCGATGGCGATACTGACCGGCGGCTCGGGAAAATTAATACTTTCCAGCAAGACTGGCTTGTTGGGGTCGCAGAGAGTGTTACCGGTACTCGTACCCTTAAGCCCGACAATCGCGGCGATGTCGCCGGCTTCAACTTCGGATACTTCCTCGCGCTTATCGGCGAATAGCCTTACTATCCGGCCGACTCTTTCGCGTTCGCCGGTAGAACTGTTAAAGATGTAGCTACCGGCGGTTATTTTACCGGAGTATGCCCTGAAGAAAACTAACTTGCCGACAAACGGATCGGTTGCAATCTTAAACGCCAAAGCCGCAAACGGATCCGTAAGTTCCGGTTTGCGTTCGACTTCATCGCCGCTTTTGGGATCGGTGCCCCAGGTACTGCCTCGGTCCAGCGGGCTGGGAAGAAAATCATTTATGGCGTCGAGCAGTTTTTCGACAACCACGCCGCGGCCATCACCGCCGCTGACCGCAAAAAATTGGCCGGATAGCACCGCTTTGCGTACCGCCAACTTGATTTCCGCCTCAGTCAGGCTATCTTCGCCTTCCTCTAGATACTTTTCCAGCAGCGTATCATCCGATTCAACCGCCGCCTCTATCAGCAGGCTGCGGTATCGAGCCGCTTTTTCTTTCATATCATCTGGTATATCGCTTTCGATAAGCTCTTTGTCCTGGAACTCTTTATAGCTATAAGATTTCATCGTTATCAGGTCCACTACGCCGCTCACCGATTGCTCGAAACCTATTGGCAGGTGTATCGGGTGCGCCCGGCGGTTAAGCCGCTGGTGTATAGTCTCCAGGCTTTTGTAAAAATCGCCGCCGGTTTGGTTGATTTTGTTTATGAAGCAAATGCGCGGGACGTTATATTTATCAGCTTGCCGCCATACCGTTTCCGACTGGCTTTCCACGCCCATCTTGCCGTCGAACACCACAACCGCGCCGTCCAGCACGCGCAATGAACGCTCAACTTCGACGGTGAAGTCGATGTGGCCCGGCGTGTCTATGATATTGATTTTGTGGTCTTTCCAAAATCCCGTAACAGCGGCGGCGGTGATAGTAATACCCCGCTCTTTTTCCTGCGCCATCCAGTCGGTCGTAGTTTCGCCTTCATGCACGGCGCCGATTTTATGCTTCAGGCCGGTGCGGTAAAGGATGCCTTCAGTAGTAGTAGTCTTGCCGGCGTCAATATGGGCGATAATACCGATATTGCGGACGCTCTCCAGCGGAAATTTTTTGTCAGCCATATTTACTCCCGGTTATCACTAATTAATGTCTGGTGTTTTTGGCGATTATCAAGCACATAGCGCCTTGGGTCATACTGTTCTAATACTACCCGTTTGCCTATTTCTTCCATTAACGACATGTATGGGAATTGCAGCGGGTCTTTCGGATTGGCAAACAGATAATATAGGTCGTAGCATCCGTCTTCTTCAACCGTCTGTGCCTGCAGCACGTTAAATTCACCTCCGGCTGAACGGTTCATCAGCCCAGCGACCTCGCTGTCATTCCAATGCGCGTAATAACTGGTCTCGGCACCTTTGAGCGGCGGCATATTAATTCCTGGCGAAGTGGGCGAAGGCGCGGTTCGCCTCGGCCATTCTGTGGGTGTCTTCTTTTTTCTTTACGGCAGCGCCGCCGGAGTTATAAGCATCTACCAGCTCGGCGGCAATCCGGTCTTCCATGCTCATGCCTTTGCGCTCGCGGGCAGCCGCCACGAACCACATTATTGTCAAATGCTGCTGCCTTTGGCCTTTGACTTCAAATGGAATCTGGTAGTTAGCGCCGCCGACCCTTCGCGAACGGGTTTCCATGTGCGGCTGGATGTTTTTCATTGCCTGTTCATAAACTTCCAGCGGGTTCTGCACCTTTAGCTGGGCGGCGGCTTTCTGCATACCGTTATAAACCAGATGCTCCGCTAGCTCTTTCTTACCGTTCTGCATAACCCGGTTAATCAGCTTTGACACGGCAGTGCTGTTATACAGACGGTCAGCTTCCACCGGCCTGATAAGCGATTTTGTGACTTTACGGGGCATTTATTTGGCCTTTTTTGCGCCGTATTTGCTGCGCCCTTTCTTGCGGTCGGAAACACCTTGCAAATCCAGGTTGCCGCGGACAATGTGGTAACGGACGCCCGGCAGGTCTTTTACACGGCCGCCGCGTACCAAAACCACGGCGTGCTCCTGCAGGTTGTGGCCCTCGCCGCCGATGTAAGCCCAGACTTCCTGGCCGGTCGTAAGCCGCACCCGGGCAACTTTGCGCAGCGCTGAGTTCGGTTTCTTCGGCGTTTTGGTAGTTACGCGGATACAGACGCCCCTTTTAAACGGCGCCGATTTATCGTAGCTGACGGTTTTGAGGTTGTTAACAATACGGTTCAATGCCGGCGAGGCCGACCTTTTGGCGGTTTGCTTGCGCGGTTTGCGGATTAATTGGTTAACGGTTGGCATAGACAAAAAATTCTACCATTTTTACTCTTTAGCGGCAACACCTTCGGCCTCTTGGTCGTCGCCGGCGCCGGTACCTACCGGAATCAAGCGGCCAAGTATGACGTTTTCTTTAAGGCCGTACAGGTTATCAACCCGGCCGCTGGTGGCGGCTGAAATCAATACTCTGGTTGTGTCCTGGAAAGACGCGGCTGATAGGAATGACTCTGTACTCAGCGAAGCCTTAGTGATACCCAGCAGAAGCTGCGTGTACTTAACCGGCTTTTTATTCTGCTTTACCAGCTCGGCGCTGATTTCGTCTGCCGCCCAGCGGCTTACGACGTCGCCGGTAATGAATTCGCTGTCGCCGGAATCTTCTACCTGTACGCGGCTGAACATTTGGCGGACTATAACTTCAAGATGCTTGTCGGCAATAGTTTGCCCTTGGCTGGCGAAAATATACAGTACTTCATTCATGATGTAGCGCTGGGTATCTTCGATTCCGCGCAGACGCATCAGGTCGTGCAGATTTATGGAACCATTTGTAAGCCGGGCGCCGGCTTCCACGAGATCACCGTCGGCGACAACCAGCTGCCTGAATCCTGGAATTTCATAACGCATGATGCTTTTGGCAGTCGGCGCAAGCGTCACTGTGCCATCCTGGACCGATACTTTGCCGGTGAACGGCGCGGTTATCGGCTCGGAGCCGTCTTCGTTAGCGGCTATCACGTCGCCGAGTTCAACCTCATCGCCGTCGGCAACTCTAGCTTGGCGTTCGTTAAGTTCAAAATCGACTTTCTTTTGTTTCTTGGCGGTTACCTGGACGATGTATTGGTCGCCCTCTTCCCAGACGTTTACAATTCCGCTGATGTCGCTAAGGTATGCCTGGCCCTTCGGAGTTCTGACTTCCAAAAGCTCTTCCACGCGGGTAAGGCCTTGGGTTACATCGTCGCCGGCTGTAACCGCGCCGGCGCGGTGCTTGGAGTCAAGCGACAGCTGGGTGCCCGGTTCGCCGATGCTTTGGGCGGCGATAACGCCTACCGGATGGTCGCCAGCAACCAGCGTACCGGTTGCCAAGTCCACGCCGTAAGATTTGCGGGTGACGCCGCGCGCCTTGGTACAGCTTAAGACGCTCATGATTTTGACGCCTTCAACCGATTGGTCTTCGGCGATCTGCTTGGCCGTATCGGCCGAAATCATCTCGCCTCTTTTGACATACTTCTTTACGCTTTCGGCTGCAAACCGGCCTTCAAGCCGCTGGCCGAAGTCGGTGCCGATTGCTTCTGAATCCGACCGTAAAATAGCAAATCCGGGATCGTCGTCGTCTTCGTCTATCGTAAAGACGTCTTGCGCTACATCAACCAGCCGGCGGGTCAGATAGCCCGAGTCGGCTGTTCGGAGCGCAATGTCCACTAATGATTTCCGCGTACCCCTGGTGGCCGTAAAGTACTCAAGCGGGTCAAGACCGTATTTGTAATTGCTTCTTACCGGCAGCTCCATTGCCCGGCCGGTTGCGTCGGCGCGGATGCCGATCATTCCGACGGAATCTTTCATCTGGCTTAGGTTGCCTCGGGCACCGGAAGCCACAGCTATCGACATAGTGTTTTCTTCTGTAGCGAACTGCTCCGCCAATGACTTTTCTACCTTTGAGTCGACGTCGGTCCATGTGTCTATCGTCAAACGGTACCGCTCGTCATCGGTGATGAATCCTTCACCGAATTGTTTGCTGATTTCAGCCGCCCGTTTTTCGCCCTCGTTTACAATGCTCTTCAATTCCTTAAGGTCCTGGAAGTCTTCCATACCGATTGACAGGCCGGAGAACGTCGCGTATTTAAAACCAAGGTCTTTCAAATCGTCGGCAATTCGCGAAGTTTCTTCCTGTCCGTAGCGCTGGTAAGTCAAACTCATTACTTCATCAAGCTTTTTGCTTGTCATAGGAACGTTCTGGTACGGAAAATCGTCGGGGAATATCTCGTTGAAAAGCAGGCGTCCCAAAGTTGTTTCCAAGTTCTGGCCGCGAAAATTAGCCAAGATAGGTGTCTGCAGCATAATTTGGCCTTCGTCGAAAGCTATCAAAGCCTCGTCAATGCCTGAATAAGGCTCCGGCTTATCTTTGGCGCTGCCTTTCTTAAGAAATGTAATGTAGTAACAGCCCAAGACGATGTCCTGCTCTACGTGTAGGATTGGCGAGCCGTCGGCCGGTTTCAGCAGGTTGCGGTTTGACGCCATGATGTTATGTGCTTCTTCCTGCGCTTCGCCCGACAGCGGCAAGTGCACAGCCATCTGGTCGCCGTCAAAGTCGGCGTTAAATCCTTTACAGACCAGCGGGTGCAGCTGGATAGCCTTGCCCTCAATCAGAACCGGCTGGAACGCCTGGATGCTCAGGCGGTGGAGGCTGGGAGCCCGATTCAGCAATACGTACTTGTTTTTGATTACCTCGTCAAGCGCGTCCCAGACCACTGCGTCGTCGCTTTCTATCATGCGCGTAGCGCTGCGGATATTGTGAGCCAGTTCCTGGTCAATCAACCGCCCGATAACGAACGGCTTGAACAGCTCAAGCGCCATGGTTTTAGGCAGGCCGCACTGGAACATCTTAAGCTCAGGCCCGGCAACGATAACGCTGCGGCCCGAATAATCTACTCTTTTACCCAGCAGGTTCTGGCGGAATCGCCCTTGTTTACCCCTTAGCATGTCGCTCAGGCTCTTCAGGCGGCGCCTTTGGCCGGTAGCCGCCACCGCCCGGCCAGAACGGGCGCTGCTGTTGTCTACCAGAGCATCTACCGCTTCCTGGAGCATCCGCTGTTCGTTTCGCCGGATAACTTCCGGCGCGTTCAGTTCTATCAATTTTTTAAGCCTGTTGTTGCGGTTGATTACCCGGCGATACAGGTCGTTTAAGTCGGAAGTGGCAAACCGGCCGCCGGTAAGCTGTACCATTGGCCGCAGGTCAGGTGGAATAACCGGCAGGACGCTTACGCACATGCTGCTGGGCTTAATGCCGGCGCGGTGCATACTTTCCAGCAGCCTCAGCCGCTTCATTATCTTTTTCTTGCGCTGGCCCTTGGCCTCTTCAGCTTCTTTGGTAAGCGATTTTATCAGTTTGGTCAGCTCTACGCCGTCTAGCAGCTCTTTTAGCGCCGCGCCGCCCATGCCCACGCTGATCGCCGACTGCAGGTCGTTAGGCAGGTTGCGGTAATCGGTTTCGCTCAGCAGATTCAGCTTGTCAAGCACGCTAACTTGGCGGTTGAATTCTTCTGCCTCTGCTGCCAGCTCTTCCAGTTCCTTGGTTTGGGCTTCTGCCAGAGTATGTACGTCGGCATTTTTCTTTGCTGCGTCTTTCTCGTACTTTTCCTTGATTTTGGCTTCTTTGGCCTTGAACTGGGCATCGCGGTCGGCTTTTGCCTTATCGATCTTCTGCTTATCAATCTCTTTAATGACATAGCTGGCAAAATAAGCGATGCGCTCAAGGTTTTTAACGGTGACTCCAAGCAGCAGGCCGATAGCTGATGGCGTGCCGCGCAAAAACCAAATATGCGCCACCGGTGAAGCCAGGCTGATGTGCCCCATGCGTTCGCGGCGCACAATGCTTCGGGTAACAATCTCGCCGCGCTTATCGACCGCCATATCGCGGCTGCGTATGCCTTTATAGCGGGCGTCATGCGGGTTGATGTCTTTAACCGGGCCGAATATACGCTCGTCAAATAAACCATCGCGTTCCGGCTTCTGTGTGCGGTAGTTGATTGTTTCCGGCTTGGTGACTTCGCCGTAACTCCACTCCAAGATGTCCTCGGGGCTGGCAATTGCCAAACGCACCGCGTCAAAATCGCTGATGTTCGTCCCTCTAGAGTTGTAATTTCGCATCTTATTTCTCCTCCCCGGCTAAATCTTCTTCGGTCGGCACGCTGACAGTTCCTTCGGCGGTATTAAGTTCTGTTTCAACCAGCGGTATATCGGCAACCGATTCGGCTTCGGCAGCGCCGGCGCCGGCCGCCGGTGTTTGGGCAGGCGCCTCTATACTTGGCGAGTGCTTAGCTTCATATTTAATGTTCTCGGCCAATATCTGTTCGGCATCAACCACCTTGCCTTGTTCCATCAAGTCGACTTTCAATCCTAGGCCCTGGAGCTCTTTAACTAACACGTTGAAGCTTTCCGGCACTTTCGGCCCCTGGATTTCGGTACCTTTTATGATGCTCTCGTAAGCTTTGGCGCGTCCGTAAACGTCGTCGGATTTGATAGTCAGCATTTCCTGTAGCGTATGCGCCGCGCCGTATGCTTCCAGCGCCCAGACTTCCATTTCGCCGAACCGCTGGCCGCCGTTTTGGGCTTTGCCGCCCAGCGGCTGCTGCGTGACCATAGTGTAAGGGCCTGTACTGCGGGCGTGGATCTTATCCGACACCATGTGGTTAAGCTTGATTATGTACATATAGCCGACGGTTGTCCGCTCGCGGAAGGCTTCGCCGGTGCGGCCGTCGTAGAGCTGCTGTTTGCCGTCTTCCGGCAGGCCGGCTTGCTTTAAAAGTTCCTGGATCTTGCTTATCGGCACTCCGTTGAAAGCCGGGCTGGCTACCCGGATTCCTAGCGCGTGCGCCGCCATACCTAAATGCGTCTCGAACAGCTGGCCGATGTTCATGCGCGACGGCACGCCCAGTGGGTTTAGGATAATGTCTACCGGCGTACCGTCTTCGGTAAACGGCATATCTTCGGCTGGCAGGATCCTGGCGATAACGCCTTTGTTGCCGTGGCGGCCGCCCAGCTTGTCGCCGACGGAAATCTTGCGCATCTGGGCGACGAATACTTGGATCTGCATTATTACGCCTGCTTTAAGCTCGTGCCCGGAGGCGCGCGAAAATACTTTAACGCCGACCACTTTCCCGTGGCGGCCCGGGCTCATACGCTGGGAAGTATCGCGGACTTCTTTGGCTTTTTCGCCGAAAATGGCGCGCAGCAGCCGCTCTTCGCTTGACAGCTCCTGCTCGCCTTTGGGTGTAATTTTGCCGACTAGTATGTCACCGGGGTGCACTTCCGCGCCGATACGTACAATACCGTCTTCATCAAGGTGCCTTAGGGCATCTTCCGAGACATTAGGTATGTCGCGGGTGACGATTTCCGGTCCAAGCTTTGTTTCGCGGACCTCTGTCATGAAATCAACAATATGTATAGATGTAAGCGTATTATCTTCAACCAGCCGCCGCGAGATAATTATGGCGTCTTCGAAGTTATAGCCGGACCATGGCATAAACGCCACCATCAGGTCTTTACCAAGCGCCAGCTCGCCGCCGTCGATGCTCATTCCTTCTATCAGCGGCTGTCCGGCCTTGACCTTGTCACCGGTATTAACGGCTACCACCTGGTTAATAGAACTGCCTTCATTGCTGCGAACAAAATGGTCAGGGATAAATGACGCTTTTTTACCTGACTTGTATTTGACAGTGACTTCATCAGACGCGGCTTTGGTAACTTCGCCGTCTTCGGCGGCCAGTACCATTTGGCCGGTATTACGGGCCACGACCGACTCAAATCCGGTACCGACAATCGGCGCCTGCGATTTAATCAGAGGGACTGCCTGCCTCTGCTGGTTTGAACCCATCAGTGATCGCAAAACGTAATTTTTTTCGATAAATGGAATAAGCCCGGCGCTGGAGCCAATTGTCTGGGACAAGCCGGAGTCCAAATGCGTCACGTCATCAGCGTCAACTTCGCTGGGGTTTAACCGCACTCGGGCGCTTACTCGGGCTTCTTTGAAGTAGCTGTTGGCGTCAACTTCGTTTCCGGCGCCGGCAATAACTGCCTGCTCTTCCTCGGCGGCATCCAAAAATACGATTTCATCGGTCAGCTTGGCTTTGACCGGCCAGGTTTTTTGATCTTTGGCTGCGGCCAGCTTCTTTGCGGCGGCCGGGCTTATTACTGCCCCTCTCTTGACTATCAAGGTCCCGCGTTCATTCTTGAGGTCGGCGGCGGCGATATGACCGGCGGCGTCTTTGGCGGTAACGGCATTTATTACCCGCCTGTAAGGCGTTTCTATGAAGCCGTACTCGTTTATGCGTGCAAAGCTAGCCAAGTTTAGCACCAAGCCGATATTGGCGCCTTCGGGTGTTTCTACCGGACAGATGCGCCCATAGTGGGTGGCATGGGCGTCGCGGACTTCAAAGCCGGCACGTTCGCGGCTAAGGCCGCCGGGGCCCATCGAGCTAAGACGGCGCTTGTGCGCCAGTTCGGAGAGCGGGTTGATCTGGTCCATGAACTGGCTAAGCTGTGAGCTGGCAAAGAATTCGCGGACGGCCGCCACCACCGGGCGGGCGTTTATAAGCTGCGTAGGCGTAACAGTTTCGATTTCGCTCATGCTCATCCGGTCTTTGGCGTTGCGTTCCATGCGCAGCAAGCCGATGCGGAACTGGCGCTGGACTAGCTCGCCTACCAGTTTTACTCGGCGGTTAGCCAGCGAATCTATCTCGTCGGCCGGCTCCTGGGTGTTATTAAGCCTGATTATTTCAGAAATAATAGCGGTTAAATCTTCAATCCTGACAACGCGGTTCTTGGTGGTATTAGGAACATCCAAATCCAGGCGCTTGTTTAGCTTATAACGTCCTACGCGGCCAAAGTCGAACCGCTTGAAGTTATAAAGCATATTCTCTATCAGCGAACGGGCGTTGTCTACGGTCGCCAAATCACCGGGCCGTAAGCGGCGGTATACCTCTATCAGCGCCTCGTTGGCGCTGCCGGACGGGTCTTTTTCGAAAGTATTATCTATGTAATTCACGCTGCCTTGGTCCACATGTTTAAACGTGTCCTTTATCTGCTCACGGGTCATGCCCAGGGCCTGCAAAAGAGTAGTCACGGCGATTTTACGCTTTCGGTCAATCTTGACGTAAAGCGCACCGCCGGATGCCGTTTCAAATTCCAGCCATGCTCCCCGCACCGGAATAACTTTAGCGCCGTATAAATTGGTAGTTCCGTGGGGGTCGGCGGTAAAGAATACACCCGATGAGCGTATAAGCTGGCTTACGACCACCCGTTCAGCGCCATTAATTACAAACGTTCCGCGGCTGGTCATCCAGGGATAATCACCAAGGTAAATTTCTTGTTCTTTTACTTCGCCGGTTACTTTGTTTGTCAGCTCGACAATCGCTTTAAGCGGCGCTTCGTAGCTTACGTTGTTTTCGCGCGCCTCGGATTCGGTCATCTTCGGCTGTTCAAAATGGTATTTTTTGAAGCTTAAACTTAGCTTTGTACCGGTGTAATCGTCTATAGGGCTGATTTCTTCCAGCAGCTCGCCTAAACCTTCTTTTATAAACCAATCGAAAGAAGTGCTCTGGTGCGATACCAGGTCTGGCGCCTCCAGAACCTCATCGATCTTTGTAAAGTATTGTCTTGGTGTTGCGTCCTGAGTCTTTGCTTTGGCCATCAAAAAGCAATGCTCCCCTTCATTGAGTTAATTAAGTTATAACTTGAGTCTTTTTAGTTTGAGCGAAGCCCACTACGTTCAATGCTTGTTTACTAGGCACCGGTTTATGACACCAAAATAGCACCAAAGTACTCTACTTCTTAGAACTAGAGTATAGAATTATGAATCAAGAATCAAGGGATTGTTCAAAAAAGTGTTGTAGAATAGTCTATCTACTGGCTATTACTTTGTCAACGATGCCGTATTTCTTGGCTTCATCTGCGGTCATCCAGTAGTCGCGGTCCATATCTTTCTCTATTCGGCTTAAGGGCTGGCCGGTATTTTTAGCCATGATTTCGTTAATCAGTCGCTTGATTCGCAATCCTTCTTTAAGGCCGATTTCCAAATCGGTAATTTTGGCGCGTTCTGATGCGGAGCTCGGCTGGTGGATCATCACAGTGGCGTTTGGCAGCAACAGGCGTTTGCCTTTGGCCCCGCTGGAAAGCAATATGGCGGCGGCCGACGCCTGCACGCCTATGCCCACGGTCTGGATATCGGGTTTGACGTACTTCATGGTGTCATAAATGCCTAGGGCGTCGTATACGCTGCCGCCCGGGCTGTTAAGATAGAGCGTTATATCCTTATTGGAATCTTCATTTTCTAGAAATAACATCTGGGCGACTACCAAGTTGGCAGTATGCTGGTTTACCTCATCGCCTAAAAAGATTATTCGGTCGCGCAGCAGCCGGCTGTATATATCATAAGCCCGCTCAAAGCGGCCCTCTTGCTCGATAACTGTCGGAACGAGTATCTGCGATTTTGGATTGCTCATACCATCCATTTTATGGAATTAGCACTCGCACGTCAAGAGTGCTAATTTGATGAAATCTCGGCCAGTTTGGCTATGGTTTTCTCGGTCAGCATGCGGTTCTCGATGTCACGCCGGGCTTGAGGTTTATCCAGTTCGGAACGCATCACTTCGTCCTGGTATTGGCCTTTAAGTATCTGTATGCGGCGTTCAACTTCAGCCGGCTTAACTTGTATTTTTTCCTTGTCGGCGATTTCGCCCAGCGCGATGCCGGCTTTGATGCGCTCTTCGGCCCGCGGCCGCTGACGCTCGCGGTGTTGCTGCTCGGTTACGCCTTCTTCTTTGAGATGCTCCTCCCATGTTTGGCCTCGGTAAGCCAGGTTTCGCTTTTCTTCGTCTTCCATCCTCATCACGTCTTCGTCAATCATTCCCTGCGGCACGTCAATCTTTGATTGCGCAACGACTTCGGCAATTAACCGGTTCTCATAATCCCTGTCCATCTGCTGCTGGCGCTCCAATAGCAGCTGTTTTTTGATGTCGGCTTTTAGCTCGGCCATCGTTTTAAACGGCCCGGCTTTGGCGGCGAAGCTGTCACCAAGCTTCGGCTCGCTCAGCTGGCTGACTTTCTTAACATCTACACTAAAAGTAACGTATTTATTTTGCAGCGCGGCGGCGCCGTAATCGGCCGGGAATTTAACTTTGAATTCTTTCTTTTCACCTGATTTTGCGCCTAGCAGATTGTCTTCAAACCCGGGTATAAAACTGCCGCTGCCAAGTACCAGCGGATAGTCTTTGGCGTCAGTACCGGCAACCGCTTTGCCTGCTGTGTCTTTGCCGCTGAAATCTACCGTCAGCTCGTCGCCGTTTTTAGCCGGCCGCTCCACCGTTTGGCGCTCGGCCAGGCGCTGGCGCAGGGACGCTATGACCTCATTAACATCATCAGCCGTCACAGACGCTTTTTTCTTATCAATCTTTATCTTCTTATAGTCTGGCAGCGCGACGCTGCCGATAGTTTCGGTTTCCACTTCGATTTCCAAATCAGTAAAAGGCACGAATTTCTTTAGCTGTACTTTTGGCTCGCCCACCGGCCTAAGCTCAAAATGTTTTACCGCCTGGGTATAAAACTGGTTAAGAGCGTGTTCCATAAATTCATCAATCAGCCTGTTCTGGTCAACGTTTTTCTCGATTACAGCCAGCGGCGCCGTTCCGGCCCTGAAGCCGGGAACCTGCACTTGGTGCCTGAAATGCGCTAAAACATGGTTCTTTATCGGTCCCATGTCGGCTGCATCGGCTTTTACAGTCAGTTTGACCCTGGTCAAACCTAAATCAGTTTTCTCCGCTTTCATACCATTGAGATTATACACATGCCGCAAGCCGGCGCAGTACTATAGTTCTGATTTGGGCAGGTGGCGGGCGGCCAGCGTACTGACCAGCCTCTCCAGGGATAACTCTTTTTCTTCGCCGCTTCGTAAGTCTTTTAGCTTGAACCGCCGCGACGCCAGTTCGTGCTCGCCAAGGAAAATTACGAATGGGACGCCTGATTTGGCGGCGCTTCTAACCTGCGCGTCAAGCTTGCGCCCGGTGGAATCTACCGCCAGCCGTAAGCCTTCGTCGCGCAGGTCGGCCAGAACCGGCTGGGCGGCTTCGTAAATGTCGCCAATGAGCACAACGTTGGCATCAGTTTCCGGCTCGAAGCGCGGCATCAGCTTATGTCCTTCCAAAAACATCTGCAGAGTTACGTCGCCCATGCCAAAGCCGACGGTCGGAACCGGTTCTACGCCGAACGCTCCTACCAAGCCGTCATAGCGGCCGCCGCCGAACATCGAGCGGTTATTTTCCGGGTGGTTATCATAAACCTCAAAAACTATATCGGTGTAATAATCGAAGCCGCGCGTCAGCGCCGGGTCAAAAGCAATGCTCTGCACGCCGCTGGCCAGCAGCAGCCCCATCAGCCGCTGAAGCTCTTTAACCGCCGGCAACTGCTGGACTACCAGCGGCAGTTCGCCAAGCGTTTTAACTTTCATTAGATCTGCCAGTTGGGACAAAACATCCGATTGCTGCTGGGCGGGGCTTAGTAACAAGCTGGCGGATTGTTTGAATTCTTTTTCCGAGATTTTATCTTTTTTATCAATCAGGCGTACCAGCGGCTGTATTTGAGATTGTTCGAATTGGAAGTTATCCAGCAAAAACCAGTTCATCAGCTGGCGGCTGTTGAGCTTTATGGTGTAATTTTCCGGCTTGGCACCAAACGCCTTTAGTATGCGGTCGGCAAGCAGGATGATTTCGTGGTCGGCTTCTATGCCGCCCACGCCGAAGATGTCTACGTTTAGCTGCCAGTGTTCGCGCAGCCGGCCGGCTTGCGGCCGCTCGTACCGCCATAAGTTGGGTAGGCTGTACCAGCGCACCGGATAAGACAGCTCCTGGCGCCGGCCGGCTACCAGCCGGCTGACACTGGGTGTCATTTCCGGCCTTAGTGTAACCGTGCGGCCGCCGCGGTCGGTAAACACGAACGTCTGTTCCACGACGATTTCCTCGGATGTTTTGCTCATATAGAGTTCAATCGGCTCTATGATTGGAGCGTCGTATTCCTGGTAGCCGAACTTCTCTACCGAATCGCGCAATACATTAAATATGTATTTCTGTACGCGTTTATCCTCAGGATAGAAGTCTCTCGCGCCCTTATACGGTTGAACGGAAAGTGCCATGGTGTTATTTTAACACTAGTATGGCTAAAAACAGGCCGCGGCGCGGTTCTCCTTTGCACCTGACACCATCGTTTGAATTATTCGGCCGCAGCAAAGACATCGTTATAAAGAATATTTGGATTTTCGGGCCGCTGTATATACTGCCGACGATTTTTATGATCCACTCCTGGATTTGGACGCCGGACAAGCCCGGCGCGCCGCAGCATTGGTGGTATTCACTGGACAGTATTGGTCCCGGCGCCTCGGCATCACCGATACCTTTCTTTTCGGGCTACACTCTGCTGGGCTTTTCACTGCTGTGGGGCTTGTTGGTATTAGTCGGCGGCGCCATCGTGCAGATTATGACCCAAGCCGCCCAGCTGGAAGGCGCCGAAGGCAAAACCGTTACATTTGATAGCATTTGGAAAATCACCAAAGAATTGGGCTGGCGGATGGTCGGGCTGTATATCGTGCTGGTTTTGACGCTGTTTATCGGCTTTTTATTATTGATTATTCCGTTCTTTATATTTTTGCGGCGCTACTTCTTATCTCCTTATGTAATGCTAGATAAAAAGGTTAGCATCCAGGAAGCTATGAGCCGCAGCGCCGCCATGAGCAAACCGCATTCGGGCAGCGTCTGGGGAGTTATCGGCGTCATATTTTTAATCGGCCTGGCCGGCGTAATACCGTTTATCGGCTGGTTGATTTCGTACGTACTAGGATTCTTTTATTCAGTCGCCCCGGCCCTGCGCTACCAGGAACTCAAGAAGCTTGGAAATTAGATATAATAAAGATAAGGGCAAGTGGTGGAATTGGTAGACACGCTAGGTTTAGGACCTAGTGCCGCAAGGCGTGGAGGTTCAAGTCCTCTCTTGCCCACCATGTGATTTTTGCTACTAACTTCTTAGAGGTCGTTCTGTTCCGGTCGGCGCTGTCGCAGAAACAGCAAAAATCGACACTAGATACAGCTCGCAGGGGCTGTTTTTGTTTTAAGCCCACTTTCATGTTTGACCGGTAAGCGGGATAATGGACTCGCATGGTAGTATCACCAACAATTCATATTGGCCAGGTTCCGGACCCAACTGTTTTGGATGCTCTGGCTGATTTTGTCTGTGGGGACGATGCTGGTCGATACCCTGTCTACCGAAGTTCAACGTTCCTGACGCAGTTCTTCCAGTCAATCGGTATTAATGCCGTCCATGACGGGTCTACACGTAAATGGTGGGTGGTTGGGGTCTTGAATCAGTTAGACGCTCAGCAAATTGAGAAAGTAATCCTACGTCTTGTTGACCTTCGTGAATACAAGGGCGATCGAAAGCAACTTGGTCAGGCCGTTCGGAGTATGAACGACATCCTTGCAATGGAAGGTCTCTGCGTAGAGTTTCAGGGCACGCTACCCCACCTTAAACGGGCTGGCCCTATCGAACTGGACGCAGAGGAGTTATCAAAGCCTCCCGCACCATCAGAAGAAGTCGATTTTCTAGAACGCCAGTTCGTTGAAGATATCCGAATAAGCGAGCTTGGGCTTGACTCCGTGATCACAGGCTTTCTTCAAGAACGTGTGGATGAAATCCAAGCAATGCCGCGGAGCAAGGCTCCCTTAGGGACGATAATTCTACTCGGGAGCACCCTCGAAGGCTTGATTCTGGCACTTGCCCTGGAACACCCGAAGGAATTTATGTCCTCGGGTGCAGCACCCAGTGATAAGACTGGAAAGACCAAGAAATTATACGACTGGTCGCTGAATGAGTTCATCAATGTCGGGCTGGACATCCGGCTTATTGACGTGGATGTTGCAAAATTCAGTCATGCACTCCGGGACTTCCGTAACTACATACACCCATATCACCAGATGTCTCAGTCTTTTAGCCCCGATCAGCACACGGTCGATATTTGCTGGCAAGTATTCAAGGCGGCGTACAGTCAATTGAAAAATCGAGCATCAAAAGTATTGAAGTAGATGAATCCATACGAGTTACTAGAGTCTTTTGAAGAGAAAGGGGCGGCAGAGGGTCTGACCGACGGCGAAAAAGAGCTTTTGAGACTTGTTAGAAAAGTAGTTAAGCGAATCGCCGAGCTAGAAACGCTTCTTTTCATGAGTACTCCCGAAGGAGAGAAGGATAAGCACTTGGATAAGCATGACGTGGAGATGAGAGAGTATGTTTATCTATATGGACCAGCGATTTTTGGCGACCTAAAGCCTACGCCACCGCATGAAGAACTTGGTGTAGCAGACAAGGACACTGCGATCAAAAATGCTCGTTTGTGGGCAAGACGCGAAGAGGCTAGAAAAGAAGGCTGGCTAATAGAAGCGGTGGCACTGACAGCCTATGAGCTCGAAGAGTGGTTGCGAATATGGATTGCATCTCAAGGAGGAGGAGACTTTTATCCGGACGACAACTGGACTTTAGGCAGCATCATTGCAGAAGCCGAGAAACACAGACTGGATCTAAAATTGCTCGAGCGCTTGAAGAAGTTCAATAAAACCAGGAAGCGTGCTATCCATCGACTTCTGCGAGGAGAAATAGCGTATGAAGAACTCGGTAAAGCTTATGACCTAGATCTCAACTTGCCAGAAGATCTAAAACGGTGGATAGTCAAAGCCCTACCTAATTTCGCAGAAGCATCACCTGAGTGGGACTCAATTGGCAAATGGTCTAGATGGGATCGGGACCCTTCAGTGGTCGAGCGGGAATTTAGTGGTGGAGGTCCGAAGCCGAGCGACCGCGCGGGCGCTTAACGCTCGGGCCTGGGTCTTCGGGCTCGTCGCTTAGTAGCTTCAGCAACTTGTCGAAGGTCCCTGTGGGGTTTGAAAGATGCCCAGTTAAGACCACCATGGTATATATGATTAGTCTTTGCGGTAAAACGCCAGCTGGCCGTCGCCGTATTCTTTGACCGCCAGCGGGGTTACGCCGGAATAAGCCGGTGGCTCAACCCTTCCCGGGGCAGACATGACAGCAACGCGGCCCTTTTTAAGGTGCCTGTCAATCAGTTTTTGGATTAAAGGCAGCTGGAGGTTGTCGTACGGCGGGTCCATTAAAAGAAGGTCGAATTTAGTGTCCGGATTGTTATCGCTCCAGCCGCTGGCGTTGGCGCGGACGGCTTTGACTTTATCGGCTAAATCCAGAAGGACTATGTTCTTATAAATATTGGCGTGGGCCCGCTTATCGTGTTCAATAACCAGCGTGCCGGCGGCCCCTCGGCTGATTGCCTCAAAACTTATAGCGCCGGTGCCGCCGAACGGGTCCAGTACCGTTAGTCCTTCGATATCACCCAGAGTATTAAACAGCGCGCCGCGCATCTTTTCGCTCATCGGGTTATACGTATTGCGCGGCGGGTCATTAAACCGCCTGCCTTTTAAGCTTCCGGATATAATTCTCATAAAAGATAGCGTATAAGCTTTAAGAAACCGGGTCTAGTTAAGATTCGTCACCGCGCGCAATATGGAAACTCTGCCGGCCAGGTGCGGGTATTTTTTGAGGTTCTCTTTTTTATCTATGAATTTTTGGGCGGCGGCACGGGCCGAAGCAATTAATTTTATATCCGTCAAATTGGCAACCCGCAAATCCAAGGCGCCGTGCTGCATGGTTCCATAAATAGCTCCCGGCCCGCGTATTCGCAAGTCCAGCTCGGCAAGTTTAAAGCCGTCGCTCAGTGTTTCCAGCGACTTTAGGCGCGGCCCGGGGTCTTTGCTGTCGCTCGGCACAAGGTAGCAGTAGCTTTGGTGCGCGCCGCGGCCAACCCGGCCGCGCAGCTGGTGTATCTGAGCCAATCCGAACCGCTCTGCGCCTTCGATAACCATGACAGAGGCATTAGGCACGTCCACTCCAACTTCTATCACCGTAGTGCTCACCAAAATGTCGTACTCTCGTTTTACGAACTTTTGCATTGCCTCGTCTTTTTCGGCCGGTTTCATCCGCCCGTGTAGCATATTGATTTTGCGGTTTTTAAAGTCTTTTTTGGCGCGTCCAAAAACTTCTTCAACCGACAGGCCCTGGCTGGCATCCGTGCCCTCAATTAAAGGGCAGACAATAAACGCCTGGCGTCCGGCCGCTAATTCTTTGTCTATGGCCGTGTTAAGTTGTTTACGCGAGTTTGGCGACCAGATTTTGGTTGCGATAGGCCGCCGGCCGGTAGGCAGTTCATCCAGTATTGATACATCCATTTCACCGTACAGTGTTAGCGCCAAACTGCGCGGAATCGGCGTGGCCGTCATGTGCAGCACATGCGGCATATGTCCGGCTTTGGCCTGGATTTTTTTGCGCTGCTCCACGCCGAACCGATGCTGTTCGTCAACTATAACCAGTCCGAGCTTATGCATGTCAACCTGCTCGGCTATCAACGCGTGAGTTCCTACAATAAGGCCGATTTCTCCGGCCGCAATCCGTTTGCGAGCCTCGGACTTTTGCTTTGGTGTCAGGCCGCCTATCAGCAATCCGACCTGGTTTTCATAACCGACGTTAGACATCAGATTATACAAACTTTCAGCGTGCTGGCGGGCCAGAATCTCGGTCGGCGCCATAAATGCCGCCTGGAAACCTTGCTTCAGCGCCATCAGCGCCGCCATGGCCGCCACCACCGTCTTGCCCGAACCTACATCGCCTTCCAGCAGGCGGTTCATCGGCTGGGTGCTGGCCATATCGCCATAAACGCGCCATACGGCTTTGCGCTGGGCGTCGGTAAGTTTGAACGGCAATTTGCCAACGAAATCAATTGCCAGCTCTTGGTGGAAAGGTATATCCAGCGCCTTATCGCGGTACAGCTCGTATTTATTAAGCAAAGCTGCCAGCGTCAGCTCGAATATTTCCTCAAAACCGAGCCTTTTTTTAGCTTTTTCCAGTTGTTTGCCGGAGCTTGGAAAATGCATTTCCATAACCGCGTCGCTGAAGGGCATCAGTTTCTGTTCGTTAACCAGCCATTTAGGCAGGTGTTCGGGCAGCTTCCCAGTATCCGTAAGCGCTTGCCTGATGAGTTTACGGATGGCAAAAGATTTTAAACCTTTGGTTTCGCGGTAAACTGGGATTATCCGGGCGGTATTGACCGGAAAATCACTTACCAGCTCCACAGACGGGTTGGTGATAGAAAACCGGCCGCGCTTCAGCGCATACTCGCCGGCGATGTAATACGGCTGGTTCTTCTTGATGGCGCCGGCGCGATACGGCTGGTTAAACCACACCAGGCGCACGCTGCCGGTGCTGTCGGCGGCGATTGCTTCGGTAATATGCAGGCCGCGGCGCACATAACGTCCGTTTACCTGGTTGATTTGGGCTTCCAGGGTCACCTGGCCGGGTTTTAAGTCCTTCGCGGTTGTAACTTCGGAATAATCCTGGTACTTTCGCGGGTAATTGGTAACAAGGTCATAGACCGTCCGCACGCCTAAGATATCCAGCTTCTTGGCCGCCTCGCCGCCCACACCCTTTAACTCCCCGATAGGTGTCGTAAGTGTCACTGCCTACAGTTTAGCAAGCTTATTTCTTTTTGAGCTTCAGCCAGGCGCTGGGGCCGAAATAAATCGGCGCCAGCATCGGCTGTAAGATTTTTTCCAGCGCGATAAGCGGCCGCCTGCCTAAAACCTTTTTTAAGGTAGGCGAACGCAGATTGGAGCCTGACAGCGCTGATTCAACTTCAAAGCCGGCGTCTCGCAACATTCTTAAGATGGTTTTGGGATGATGGTTTACGAACGGCAGCTCGCCGGCTTTTACTTTTGACTCGTCCTGGATGCTAACTGGAACCTGGGGCACGCGCTTGCCGTGCGTGGCATAGCGCACGCGGTTTAAAAAGTGGGCGTCGTTAGCGAATTCCAAAATGAACGTGCCGCCGGGCTTAAGCACCCTGGCTATCTCTTTCAACTCTACCATCGGGTCGGGAAGATGGTGCAAAACCCTTACAACCAGCACCAAGTCGGCCGAACCGGTTTTCATTTTCAGATCCGCCGCCTGCAACAGCTTGCGTTCAACATTGGGCGTGTCTTTAAGGTATATTGCGGCGATATCCAGCTGCTGTTTACTGGGCTCGGCCAAAATTACTTTATCGGTGAATTGTGTAAGCAGTTTGCTGAGCCGGCCGTAGCCGCCGCCGACGTCTACCGCCAATTTGAATTTTTGGCCTTTAAGCAAACGTTTTATAGCGATTTCTTCGGCCGCGTGCTCGTATTCCCGGCCGGCCCAGTAATTCTGGTAGTTATATTTAGGATCGTCGTACTGGTCAGCCTTGCGGGTAGTTTTTTTATTCGGCACTTGTATCGCTTTTAATCAATTTCTTGTATACAGCAATGGCAGATCTATCCAGAGTAACCAGTTTTTCAATTATGAACTGGCCAAGGTACCTTTCGTCGAATGCCCGCATGATTTCATGCCTAAAACCCTGCGGAGTTTCATTTGTATCCGGTAAATCGGCTTTTTGGGGGTGATTTAATTCAAAACCGCTGCTCATGAATTACTCCAATTCTACCAGAGCCGAATCTTTGTACGCTTTGCCGCGCCGCAGCAGCAGCCGGCCGCCGCCAAAATCTGATTGCTCAAATTTGTCGCGGCTCACTGATTGGCCGTTTATATAGATGGCGTTTGATGCCAGAAGCCGCCGAGCATCTGAATTTGACTGGGCTAGTTTGCCGGCTACCAAAGCGTCAACTATGCTGCCGTCAGCTGCCGATTTTACCGATGGAATCTCGTTTCTAATGGCTGACAGGTCTTCCTGGCTAGCATCGGA
>DASUJO010000033.1:0-8760 GCA_036279215.1 Saccharimonadales bacterium (SeqCode)
AACGCCTCGTTCAAACCCGGCAACTTATACAGGTGTATTCACGCCGATCCGCGAACTGTTTGCCGCTACACCGGAAGCCAAACTCCGCGGCTACCAACCGGGCCGCTTCAGCTTCAATGTAAAAGGAGGCAGATGCGAAAACTGCGCCGGCGACGGCATGATCAAGATAGAGATGCATTTTCTGCCGGACGTCTACGTGCCATGTGAAGTCTGCCACGGGAAACGCTATAACCGCGAGGCGCTGGAAATACATTACAAGGGCAAAACAATTAGCGATGTACTTGATATGACCTGCGAGCAGGCGCTTGAGTTCTTTGAGAATATGCCCTCAATCGCCCGTAAACTGCAAACACTGGTAGACGTAGGCCTCGGCTATATCACATTAGGCCAGCCGGCCACGACTCTGAGCGGCGGCGAGGCGCAGCGTGTAAAATTGGCTACCGAATTATCGCGCCGCCCGACCGGCCGAACCTTGTATATACTTGACGAGCCGACAACCGGGCTTCATATGGCCGATGTCGCCAAACTGCTCAAAGTCCTGCACGCGCTGGTGGACAGCGGCAACAGCATAATCGTAATAGAGCATAACCTGGACGTTATAAAGTCGGCCGACCATATAATCGATATGGGCCCCGAAGGCGGCGACGCCGGCGGGCGGATTATAGCCGCCGGCGCGCCGGAAAAAGTGGCTCAGGCAAAAAACAGCTCCACCGGACAGTACTTGTCGAAAATCTTGTGAGACGATTTAGCTGCTTTTCTTATTAATTCTGAAGAAGTAATTCCAGTCTTCTTTTAATCCCGTTTTAAGCCGGTGGCGCCGCTGCGGCGTTTTAAGCAGCTGCCATAAACCAACGGTGTAGAAAAGTATCAGAGCAACGATTACCAGGGGCACCAATATTTTATCTATATTAGGAACATTTACGCCCAGCCAGTAGCCGGCTAGCGTTATGCTGCCGGCCCATAATACCGAGCCGATGACATTGAAAGCGAAAAACTGCTTGCGGTTCATGTTACTGGCGCCGGCGATTACCGATACGAATGTTCTGACATGAGCCACAAACCTAGCGACGACCACCGTCAAACCGCCATATTTATCAAAAAATTTTTCGGCGTGCCCCATGTATTCTTTACGGAACAAAAAGCCGTCGTGCCGGTTAAAAATTTTTGGCCCGGCGCGCCGTCCCAGCATATAGCCCACCTCGTATCCAATAATCGCGGCAAAGATTACGGTAAAAACCAGCCAAAAGATAGACATTTTCCCCCTGGCGGCAAATAAGCCGGCAGCCAGTAATAAAGTATCGCCGGGCAGGAAAAAACCCAGCAAAATTCCGCATTCGGCGAAAATAATCAAAGCAACCGCCAAAAGCCCGCCGGTCTCAACAATCGTATTTACGTCAAACACAGTGATTTAATTCTATCGTATATCTGTTATAATAAGTACGAATACTGAGAATTATATGTGAGCGCGCCTAGCGCGCGTAACAGCAAGATAAGTAACATTTACGCAGGAGCTAATAAGTGATCGATTTAGATACGCCGTTAAAGTTGCAAGAACGCACTACGCTTGGAAAAAAGCTTAATAAAGTGCGCGGCCAGGGCATGGTTCCGGCTGTAATTCATAATCACGGCCAAGAATCAATGCACGTTATGGCTCCTGAGCTTGAGCTTGAAAGAGTCTATGAAGCCGCGGGCAAACACCATCCGCTTAACCTTGTTATTGGTAACCGGAAGTTTTTAGTACTGATTAAGGATGCCCCCTTCCATCCGGTTAAGCGCCGGCTTCAGCATGTGGTTTTCCAGGCGATAAGAAGCGACGAGAAAGTAGAAGCGGAGATACCTATACGCATAGACGGCGAGATTCCAGCCGAAAAGGTCGGTTTGATGGTGCTTCACCAATTGGACAGCGTAGAAGTGGAAGCATTACCGACAAACCTGCCGGATGAACTGACTGTTGACGGCACCAAACTGGCGGAGCTGCACGATAAACTGACCGTAGAAGACATCGTCGTACCGGAAGGCGTAACCATACTGACCGAAGCAGAACACCCGATCGCGACAGTTGTGGAAACGCGCGCCCAAGTGGCTGAAGAGGCGGCCGAGGCCGCCGAAGGCGAGGAAGGCGGGGAGAGCGAGGCTGCGGCCGGCGAAGCCGGTGAAAGCGGCGGCGAGACGACAGCCGAACAGCCAGCCGAACAGTAAAACTCCGCTTCCTTAACACGGATGATTAAAAAGCTCGAGCGAAAGCTGGCCAAGCTGCCGAAAACACCCGGAGTTTATTTTCACAAGAATAACTCAGGTGAGATTATTTATATCGGCAAAGCGGCAAACCTGCGCAACCGTGTCAGGCAGTACTTCCAGTCCAGCCGCGTGCGCGATGCCAAAACCGATATGCTGGTTAGCGAAATTGACGACATCGACTGGACGGAAGTAGAGAGCGAGGCCGACGCGCTGTTTCTGGAAGCCGAATTAGTGCGGCGGTATCTGCCTCGCTATAACATTCTGCTGCGTGATGATAAAAGCCTGCAGTTTGTCCGGATTGATTACGACAGCGAATATCCAACCGTTACGATGGTCCGGCGGCCGCTAGATGACGGAGCCAAATACTTCGGGCCTTATATAAACGGCTTCGCGGTTAAAAAGGCGCTAAGGTACCTGCGGCGGGCTTTTCCTTATGCCATCAGCCGGCCGGTTAACCAAAAAAGAGCGACTCTTTACTATCATCTTGGCCTTGACCCGGGACTGGAGGATGGCCGGACAAGCCTGGAAGAATACAGGTCAAACCTGCGCCGTCTTATGAAATACTTGCGGGGCGAACGTGTATCACTGATGAAAAGTATTGAGCGCGACATGAAAAAAGCCGCAAAGGCCAAAGATTTTGAGCGGGCCGCGCAGCTGAGGAACCAGCTTTATTGCCTGAGGGCGCTTTCGCGGCAGGTGTTGTTCGGCGACCGTGAAATCCAAGACAGCAGCCGCGACCAGGCATTAGTGGAATTGGCTGCGCTTGCAGGGCTAGAAAGCCCGCCCAAACGCATTGAGGGCTTTGACATAAGCCACCTTTCGGGTACCGACACGACGGCCAGTATGGTCGTATTCAATACAGGTATTCCAGAAAAGGCCGCCTACAGGAAATTCAAAATGCGAACACCCGGTAATGATGATTTCGCGCATATCTACGAGGCTATCAGCCGGCGGTTCAGCGAAAAAAACATAAAAGCGTGGGGGCTGCCGAACATGGTGCTGATTGACGGCGGTAAAGGGCAGTTGTCAGCGGCTTTAGCCGCCCGCGACGCGGCCGGACACGCCGGGCTGCCGATGATCGGCCTGGCAAAGCGGCATGAGGAAATCATAATCAAACAGCCGGATTCATCTTTCGGCATTGTACGGCTGCCGGAAAATTCCCATCTGCTTAAACTGCTTCAGCGCATCCGAGATGAATCTCACCGCTTCGCGGTAAGTTATCACAGTACCTTGCGGAGCAGCCGCCAGACCGCCAGCGTTTTGGATACGGTCCCGGGTATCGGCCCGGCATACCGCAAAAAATTGATAAAACATTTTGGCAGCGCCGGCGCCGTTTTGAATGCTCCGGCGCCGGAACTCCAGCGGGTTTTGGGAGCCAAAACCGGCGCCAAGCTGGCGCATTATCTGAAATCATCCCAATCTGTTAAAATAGGACGGTAATGAACATTTGGAACTACGTGACCATCGTTGCTGTCGTGCTGCTTACAATTCTGATACTTATTCAAACTCGAGGTGCCAGCCTTGGTGCCGGTTTAGGGGGCGGCGGAGAGGTTAACACCGTCAGGCGCGGTTCGGACAAATCGCTGCACCAGATAACCATCATTCTGGTATTTATTTTCGCCGCTAGCATAATAATGACGATTGTCGCCCAATAGGCCCGGAGCAACCGGCAGGAGAGGCAATTGGCCGTTGTAGACCAGCAGACTAAAAAACGTTTCCTGAGGCGGCTTAACACCCGCCGCAAAGGCGCTGCAGAATTAAGCCAGCAGGCCGACCAGCAAATCGATAAGCTGCTGCTGAGGCGGTTTAACCGCTTGGTTTCGGTTAAACGGTTCGTTTTCCTGTGGGTCGGGCTGTTTGTAATTTTGTTCTTTACGACTTTTGCCCAATCCAGGGATTTGTCGCATTATTACCAAGTTATGAGGCCGGTACCGGGCGGTTTATACACCGAGGGCCTGGTTGGTACTTTTACCAACGCCAACCCTTTATACGCATCCGGTGCGGCTGATGTAGGGGTTAGCCGGCTGGTATTTGCCGGTCTTTTTAAGTACGACAGCAATAACCGGCTGGTAGGCGATATGGCAAGCGATTACCGTATCGATAAGACGCAGAAAAGGTACATTGTACACCTGAGAAAAAACATCGTCTGGCACGATGGCAAGCCGTTTACGGCGGATGATGTACTTTATACTTACCACACGATCCAGAACTTACGGGCGCAATCAGCCCTTTATGCCAGCTGGCGCGATATCACGGTAAGTTCGTTGGACGAACACACGGTAATATTTGATTTGCCGAATGCCCTTAGCTCTTTCCCGCACGCCCTGACAAACGGAATCGTGCCTAAACATTTGCTGCAGAATATTCCGCCGGAACAGCTGCGTAGCGCGGCCTTTAACACCAAACCGATAGGTACCGGGCCATTTAGTTGGCGTTCAGTTGAAGTAAGCGGGTCGGTATCGAGCGCTAACAGCGACCGCAGGCAGCGGATCGCGCTTGCGGCGTTTAATAAATACTGGCACGGCAAACCGAAGCTTGACGGGTTCAATCTGCTGACATTTACAGACGAGAACAAGCTGGTTGAAGCATTTAAAGAGAAGCAGATAAATGCCATTAGCGGCCTGGAAAGCCTGCCGGCGGCTTTAGAGGGAGACAGTTCGGTCCAGGCTTACGTAACGCCTCTCACCAGCGTCGTAATGGCCTTTATGAACAACTCGCGGCCGGCGCTAAATAATGTGAACGTGCGCAAAGCGCTGGTCAGCGGCGTGGATGTTAAGAAATCGCTTACCCTTACTCCATACGCCACAAAAAGGGTAGAGGAGCCGTTCCTCAAAGGCCAGATTGGTTATGACCATGGAATGGCCGAGCTGCCGTATAACACCGAATTGGCGAATAAGCTTTTGGACGGCGAGGGCTATAAGCGCGGGCCGGACGGCATGCGCTTAAAGGATGGAAAACCGCTGGCATTCAACCTAAGCTCGCAAAATACCGAAAACTATTCGATTACAGCTAAATATTTGCAAAAAGAATGGGCGAAGCTGGGTGTTAAAGTAACTGTTAATTACTACGAGGGCGAGGAGCTGCAGGGCAGTATAATCGGCAACCACGATTATGACATCTTGCTTTATGGCATCAGCTTGGGCGTGGATCCCGATATGTTCCCGTACTGGGACAGCAGCCAGGCGAATATCAATTCACAGGGGCATTTGAACTTAAGCGAATATAAATCTTCGGTAGCAGACCAGGCGCTGCAAGCCGGGCGGACACGGGCAGACGAAAAACTGCGGGCGATTAAATATAAGGAATTTTTGAAGGCCTGGAGAAAAGACGCTCCGGCGCTGGCGCTGTACCAGCCGAATTTCCTCTATATTTCGCGCGGAGCTGTCTATAATTACGGTTCAAAAGAATTTAACTCGGCGGCCGACAGATACAATAGCGTTGACCAGTGGATGATCCGCCAAAAACGACAAAACGTTAATTAGGGCAGAGGCAAAGAGTATAGGGTATAGAGACTGGAAAAAGTATAATTGTGCTGAGGGATATTCGGCGCGTTGGCCGAGGAGTTAGGCAAAGGTCTGCAAAACCTTTTACACGGGTGCGAATCCCGTACGCGCCTCCAGAAAATATAGAAGGGCGAGTGGCGGAACTGGTATACGCGACGGACTTAAAATCCGTTGGCTGAATAAGCCTTGAGGGTTCGAGTCCCTCCTTGCCCACCACAATTTGAGAAATAATTAAAAAGACGCTATTGTTGTTTTATAACTATAAGCGGGTGGGCTAAAAGGAGGGTTCTATGGAATGGACTTGGGGTTCACCGATTGCAACCGGACTATTTTTATTAATGGTCGGCCTGTTCCTGGTTTTTATGGGAATCGCTTTTGCCATATTCACCGGCGAAGCCAGGGTTTCCGAACTGCCGGGATTGCGCCGCCGCTAGTGATTCTTAAAACCAGAATGCGAACTTTGAAGTTTGCTAAATATAAATTTAGTGCGTCGCCCTAAAAATCCATTGGACGCCGTATTTGTCATAGAATTGCCCATACAAACCGAATGGCATTTCATGTAGTTCTTGTAGATGGGTGTTATTTTTACCATCCTTGAGTTTATCGAATGCTAATTTTAGCTCGTCGCCGATTGGTCCGGTGACAAAAATGGCGTAAGTGTTGCCCTGCACAGGGTCAAATTCGGGCGAAGCCATCCAGTCTGTAGCTGATAATTCAAAGTTACCGCTTTTAAGATGGGCATTAATTATCCTATTATGCTTTTGAACCGGAAACATATCTTTCATTGGAGTATCGCCAAGCTTAGTCAGGTTTAGTTCGCCGCCAAGGCAGTCGTGATAAAATTTCATAACTTCGGCGCAGTTGCCATCAAATAACAGGAATGGGGTAGCTTCTAACATATTAAGAAGTATACCAATTAAAAATACCCCTATAAGGGGTATCTTACATTTACATAGATTTGGTGCAAGTATAGATACTTTCCTTAAACTTTTGTATGAAATCTGGGACAAACCTGACAGCTTATCTAAAGTGCCTAATTTGGAAGCGGGTACAATAGAACCTGAAACGATAATCTACTGATATAAACAAACAACGTAGTGTAGCTCTAACTTAAGACTTACTCTTTAGTTTACGAGGAACCTATAGCTAAATGTATATACCCTTCTTAACCTTTTCAGGGTCTAGACGCTCGCCAGTGAATGGATTCTGGTAGCTAGATAATGGCGGTTCATCTGGCAATGGGAACTTACCAATAAGGCGAAATGGCTGTGCGGGTGGAGTTTCATCGCCAAGTTCTTCCCATTCGCTTATTTTGTCAATTTCTATAGGTTCAAAAACTATGTCTTCCGATGATGTAAATGACTTATTATTAAGGTCATAAAATCCACGTGCGATTTGCGCAGCAGCAGAACCTTTTCTCTTATCAGCCTTAACAACATATCGGTAGGTTAAATCTACGATTATTACGTCCCCACGCAGGTCAATTATTGGAACTTGCTCAAAACGATACTGATACGAACCTTCCTGTGTAATATCTATAGTGCCGTCATTCCAATGGTCTCTAAATAACTCATAAATACTTCTTGGCGGGTCAGAGCCGTCAGAAACGTTCATGTCCCATACGAGTGGCGAAAATCTAAAATCTTGCCCTGTTTGTTCAAGACCATAGGAAATTGCGTCAAGGTAAAATCCTTCTGCAAGCACTGGTGCTTTAATCATAAACATACTTGTGTCTGCATGACCTTTATCTACCAGAACCACTGGCTTGATGTTGTAATGCTCCGCCGTTCGTAAGGCAGACTTGGTAAAACCTGCGTTTGAAATCATTATTCCACTTTTAGCATTTTCATCTTTTAGCTTATTCGCAAACTGCTCAACTTTAGGCAAATCAACTGGCTTCTTATGGTCTTTACATTCAATATCTATAAACTCATCTTCGCCAACTTTTACGTCAACCTGCCGTAGCACCTGGCTAATAGTTCCCATGACTTTCTGATTCGGTTTTACAGTTTGGTTACTAAATATCTTTGAACTAGCTTGTTTTGCGCTTTCTTCAAAGTCTTTCCACTTTGGCTGATTGGGTTTAGTTGATTTCTTTGCTGTCATAATTTCATTCCTGGTTCTGTACAATAAATTGCTCTAGTAACGACCTATTGAGTCTTTTTAGGTTAATATCATTTTCTAGCAGTTCAACATTACTGTCAAAAAGCGCAATAAAACCGCCGACATCTTCCGCACCAGCAAACTCACCCCGATGTATGAAGCTTGACCTAATACGATGAAACAAGTTGTCCATAAAATCTTTATTCCTTTGAACGTGTTCGGTGGGCACAAGCCTATCTATAAGGTTCTTAATTTCAGCTAAGTGGCTGGTGCTGTGAGTCAAGCCGCCTAACGTTTCGTTACAATCGGGACAGATTAGGTGTACGGCAGGAGTATGTAAGCTTTGTGGTTCACTTGCCAACTGGTTAATTGAAGATAGGTGTAGCGTCATATACAGAGTGTACTTATACTGAGGATTGGGTAGTTGCGCTATTTGGCGAGCATAGCAAAATGTTTGAAGTGCTTGCCAGAACTTAGTTTGATTCTCTGGGCTTAGTCGTACGATGTTCTGACTATATGCTGCTATTCGTAAAGGCAAGTCCCAACTAAGCTGCTCACCATATCTTACATCTGGGTTGTAAAAACGTTCCGCCAGGTTAGAAGCAACTACTTCGTCCAATGATTCACCAGGGTTTTCCCACCTTTGTTCTTGTTGCAGGGAAGTATAGGACAAGCAGACGAGGTTTTTTAGTCGTTCAATACTTTTATAATATGTTGATTCATCGGGATTTGAGCTAAGTTCTAATGCAATGGCAACTGTACCGTTATGCTCTTCTGTTGGAATGATTTGCCTGTTGCTAGCGAACACCTTTCCAGCTTGAATAATAGAATCAGGGAATGGCGTTAGCTTGTATGAAGCATTTTCGCAGTTATAGAAAAGTCCAGGAAAATGTGCAGCCCAAATCATATCTTATAT
>DASUJO010000034.1:0-4402 GCA_036279215.1 Saccharimonadales bacterium (SeqCode)
AATCTATACGCCTAAACACGGTACGATTATCTGTTACAATACGCTTATGCGAATCGTGGCGTTGTATCATCCCAAATCCGACCACGCGGGCAAGGTTGAAGATTATGCCCGTGAGTATCATGCCAGGCATCCTGACCGCAAGCTGGAGCTGGTCAGCCTTGAGCAAGTCCAAGGGTCAGAGATGGCAAAGCTTTATGATATCGTCCAGTATCCGGCCATTTTGGTTATCGCCACCGAAGGCCGGCTGCAAAAATTCTGGCAGGGCGAGCAGCTGCCGCTGATTAACGAACTGGACTATTACTGGGCTACCGCCTGAGAGCCCTCTCTGTTAAAATTTAACTGATGAGTGAGCAAAAGAAATCGGCTACCGCATTGGCCGAAGAAAAGACACTTTCTGGCTGGCAAAAGAACAAAACCTTTGAAGCCAGCGTAAACCAGCGCGAAGACGGCCAATATTTCGCTTTCAACGACGGCCCGCCATTCGCCAACGGCTTGCCGCATTTCGGCCACTCGCTGGTGATGGCCATCAAAGACTCCATGCTGCGTTATAAAGCGATGCGCGGCTACCATGTTCCGCGCCGCAATGGCTGGGACTGCCACGGGCTGCCGGTAGAATTCTCGATAGAAAAAGAGTTCGGCGTATCCGGTAAGAAACAGATTCTGGAACTTGGCTTAGAGAAATTCAACGCCGCCTGCCGCGAATCAATATTCCGCTACAAGTCCGATTGGGAGGATTTTATGTCGCGCATCGGACGCTGGAGCGACTACGACAACTACTACGCCACTGTCGATACCAACTACACCGAAAGCGTCTGGTGGATTCTGTCGCAAATCAATAAAAAAGGTCTGCTTTACCGAAGTTTTAAATCTTTGCCGTATTGTCCGCGCTGCGAAACACCGCTTAGCAACTTTGAACTTAACGAAGGCTATAAAGACAACGTGCCGGACCCCTCGGTCTTCGCTCTGTTTCCACTGGCAGACGACCCGCACACCAAGCTGCTGGCCTGGACCACCACGCCCTGGACCCTGCCGGCTAACGCCGCTCTGGCGGTTGACGCAAAAGCCGATTACGCCTATGTAAAGCTAACAGATGTGGACACCACGCTAATTTTGGCCAAAAGCCGGCTAGAAGTGCTGGACCTACGCAAACATGATTACAGCGTGATTAAAACGGCCAAAGGCAAAGAGCTGGTGGGGATGCGCTACGAACCGCTATACCAGTTGCCTGAAGGCAAATATACCCCTGATCAAACAGATAAGGCACATAGGGTTTATGCCGATAGTAGCGTCAGCCTGGACGACGGCACCGGCATTCTGCACGTGGCGCCGCGCTACGGCGAAACCGACCTCCAGCTCGGGTTAAAAGAAAACCTGCCGTTAATCGAAAGCGTCAACGCCAGCGGCCAGCTGGTTTACGGGCCAAAAGCCGGTTTGGGGTTATTCTTCAAAGAAGCCGACGAACATGTGATAGCCGACCTGACGCGCAACGGCAAAATATTCGCCGCCGAGACTGCCGAGCATACTTATCCGTTCTGCTGGCGCTGCGACACGCCTCTGATGTATTTTGCCACCAGCACCTGGTTCGTAGAAGTCACCAAGGTCAAAGACCGGATGATTAAGTCGGCCCAGGACATCAATTGGGTGCCGGCGCATATCAAGGAAGGCCGCTTTGGCAAGTGGCTGGAAGGCGCCCGAGATTGGGCAATCAGCCGCAACCGATACTGGGGCGCGCCGATGCCGATATGGCAAAACGTAGAGGACGAAAACGATTACATAGTCGTCGGCTCGATCGCCGAACTGGAGGAGTTATCCGGCGCCAAACTGGCAAGCAAGCAGGGCGGGGCTCATATCGACTTACATAGGCCCTTCATAGACGCGGTTACAATCCAAAAAGACGGCAAGACTTATAAGCGCATCGAAGAAGTACTGGATTGCTGGTTTGAGAGCGGTTCTATGCCGGTTGCGCAGTGGCACTACCCCTTTGAAAACAAAGAATCATTCGATAAAACCTTCCCGGCGGACTTTATCACCGAAGGGTTGGACCAGACCCGCCTGTGGTTTTACGTCCAGCACGTAATAGCCACCATCCTCTTCGATAAGCCGGCTTTTAAAAACGTTATAGTTAACGGCATCATCTTAGCAGCCGACGGCCAAAAGCTTTCCAAACGCCTGCGCAACTATCCGCCTATAGAAGACGTGTTCGATAATGAAGGCGCCGATGTGCTGCGTCTCTATCTGTTATCAAGCAGCCAGGCCACCGAGACAGCCGGCTACCCGCGCTTTAGCCGCGACGGGCTTAAAGATATCCAGCGCAATGTCATCGGTACGCTTAGCAACAGCGTACGGTTCTTTACCACTTACGCCGAGGTGGACGGCTGGAAAGCCAAGGAGTTAAAGGCGCCTGAATCCGACAATATCCTGGACCAATGGATTATTGCCCGCTTAAGCCAGGCAATAACACAATCGACCAAAAGCGCCGATAACTACAAGATCGCGCACGCCGTACTACCGGTGTTCGAACTGATAGATGACCTATCTAACTGGTATATACGGCGCTCGCGCAGGCGCTTTTGGAAAAGCGAGAACGATAACGACAAAGAAATGGCTTACGCTACCTTGCATTACGCACTAGCGCGCACATGCCAGCTGTTATCACCTTGGGCGCCATTTGTGGCCGATGAGCTTTGGCGGCAGATTACAAATGACATGGATTTACCCAAATCGTCACACTTAACAGATTGGCCCAAGCCGGATACTACTAGCACTAAAGTGCTAGATAAGATGAAGAAGGCTAGGGAATACATAGCCGAAGGCCTAAGCCAGCGCGCCGAATCGAAAATTAAAGTAAGGCAGCCCTTAGCTAGCGTTACCGTGCCTGAGGTAGGTGAAGCTTTAAGGGGTATTATCGCTGACGAGTTGAATGTTAAAGAGGTTAAAACCGGTAAAAAGGTATCGGTTGATTTAAAGCTAACACCGGAACTTAAATCCGAAGGCATAATGCGCGAGCTGGTAAGAGTGATACAGAATGCCCGAAAAAAAGCCGGGTTGAACGTTGAAGACCGTATACACCTGCGGCTTGAAAGCGACTCCAAAGATGTAAAAGAAGCGGTTAAGCGGTTTAAAGACACTATCTTTGCCGAGACGCTGGCAACAGCCGAACTCAAAGGCAAGGGCACATACTCCGAAACCGTGGAAGTGGAAGGCACGAAAGTAGGCATTTCGCTCGCAAAAGCATGATGGTTTACATCTGTAGCCCTATCTGTTAAGCTATTCAGGTTATGGCGGAGAAACTAGTCAAAAAAGCAGTTATAAACACCGGCGGTAAGCAGTATCTGGTAACCGAAGGCCAGGAGCTGGAAGTAGAATTATTGGCCGCCGATAAAAAGCCGGTTTTTGAACCGATTCTGGTGATTTCCGGCAGTGATGTTATGGTCGGCACGCCGGCGGTGTCCGGCGCCCAAGTCAAAGCCGATGTCGTTGAAGCCGAAGTCAAACAAGATAAAGTAACGGCCATCCGTTATAAAGCCAAAAAGCGCGTTAATAAACGCCGCGGCCACCGCCAAAAACTCAGCCGCATCAAAGTTACGGCGATTTCCGCTAAATAGTTATACACAAGAAGCGCTTCTTTAAATTGATTAAATAACAGGGGTGGAATTTGCTATTCACTGTGAGCCATGAGCTAAGGGCTATATTTTCACACTTAAACAGATTGACACTTTCACGCTTAAGCAGCAAAATTTAAGTTACGGCTAAATCTAACAAAAACTAGCCAAAACAAAAACCAAAAACAAAAAAATTAATGGCGGCCAAAAAGTGCTTAATCTGTAGTTACTCGTTTAGCGGGCGTTCTGACGCTAAGACGTGTTCGCCGCGCTGCCGCAAACGCCTGCAGCTAGTTCGCCAAGAGCTGTATGGCGAATCTGTTCACCGTTCACCGTTGGCTGTTCACGATGCGTTATCCGTTTTCGGTTCTCCATTGAAAACAGAACACAGAAAACACACGGCAAACAGTAAACTGAAAACTGTAAACGGCTTGACGTTACTACTGCTCTGCTTATTCGGCGGGTTGGGCATACTTTATAGCGCGTTACTCCCCGCTAAAACACAAGCGGCAACGTCAAGCTACCTCAACTTCTCGGCCCGGCTGCTGGACAGCTCGGGCGCTGTAGTCCCCGACGGCAACTACAACATCGAATTCAAGATCTACGACTCCATAAACTCCGGCGCCTCCTCCCAGGGAACTTGTAGCTTAAACTCCTCCACCGACGACTGCTGGTGGATAGAGACCCGCCAGAACTCCAACTCCCAAGGCGTACGGGTGGTCAACGGCTACTTCAACGTCAACCTAGGCAGCGTCACCGCCTTCGGCGCCAACATCCCCTGGGACCAGCAGCTGTACCTG
>DASUJO010000035.1:0-6439 GCA_036279215.1 Saccharimonadales bacterium (SeqCode)
TTTGAGCAGCTGCTAACGGTAAAAGGCGTCGGTCCCAAGATGGCGCTGGCCATCCTGAGCGTTGCCGGCGTCCAGCAGGTTCGCCAATCAATCGCTGGCGGCGATATCAAGTTTATTTCACAAGCTACCGGAGTGGGGCGCAAAGCGGCCGAGAGGGTAGTGGTGGAGCTCAAAGACAAGGTAGGCCTAGCACCATCAGAATCAGCCACAGAGTTCTTAACAACTCCGGCGGCAGACCCTTCGGACGAAGCTCTTCAGGGGTTGGTAGCGCTTGGATATTCGGTGCAGGACGCCGCCGAGGCGCTCAAGAAAGTCGACGATAAGCTGCCCGCCGAAGAACGAATCAAAGCCGCCCTAAAAGCATAGTAATTAACAGAATATTGCAAATTTAGCATAAGTGTGTTAATATATGAGCATGGAACAAAATCCATCAAGCCCGGAAAGCAAATTGCCTAAATCTTTTGAAGACTTGCTTCCAAAAGACGTTAAAACTAAGTTGGACGCCGAACGCGCGGCCGATAATGAAGAATTCGACCGGCTTGATGACCAGGGAATATACACCCACGAACAGATACGTCAAAAAATTGAGCGCGACAAAAAGCTTGGCGGAGCGGTATTAGAAGAAGAGGGAATAGACCCTCCCGAAGTAGCCCGAGCTCCCCGTAAAAAAAGGGGCAAAGCCAAAACGTCCGCCCATAAAAAGCCCAAAGCCCTAGGCCCGCGCCAGCTAAACATCGCCGACGGCGATAAAAGGGTAGAAGCGGAACATGCTGCTTATACAGACGTTAGCGTTGATACCCGCCAATCGCTTGATGTTTTCCGGTCCGACGGCGACTAAATCGCCTGTACAATATAGGTGATGAGTTTTTACGAGGGCTTGAAAAAGCCGTTTTTAATATTGGCGCCGATGGACGATGTGACCGATACCGTCTTTAGGCAGATAGTGGATAGTTTGGCGCCGCCTGATTTGTATTTTACCGAGTTCGTAAATGCCGATGGGCTGCAAAGTCCTGGTCGTGAAAGACTGCTTCCAAAACTAAAGCTTGGTAAATATGAAGGATTATCAAGACTTTCCCGCTTGGATGGCTCGCAAGGCGACGACGAGCAGCGGACTGAGCTGTACAAAGCTAGTACTGTGAAGGAGCAGTCGCAGTCGGCAACGCAGCGAGGCGCCAAGAGCGGCAGCGGTGCTGCTGGCTCCGCTAGCAGGCAGGCTGGCGCGGCGGGGAAGTCGCGGCCGATAGTGGCGCAGATATGGGGTATAAACCCCGAGAATTTTTATAAGACCACTAAGCTGGTAAAAGAACTGGGGTACGACGGGGTAGACCTGAATATGGGCTGCCCGGTAAAAAAAGTGGTGAAGGGCGGGGCATGCGCCGCGCTGATAAACAACAGGGAACTGGCGGGGCAGATTATTGACGCCGTCCAGGACGCCGCGGGGGACGACTTCCCTGTCAGCGTTAAAACCCGTGTTGGATTTACAACGGTTGATATGGATTGGATTGAGTTTTTACTTAGTAAAAAGCTTGACTTGTTAAGTATTCACGGCCGGACGGCCAAGCAGCTTTCCAAGGTTCCGGCCGATTGGGACCTCATCGGCCAGGCCCGGCAGATGCGCGATTCCCTCTGCCCCGCTACCCTTTTAGCCGGCAACGGCGACGTACAAAGCCGCGCCCAAGCCGAAGAACTGGCTGCCGAATATAATCTGGACGGCATCATGATCGGCCGCGGCATCTTTCACGACCCGTTCGTATTCGCCAAAGCGAGCCCGTGGGGCAGTTATTCCAAAGAGCAAAAGCTGCGTCTGTTCGCTAAGCACATAGAGTTGTCCGCCAAGACCTGGAAAGAAGGCGAATACCGCTTTGACGCGCTAAAGAAATTCTGCAAAGTCTACATAAACGGTTTTGACGGCGCGTCAGATCTGCGCGCCGAATTCATGGCGGCCAAAAATACCCGGGAAGCACTTGTTATAATTACCAAAGATGATTAAATCCGCCCACCTTAGCAAAAGCTTCCGGCAAGGCCGGGGGTTAACTAAAAAACTGGCGGTAGACGATATATCTTTTGAGGTAGAGACCGGCAAGGTTACCGGTTTTCTGGGCCCTAACGGCGCCGGCAAGTCTACCGCCATGAGATTGATGCTCGGATTGGCGAACGGCAAGGGTAAAACAACTTACGACGGCAAAAGGTTAAGCGATTATTTCCGGCCGTCCCATGTGGTAGGAATACTTCTGGAAGCTAAAGCTTTCCACCCTACCCGCACAGCCAAAAGGCATTTGGCGGTCCTGGCCGAGGCTGGCAACATACCTCAGAGCCGGGTTGATGAAGTCCTGGACATCGTAGGGCTGAAAAGCGAAGCCAAAAAGAAACCAGGTAAATTCAGTTTGGGTATGAGCCAGCGGTTGGGAATCGCCGCTGCAATTTTGGGCAAACCCAAGTATCTGATACTGGACGAGCCGGCTAACGGCTTGGACCCGGAAGGCATGGCTTGGCTAAGGCAGTTTTTGAAAGACTATGCCAAAGACGGTAACGGCGTTTTTGTATCCAGCCACCTGTTAAGCGAAATGTCGCAGATGGCCGACAACGTAGTGGTCATAGGCAGAGGCAAGCTGATAGCCGATACCTCTGTAGATAAACTGGTTTCGGGCAATGCCCACAACAAAGTATTTGTCCGTTCAAATAAGATGAACGTACTGAAAAAACTGCTTAAAGAAAACGGCCTGAATTTTGAGAATGAAAAGGACGGGGTAGCCGTTGCCGGGATTGAGCCTGACTTTATTGGGCAACTGGCGTTTAAATCAGGCATTCCCATCTTGGAGTTAGCGCGGCAGCAGGCATCGCTGGAAGAAGCCTTTTTGCAGCTAACGGCTGACGCCCAGGAGTTCCAAGCCGGCAATAATGATAGTGAAACCGGAAAGAAAAAATGGTACCAACGTTAAAATCTGAATTCAGAAAACTGCTTACCGTCCGTTCTACGTACGGCTGGCTGCTCTTAGCGCTGGTAATCGTTGGCATCTATTCTATTTATGGAATGGGTTTTAATGATGCTTCAAACCTGTTGAATTCCAAAGCTTCCGGGCCGGCAGCCAGCCTTTTCTTAGCCGGTACCATAACCCAGATGGCTAGTTTTATATCTGTCTTCGGCGGAATAATCGCGCTCTTGTTAATAACCCACGAGTACCGCCACAATACGATTACTTATACTCTGACTGCCAGCAACAGCCGGACTAAAGTGCTGGCATCAAAAATTATCACGGTATTTTGCTTTACTTTCGTCTACTCCGTAGTCTTTACCATTTTAGGGCTCGGAATGATCTTTCTGGGGTTAGCCCTATCGCATAATGTTCTGCCGCACCAGGATATTAACTATGCGACCTATATTGCCAAGTCGCTGTTCTACGCCGAAGGTTTTGCGTTGGTAGCACTGTTGTTCGGCTTTCTTATCCGAAACCAAGTAGGTGCTTTTGCGGCATTATTTATTATCCCCAACACAGCGGAAAGCCTGCTGAGTTTATTGCTAAAGTCAAATTCGGTGTACATGCCGTTCATGGCGGTCCAGCAAGTTATACAAGCGCCTGTCATCGACAGCGCCCATCCGGCGCACCAAAACACTACCGGTTATCTTTCTGCTCCAAAAGGCGCCCTGGTGTTCTTGGTTTACTTGTTTGCGGCTTGGCTTGTGGCTTGGTACTTATTCTTACGGCGCGACGCGGCTTAAAAAGCTAAAATTTTTTTGTGGCTGAGGATAGGATTAAGAAAGCCTTTGATTTTATTGACCGGGCTCAGTTCATGCCTGAAAAAGTCCGGCATCTTGCCGGCTTTGACCAACCGGTGCCGATCGGCTACGGCCAGACAATAAGCCAGCCGTATACCGTCGCTAAAATGCTGGAGTGGCTGGGTGTGCAGCCGGGCGACAAAGTGCTGGATATCGGCTCGGGCTCCGGCTGGACTACGGCGCTGCTGGCGCATTTGGCCGGTCCCAATGGCAGGGTGTTCGCGGTCGAGCGGATTCCGGAACTGGTAGAGTTCGGACAACAAAATTGCGCAAAATTAGGCATTAAAAATGCACAGTTTTCCACAGCCGGCGAGGAGCTTGGATGGCCGCAGAAAGCGCCCTTTGACCGGATATTAATAAGCGCTGCGGCTATTGAATTTCCGGAAAAAATAATGGCTCAATTAAAGCCGAACGGAAAGCTTGTAATTCCGGTTATGCATGATATATTGGAGATAACAAAAACGCCAAAAAAAGGCCGGGATGTCCGCAAGCATCCCGGCTTTATTTTTGTGCCCCTGCTCTAAATTCTTATTAGCCAGAGTTTGGTGCCGGCAACGTGGCGGGCCGCGTTTGTGTCAGATTCGTCCTTGTTATGGGTAATTTGCTGCCAGCGGCGGTCTTGCAGTTTGTGGCTTTTGCTCTGCCAATCCTTACTAATCTCTTCGTACAGGTCGTCAAAATTTAATTCGTTTAATTTGGTGGGACTTTTGATTAGTTTCTGCTTCATATAAACCTTCCCGATTAGAGTGCTTGGTCAGGTGTTTGGTTTTAATGCTTGCTTCATAGGCGGCCCTCCGTCCTTATGCCTATATTGCAACTCTTGACGGTTATGTTTTCTGTGCCGGCCATCACAAAACAAAGAAGTTTTTAAGAGGTGTCGCGAGTATAATATAAACAGGGAGCGCAACGTATATGCAGCCCAGCGCCAAATTACAAAACGAACTCGCGAGCTACTTCGCCAAAGGCCGATTATTAAAATTTGATAAAGGCGAGTTTGTGCTGCGCGCTTGCGAGGAACCAAAAGGCGCTTATATGATCCAGCGCGGTTTTATAAAGGTTTACTCGATTGCCGACGACGGCCGCGAAAACATCCATCTTATTTATAAACCCGGCGAAGTTTTTCCGCTTATCTGGGTATTCAAGGGCGTTGTCCGCAATATTTTTTACCAGGCCATTAGCCCCAGCCGCCTTTGGCTGATGCCGGCCGAGGAGCTTACAGAGCTGGTCAGCCAGTCGCATACGGCATCCCAGGCAATGATATTGCAGCTAACCAACCAGTTTCATATTTATGCCAGGCGTTTGGATAATCTCCAGCATGTCAAATCCATGGATAGGGTTGTATTCCGGCTGTTATTCATGGCCGAGCGCTTTGGCGAAAGAGACGGCAGGCAAATAATCATAAACGCGCCCATGACCCACCAGATATTCGCCGATACTATCAATCTGGTCAGGGAAACAGTCAGCCGGCAGCTGGAAGAGCTGGAGAAACAAAAGCTGATTACACACAAGGGGCGCAAAATAGTTATTAAAGATGTAGAAAAACTGCGTTCAATGATAAGTTCGCCGCCGGACATGTGGCCGGATACAAAAAATCAGCCGCCAAACGGCTGATTGACAATCAGCTCGCAACCGCCGAAGATTAAAGCAGATGCGCATAGGCATTCTGTCGGCCCAGCTGGGCCGCGAAGACGTGCACGAAAACAAGCGGCTGGTGCGGGAGATCCGTTTGATGGGCCATAGGCCGGTTATTATTAATTACCGACGCGCGGTGGTGGTGACTACCAAAGGCAAACAGGCGCTTTACCAGCCGGACAGGCACGGAGTATTAAAGCAGGTAAGGGTAAACGCGGTAATCCCGCGTATCAACGAGGCCGATGATAAATCGGTAACGCTGGCAACCACCGCGCTGGAAACTTTAATGACCGGCGGGGCTTATTCTACGGCTAATCCCATAGCCATCCGCCTGTCAAAAGACAAAATACGCAGTTTGCTGGCAATCATGGGGGCGGGTATTAACGCGCCGCGCACAGCCGCCATCACCAGCGCGCGGGCAACCGAGCTTGATTTAGACAAAGTACTCAAAGCCGTGGAGGCCAACGCCAATAAACGCGTGATAATCAAAACCAACGTAGGCACACTGGGCAAGGGCGTGATGAGCGCCAACACCCGCGGCGAAGCGCGCGCTATTATGGACGGTTTTTTGGCTAATAACATTCCAATTCTGCTGCAGCAGTTCGTCGAGCCCACCAAAAAGAACCAGTATATAGACCTGCGGTTCATGGTGGTCAGCGGCAAAGTGGTCACCGCCATGAAGCGCATGTCTGCCCGCAAGGACGAGATACGCGCCAATATATCGCTGGGCGGCAAGGGCGAACCCTATACGCCTACCGAGACAGAGATTGATATGGCCGAGCGCGCCGCAAGGGCGGTGGGATTAACCGTGGCCGGGGTAGATATAATACCTTCGGGCAAAGCCCGTTTGGTAATCGAGGTAAACAGCAGCCCCGGATTCATTATCGAAAAAGTAAACGATTTTAATCTGGCTAAAAAAATCGTGCGCCAGGCGGTTACCAATGCCAACCGGCAGGAAAAACAGGCGATGAAAAAGCTGGCGGCCAAGCTAAACGAGCCGATTACCATTCCTAAGCCCATCAAGAAAAATTT
>DASUJO010000036.1:0-9582 GCA_036279215.1 Saccharimonadales bacterium (SeqCode)
TAGCTGGTATTGGCACAAGCTTAGCCGTCTTATTGAATTCTTAAAGTCCCAGAATCTGCTTTTTCTTGGCGTCGAACTCCTCTTGGGTTAGTATTCCCTGGTCTTTTAGCTGGGCAAGCTGCTGCAGCTGGGCCGCGGTATCGTCCTGCGCCGGCGCGCCGGTTTCTACCGGCGCCATGTAGCCGGGCTGGGCCTGGCCTTGGTCGGCCCAGCGCTGCGCCTGGCGGCGGCTGACCCTGTTTGACGCGGCTGTAGCCGTTCCGGCTACCACGGCTGTGCGGGCCATTCCCCTAAGTAATCCTGGCATAAAGTTTATCTCCTTATAATTAATTATTTTTCCAGTTCGGCTGCGGCTTCCGGATGGATGCGGCCTTCGGCTAGCAGGACGCCGTTGGCGTCAAGCAGGGCTTTTTTGAGCGGCTTGGCCCAAAGGTGTTCTACAGCCAGCAAACCGGCCGTGGAGTTATTTTGCAGAAGATCGGCTACCTCGTCGACGTCGCTGCTATCGGTTGCTTTATCGTCCACTTTGTATTTTTGGGCGAATTCTACTACCGATTCATCACCCAGGTCGCTGATGTTTAACTTTGTTACCGTGCCTTTTTTGTCTTTGCTTACGACCATAAGCGCAACCAGGCCGATAGTTCCTTTATCGATGGCTTCGCTTAGCACTTTAAGAATGCTGCCGTCGAATTTGTTGCCTTCAAAGCCGACGATAATGTAATCTATCGGTCCGCGCATCCGCCCCTCCTTTTCTTATTACTACCAATACAATGTTAGGGCGAAATTATTCTATAAACAGTGATGTGGATCACTGAATTAGATATTGGGTGTTGGTAGTTAGTTGTCCCATGCGAAACCGTTGCCAAAGTGGCAAGTAGCCTACGGCTGCAGTGGTTAGTTGATAGTTGATAGTTATTAGTTATCCCAGTTAAAACCATTCCCGAAGTGTCCATAGGAAGCGGTGGCTTCGAATTGGGGCTGACGCAGGTCCAGGAACTCGATTATGCCGTTTGGTGTTAAGTCGTAGCCTTTTACATCCTGATATTTACCGTCGATACGAAGCGTAGCTTCTACCGGCTCGGCCACGCCGATGGCGTACGCCAGATAGCAGTAAACTTCTTTGGCTTTATTCTTGCGCAGGCAATCTACGGCGATGCGGCGCGCCATATAAGCCGCCGAGCGGTCTACTTTGGAGGCGTCTTTGCCGCTGAACGCGCCGCCGCCGATAGCTATTTGCGGGCCGTAATTATCTATAACCAGCTTGCGGCCGGTAAGGCCGGAATCGGCATCAAAACCGCCCTGCCGCCATTCGCCGGCCGGATTTGAGTAAAGCTGTGTTATGCCCTTGGATTTTACTTTGATGTCCTGGTGCTTTAGCCAGGCATAGACTTGCGCGGACAGCTTGTCTGACGGCGCGTTTTGGAAGCTGGCGACGATAGATTCTATACGTCCGTCTTTGAGAGTTATTTGCGTTTTGCCGTCGTACGGCCATGTTTGGTAAAGGTGCCGGTTGAGGTCGCGCGCCAGCATTACCTCCAGCGGCATTAGCTGGGGCGTTTCGGCGGTAGCGTAGCCTACCATGATTCCCTGGTCGCCGGCTCCGCCGCCGGCGACGCCGGCGGCGATTTCCGGGCTTTGGTGCACAAAATTATGGCTGAACTTAACATCGCCGGCGATGCGCTTAACTATTGGCTCTATGTTTACTTTGCCTTTGGCGGTTACTTCGCCGACCACGAACAGCTCGCCGTGCCCGCCCACGGCTTCTACCGCTACCCGGGCCTGCGGATCAATCTGCAGATAGGCGTCCAGGATAGCATCGGATATCCGGTCGCAAAGCTTGTCGGGATGCTTAGGGCTTACACTTTCGGCGGTTTTGTAGCTGGACATAAAAAAACCTTCCTAGCAAAGGAAGGATAATCTACATATCTTTCCCTTGCGGGCTAGATTTACCACCTTTGATTAGTAGATGGTAGTTGGTAGTTGGTTGTAGATAGTTGGTTTAACTATCTACTATTTACAATCTACTAACTACTAAACTGGTTGGCGGCAGGTCGCAGAGCTAGGACTCTCGCTGCACTCTTGATACTTAATTTGTTAACTCCATCAGTATACACCATCTTATTGATGCGGTACGGCAAAATGCTTGACTGGTAAAGTGATTGGTATTAGCATTAGCGTAACCATAAGGAGGTTCGGGAAAAATGAGAAAGTTGGTTCGGGCAGCCAGATTATTGGCTGTTATTGCCGTGGTGGCATTGGTTGCGGTTCTGGTTTCTTCGGTTCGGCACCCGGTTTATTCGCAAACTGCGAATTGTGATGTTGTGGGACAAGAACAGTGCGCGCCACTGACAGATGTTAATCCCTGCCAGACAGAACGCGCGAACTATATTGCGGAATGCAACAAATGTATAGATCCGCAAAGCGAAGATTGCGCCGAAGGTTGTGTGCGCAATGACGCCGGATCATGCGAACCTGACGATTCAACGACGCCCGATGACCCGCAAGACCCGCCGGCACAAGTTCTGGGCGCCACTATTTCTGCTGAAGATACCGGCAAATAGCTTTAAAGCAGCCGGCGCCTAAGCGCCAATCTAAAACACAGGAATCCGGGTATTATCGGCAGCCAGAAAGTAATCAAGCGGTAAATCAGCGCTATTCCTATTCCGGCATCGGGGCTGATACCGATTGAATTAAGCGCGGCTACCAGACCCGCCTCTGCCCCGCCGACACCGCCAGGAGTAGGCGTGATATTAGCGGCCGCCACGCCGATGGTCAGCACGATAAATGTCTGTAAGACTGTTGCCGATTGGCCCATGGCGTAAATTGAGGCGTACAAAATCGCCCAAAAGAATATGGTAATGAACATCGATGACACCAGCCCGCCTAACAGGCGCAGCGGATTCTTGGTTATCAGTTTAAAATCGGTGGCTAACCCGCGGGCAGCTTTTTTAGTCTTGTTGAACATCGGCTGGTAAAAAGATACCGAGATAATAGCCGTAGCTGTAGCTCCAACAATTACTAACAGCAGCCAGGCGGGAATCCGGTAGCTTATTGCTGAACTTAAAGGCGTATTTGATATAAACGCCGAGCTTACGGTAAGAATCATCAGACCGACAAACCCCAATAAATTATTTACCGCTACGATTGCCGCCGCCTGGCGGACTGAATGGCCCTGTTTTACTAAGTAATCGCCGAAAGTTGCCAGCCGGCCGGTGCCCGCGGGAAGCAAACGGTTGGTAAAACTGCTGCCCACCTGCACAAGCAAGGTTTTAAAATAAGGCAGTTTGCGGATGGCTATCATCTTATAGACCATCGCCGCTGACAAATAAGTACCCAGCTGGAACGCCAGGCTAAGACCTATGAGGCTAAAATCGGCATTTTTGATGGCGTCTACGCTGTCCCAAAGCTCCTGCTGCTGCGTAATGGCCAAGTATAAAAGCAGCAGCCCGAACACCAAATAAGCGGCATAAATTACGTTCCTATTCGCTTTTGCTTTTTTTGTTTGCCTGGCGGCCATGGCAACAGTAGTATACGCACAAAAAGCGCTGTTGTGCTAATGCTTTATTTGTGTTGTAAAATGTCCTAAATCCGTTGACGGTAGCGGATGGCTGGCCGTATCATCGAACCGACACCAGTTGGTACTCGCAAGGTATTAGCTGCCACACATGTGTCGTATGCCGCGTCGCACCAATCTGCGGTTTTATAGAGGGCTGGCGGTTCTAGAAAGCCGGCCAAACTAGGAGCCACGGAGTCTTCGGACAAAGCAAAACAATGTCCTCACGCGTTGTGCCCACGTTGGGGCAAAGAAGACAGGCAACTCAGCGCCCGGCCGGGCGTTACAATCCCCATGATATCTGCGGGAGAGGAGCCGAAAATGCAATCAGCGCAAACACCCCCTTGCTTAGGCAGCAAGGGGCTGTTTAGTTTAAGGGCCTAAAATTCTTCTGGGCTCTGGCCGGGCGGATAAAATTCGCGCGAGTGCTTAATTATCACCCTTACCGCTTGGCCGCCTATCTGCCTTATCCTGAACTCCGGCTGCTGGCCCGAAAAGATTGAAGCTTCACGGTAGCCGTCGCTAAATAACGGGTTTCGAATTTTTTTCCTGAAACGGCCTTTTATTTTTGGAACGCTCCGCTTGTCAGCGACAAAAATGTCTGTGCGCTCATCTTCCGGATGGCACCAGACGCCTATCAGCTTTTCGTCGTCGCCGCGGCCGTCGTGAATAATCGCCTGCTTGTCCGGCTGGACGTGCTGGGTCCTAAGAGTTTCGCCGCTAAGTGTCTTATATTCAATTTCAGTTGGCATAATCAATCTATTAGAGTATTAATTTTACTCGGTTTATGCGCGCTATAAAAGTAAAAGCGGTATACTGAACACATGGATTTAAACCAGCAGAACGTCAATTTAAACTATACTTCTCCGGTGGTTACCACCGACGGCCATGCCGTTTTATTAAACGACCAAGGTGTACCCACGCTCTTGTTCTTCCAGGCACGCCAGCAGCATGATGACCATCTGCATGCTGACGTAGTAGCGGCCGTACGGCTTAATAACCAGGAGGAGCTTAAAAACCTGGCAAAAGCTATCAACGATACCATAAAGAAGCATCAAAACCGCGAGCCTTAGCCTTCGGCTTATGAGAAACCCCTTCGCGGTATCTGCCACCCCACAAAACAGTGTTTTGCGGGGACCCCGACGCTGGATCGCGCCGGGCAAAAAGCGTGGTTTTTGCTCGGGCTGCTCATCCGGAGGAAAAAATGCGTCAATTGGTTGGGTAACATTTTTTACTGCCGTTTATTAGCGCATAATTTATATTGTGAAACGCCTGACGGTTTTATTACTAGCAATACTTGCAGTTATTGCGGCTGCAGTTTCTATATTAGTGCTAGCCAGGCGAAACGAAGGAGGCAAAGATATGGTTAATGTCAGCGCAAAACGAGAAGGCGAAATGCAGGTAGTAAGCCCGGTATTCAAAGAAGGCGGCGATATCCCGCCGCAGTACACCTGTAAGGGGCAAAACCTGTCGCCGCCGCTTAATTTTGTGTCGGTACCGAATGATGCTAAAAGTTTAGCCCTGATTATGCATGATCCGGATGCCCAATCGGGTGATTTCGTGCATTGGCTGATGTGGGATATTCCGGCCGGCACCGGAACAATGCAGGCAAATTCAGTGCCTGTGGGCGCGGTCCAAGGAGTGAACAGCTCCAACCAGAACAAATATACCGGCCCCTGCCCGCCGTCAGGCACTCACCGCTACATGTTTGAGCTTTACGCGCTAGATAACAGCTTGGGGCTGCCGGCAGATACTGGCCGCGACAGTTTGCTAAAAGCTATGGAGGGCCACGTCGTGGAAAAATTCACTCTAACAGGTAAGTTTAGCGCTTAAAATCCGGCGTAATAAGAAGTAACAACCTGCTGGCAGTCAGCCTTTAAGTTATCCGGCAGGCTGTCGCACAACTGGCGGGCCTTGGTATCGTCGTGGTAATAAGACACGAAGTCTTTGGCGGCTCCGTTGATGCAGTAGCTTTGGGCTTCGTGGTCTTTGCCCAGCAAACATGTGTTTTTTGTTCGCTCCACATCACTTACACTTTGGCCCGAGGCATCGCGGCCTACGCTTGTATAGCAAGTTGGGCGGTAAGTTTTTTCGATGGCCGCGCACAGAGCGAATACTTTGTTGAAGTCATAATTTTCTACCTGCAGAGCGTATGAAGTTTGCATCAGATAACATTGTTCCTTATATCTATCGTCCAACGCTGTGCACGGATACATGGGGTCGGATTCTTTAAGATAGGGCGAAGCGTAGCCGGCTTCACGGTCCGGCGTTTGGACGTTCATAATGTTTTGCATAAACACGCCGCCGTAACATGAAGTTCTTTCGAAGCTATCGGTGAGGGTATCGCAGGCTTTAAGCGACTTCATCAGATCCTGCCCGAGTATATACATAAAACCGTGGCCCAGGCCGTGGACGCAGTTGAAGTGGTCAAACGAGCTTACATTACTGTTCCTAAGATCGGCGCAGACGCTGTTTGCCTCTGATACGATTTCGGTGCCGCGCTGTTTACTCAATTCTTCAAGTGCGCCATGGTAGTAGCCCGACCAGCAGAACTGGTCGCCATGGCTGAATGTTGCGCCCAAGTCATCGTTATACTGCAAAAAGGCCTGGCGTCCTACGATATGCATCAGCTGGTGGCACTGGCTTTTGACGTACGGAACTTGGTCATAAGAAGCCCTGAGCAATGCGACCGCGGATTCCGGACCCTGGTTTGTTGTTGTACGCTGCAATAAGTGTTTATAACAGCTGAAGGTTGTTTGGTTTGTTTGCCGGCAGGTGTCTTGAGGTACACTTACCGCCTGCAGTTTCGGTTTTTCCGGCTGCATCAAAAAGTAGGCCGATACGGCAATAAGGATTATTGCTAGCGCTGCCAGCCCAGCCCACAGCTTGTTTTTCTTAAGCCATTTGTCTAACGGTTTTGCTGTTTTTTTCTTCCCTTTAGGCATAAGGATAATTATAACTTACACCGGGGCGTAGTCCACGTGGCACGCGCCCAAGCCTGTTTTCTCGGTGTATTTTTGGTGATACTCCTCTGCCGGCCAGAACGTGCCGGCATTTTGCAGCGCGGTAACGATTGGTTTTTGGTATTTGCCTGAATTACTTAACAAGTCAAGCATTTTCTGTGCCTGCTCTTTTTGCTTATCGGTGGTATAAAAAATCGCCGAACGGTATTGGTCGCCTACGTCGGGCCCTTGCCTGTTCAGCTGCGTTGGATCGTGTATTCGGAAGAAGTGTTTAAGTATGGTATCGAAACTCACCTTCTTTGGGTCAAAGGTAATCTTTGTTGCTTCGGCGTGGCCGGTGCCGTGGCCGCAAACCTGTTCGTACGTCGGGTTCTGGGTATGGCCGCCTATATACCCGACCTCTGTTTTTACCACGCCAGGCACTTGATCAAAGTAAAACTGCACGCCCCAAAAGCACCCGCCGGCCAGAATTGCCGTTTCGGTTTTCATTAGCTGCCGCCAAGGTCTCGGCGCCGGAACGCCCACCAGGAAATCACTCCCAGAAGAAGCGAAACGCCAACCAGACCGGCCAGTTCCTCTAAATGATAATCGCCGCTAAGGATTTCCGCCGGGTGGTAGTAATGGAACGGAGATATAACAGACGGCCACCTGAGCCAGGATACCGCCTCTGACAATGATGAAATTATATAACCGCCGACTGCAAAAAGCGCTGCTATGCCGATACTTGCAGCGCGGGCAGTCCTGCCCAGGCAGGTAACCATGAAGCTGATAGCGCCGAAAAGCAGCGCCATAGCCATCGCTGCCAGCATGGCCATGATAATTGCCGGCAGCGGCACGGTAATGCTTACCAGCTTAGCCATTATTAGTAAGCTGAGTAGAGCCCAAAAGCTTACTATGCCTAAGATTGCCAGCGCCGCCAGCGTTTTACCGAGTATTAACCGGCCGCGGGCCAGCGGCCGCGCCAGCAGCATCTCAATCGTGCCGGATTCTTCCTCTTTGGCTATCAGCGAACTGCCTAAACCGATAGTTAAAACGCTAAGAATCATCGGCAGGGTTAGATAGAATATCTGGCTGCTCAGATAGCCGACCGGCGAAAATATCTGCTTAGTGTCAGAAAATAGCGATACGGTGGTGTTTGACAGCTGAGAGAATGATTTTTCCAGCTGGTCGGCCTGGTCGCGGATGGTCGGGTAAAACGCCATCGTAAATATAATCAGGATTACCAGAGCCAAAGACCACCAGAACACCGACCAGCGCCTCTGCCTGATTGTCCATACGGTTACCGGCTTCATTGCCTGCCCCTTTTGTAAAAATTCAAAAATTCTTCTTCAAGCGACGACTCCTGGCGGTCCAAGCTGTTTACTTTGTGTTTTGCCAGGATAGCGAAAAGCGGGGTAAGGTCGCCCTGCATCTTGATCGATATATAGCGCGGAGTATGTACGTTGACTTTGGCCTTGCTTAAGCGCCGCAGCTCAGTAAGCGGCGCGTCATTGGCAAAGCTGATGTCGTAAATTTGCGTTGATTGTTTGGCGAAGTCGCCGATTGTTTGCTCGGCAATCAGCTTGCCGTCACGGATGAATCCTATGCGGTCGCACATTTTTTGGACTTCGGTTAGGTTATGGCTGCTGACAAATAGCGTGGCGCCGCGTTCTTTGGTTTGGCGCACCAAGTTGTAAAACGCTTCCTGCATCAGCGGATCCAGGCCGCTGGTTGGCTCGTCCAGAATTAGGATATCCGGCTCGTGCATGAAGGCCTGGATAAGCCCCAGTTTTTGTCGGTTGCCCTTGGACAGGTTGCCGATTTTCTGGCCGCTGGTAAATTCAAACAGGCGGATGAGCTGGCGCTGGTAATCCTTGCGCCTGGGCGGCTGGAGATCGGACATATATTCCAGGAACTGCCGTCCGGTCATCTTGGGATAAAGCGCTATTTCACCGGACAGATAGCCGACTTTGGATTTGATTTCTACAGAATCGTTTACGCTGTCCAGGTCCAGAATTTTTGCCTCGCCCCGCGTTGGCTGGATGAAGTTCATCAGCATACGGATGGTGGTGGTCTTGCCGGCGCCGTTCGGGCCTAAAAAACCGTACACCTCGCCTCTTTTGATATCGAAGTCCAGGCCGCGCACGGCAAATGTACTTGTACCCGCGTATTTTTTACTAAGGTTATAAGCGGCAACCGCCACATCCCTCGCCATTACATATAGGTTATAGCGTTTAGGGCTTAGGGTCTAGGGTTTGGTAGCGAATTAAGGAGTATGAATTATGAATTAAGGGCCGGACTCATAATTCGTAACTCTTAATTCATGCTTCTAGCCGTAGGCGTTTTATTAGCCAATCTCGAGGCAGGATAGATAAGAACCAGCCGGCCCGCGGGCCTGATTTTTTGCCAATCAGCGCCATATACAGCGGTTCGAATACCTGCTGGGGTTTTAAGTTTTTGGATTCTTTGAGGTCGTAAATGGCTTTATGGAACCATTCGCCGTCGGCATCGGCCGGCGCCTGCTCTATCTTGGCGGCTAACGCTGCAAGTAATTCTTTTTGCCCGCCGGTAAAATCATTTGAATCGATGTTGCGGCGCAGATCAAATTTCAGCTCCGCAGGCGCCCATTTGTCCAGCCAATTGTCTATGTAAATTAGTTCATTCTTGATGACTTTGGTGTTTTGAATGGCTGCTTCGTGCGTCCTGGTTAGCGCCTCTACGGTCGCGGCCGGCGAACGCAATACCGACTGGTAGGTCGCTACCAGGTGCGAAAACGGCACCTGGCTGACAGTTGGCTCGAAACTTCTTAGCGAGAGCTTAACCAACTGCGAATTCATGTCTTTTTGCAATGTTTCAGCGAATTCATCGATCAGCTGTGAAACGCCTTTTTCCGGGTCAAAATACAGCCGCTTGGACGGCGGATAACGCAGCATAAAGTAACGGACTACCTCGGGCGGCAATACCTCAACAACGCCTTTTGCGTCCAGTCCTGTGCCTTTACTGGCACTCATTTTTTTGCTGTCGCCGGCCAGGTTAACGAAGTCGTACGGCACAGGCATTGGCGGCGCGGCCTGAAAAACATCTTTA
>DASUJO010000037.1:0-8726 GCA_036279215.1 Saccharimonadales bacterium (SeqCode)
GGACTTTCCTCCCCATGCTCCTCGCTTGCGCGACGAGCAGTTATCTGTTACCGGTTATCGATTAACTATGTGGTTGCAGTTATCTGTGTAAATAACTGAAAATTGTAAACAGAACACATATTGTTAATTGAACACGGTGAATTGTTAACCGCTTCTCACGCTAGTGAGAAGCACGGAGTAACCAACTGTCAGTCCGACCACTGTTAATATAACACAAACCGTTAGCTTTTACCAGTGTTTTCCAGGGTAATGTTTTAGATAACCAGTGAATAGATTATTTACTTTGCTACGAATTAGATGTATTAGTTTAGATATGAATAGATGGCAGTTAAACCAAGTTTTTGCTATCTTATTAACTCTGCTGTTCGCCTATATGTTTGTAACCAGCAGCTCTTCTGGCGAGAGTAAAAGTATCTCTTTTGGCTATCTTGTGTGGGCAGGAATCAGTGTTGCTTTATTTATTTGGGCAAGGCGCAAGGATAAAGAAGTTAAGCTCCGTCACAAGGAAGATATAGGACACATAAAAGACGACTAGGCAGCTTATCCGGTTCTAAGTACTATCTAACTATTAATTTCCGCGCTACAGTTCCTTTAGGAATCCTTAGATGGATTTCTTTTGATTTAAATGGGAGAAGAGCATGGAAAATCGGCTAATCGATAATGTTCGTAAAAGTATAGTAACTGAGCTTGGCCTAACACTAGTAAGTTACAAAATTCCTTTTTGTTTAGCCGGTAGAACTGCACAAAACTTAGTTCAGGCAGGAGATATTTACGCATCGGAGCAGGTCGACGACATAGACTTCAGGGTTATGTACGAGGATTATTATCGAGTAATTAAACTCGGAAGCGAACTTAACAAGATGGGTTACACCTTCCACAACTGGGCATCACACTACAAATTATCCATACAGAAGAGTCTATACATTGAAATTCACTTCTTACACAAGGATGGGGGAGTAATGTTCTTCCGTAAAGGAGACGAAGACAATCGAGAAAGCATATATTGGCCTAATGTTGAATTTCCACCGAAGAAAAGATTCATTATTAATCATGTAGTAATTCCTGTGGAGCCGAGGATTGAGGGTTATTAGTCGAATCTTTTACGAGCTTCCAAAGCTAGCCCTATCTTGAACAAACATGCGAAGTGAGCCTGAGGCAATTGTGGCAAAAGCACAACTTCACCTGGTGCGCCGAGAGGTGTTTGAGCATGGCTAATTGCCAGGCGAGTTCTCGAGGCGGTTGTGCGCTTTGACGACAGATTGCCTCAAGCGAGCGGAGCGTTTGTGAGAGATAGGGCTAGCGCCTCTTTTTATGTTTTCCTCTGGCTTGTTGGTCCAGAATGCGGTTGACTTCGCTATCTGTAGTTTTATTGAGCTCGCGCGGCACGTGCAGGATGGTTACCTTCTCGAATGATTCCACCAGGGCTTTGACCTCTTTATAAAGCGGCGCCAGCTCCTGGTTTTTCACCTTATAAATGCCGTTCACCTGATTGACCACAAGCTCAGAGTCCGAATAAAGGGTTATTTTATTTATTCCCAGCTCGCGCGCTCTCTCCAGTCCCTGCTTGAATCCGTAGTACTCGGCCTGATTATTGGTGGCGATGCCGATGTAATATCCAGACTTTTCTACAACAGTTCCGTCCATTTTACAGATAGCATAAGCACACGCCGACTCCCCCGGGTTGCCGCGCGAGCCGCCGTCGGTATACATTTTGGCTTCCTCCAGCAGCATGGCACCGGTGGGAATCTCGCCCACCACAGGTGTAAAATCGAAGCGGATTATCTTAACCGGATCGTCAAAACTAACGCGGTCGCCGTAGTAGCTCTGGTATTTGGCCAGGGCATCTTCTTTAACATTGAATCCGTGGGCTTTTAGCTCCTCAGCCGTAACATCGCCCAAGCGCTTTTCAATTACCTCGTTCACCTTGGCATGGCCGACTACTTTCCAGGTGTCCGAGTCGCGCTCATCAACCTTATCAACTATCCGTACTTCATCATCGACGGACAGGTCTTTGTCGTCATACATCCGCCATGTTGCCTTATACCGGCCTTCGGCTATAAGCTGCGCCTGATGATGCTCAAATTTTAGTGTCTTCATATATTCTGTCTATTTCTTTTGCCAATCTGCGGTCTTTATCTGTTATTTTACCTGCTTCGTGCGTGCTGAGCCAGATTTCCACCTTATTATATTCGTTTAACCATTTTGGGTGATGGTTTTGGCCTTCGGCAGCCCGGGCAACCTCTTTCATAAACCCAAAGGCCTGCTTGAAATCCTTGAATTCAAACTTCCTATTTAAAGAATTGTCCCTCTCTTGCCACATAGCCCTATCTTATCAGATATAATAGACCGGTCGTCCGACGACGGGGTGTGGCGCAGCTGGTAGCGCGTTCGGCTGGGGGCCGAGAGGCCGCAGGTTCAAGTCCTGTCACCCCGACCAAGCAAAAAACTCCTCAGATGAGGAGTTTTTTGTCAGTCGGCCGTGGCACTCAATTCACTCTGCTGGCGCAAAGTGGGTGCCCGCACGTCCTGTCCACGGACGGGTACGCATATTGGGCTCCCTCTAGGAATCAAATGTTCAGAGAATTTTGTGCCGGGATTAGCCGACTGCTTCTATTATACACCAACGTGTTTACGCTAATGCTTATCAGAATAGCGCGTTGATATCCAGACCGGGCGCTAAAAACTGTATCAGGCTTATCATGACGTTCGACAGCGGGTCTATAAGCGAATAAAACAGCAAGATGAATATTATCAGCCCGGCTATACCGAAGCTCTCTATCTGCTCCATGATTTTTTGCAGCGGCCGCGGCGCGAAGGCATAAAGCAGGCGCGAACCGTCCAGCGGCGGCCAAGGGATGCTGTTAAACACAAAAAAGCCGATGTTAATCATGATGGTAAACCCGAGTATTTTATAAAGCAGCTCACCGGTTGGGCCCGCCAGGTTGAATATCAGCGCAGCAACAACGGCGATAGCCAGGTTTGTAAGCGGCCCTATCATGCCTACGATAGCACCGCCGAACTCATCGTACTTAAGGCTGCTAAAGTTCACCTGCACCGGCTTGGCGGCGCCAAAGACTATCGGCGAACCGCCCAAGATAAGCAACAGAGGAAGAAGTATGGTCAGTACAGGGTCGATATGCCTGATGGGATTCACTGATATTCGCCCCATCAGCCGCGCAGTGGGGTCGCCCAGCCAATCGGCCGCCACGGCGTGCATCAGTTCGTGCAAAGTCATAGAAGCAAACAGTACGGGCAGCGCTATAAGCAACGCTAAGGTGGTATCGGACATAACAATTAGTATAACTGAATGGCGCTGCCGTTATCAGTTTACGGTTATCGGTTATCGATAAATTAACAGTGACCGGTTTTCAGTCATCACAGTAAACCGCTAACAGTAAACAGCAATCAGATGGACATTGCGTAAGCAATCATGTAAAATAACACCTTATGCAACGGTTAGATTTTGATAAAAAAGGCAAACAGTACGGCCATAACGTCAGCTTTTCCCAGCGCCACACCAAAAAGGTGTGGAAACCTAATTTACAGGTCAAAACACTTATGATTGATGGCAAAAAGGTCAAAGTAAAACTCAGCACCAACGCCCTTCGCTCACTCAAGAAAAAAGGTGTCGTTTCTAGCGCTCAGCCGGATAGTAAATCCTAGCCATATAAGACGATTCAACTCTTACGGATACATTCTCGTGCCCGTGCTGGAGGCTTAAAGCCCCTAATCGCCTTACTGTTTCAGGCAGATCCTCGGGAGCATATGATACGAACTCAGACTCCGTAGGGCCTAAAAAAGAGGAGCCGTTCGGCTCCTCTTGGCTTTGCTTTGATAATTGGTTTGGATTTCTGTTCATCCCTCAAAAACATTAGCACAACCTCGTATTTGAACCAATAGTTTTTTGGATTATTGGCGTTTTAAGACTACAAGCTTGGCGGTATCGGTCCACTCAGCCCTGTTGGGCTTATATTTATCCAGCGTATCGGCCGGTTCCATCCCCAAGTTCTTCAGCGCTTCTTCCAATTCCACTTGGGGTACCTCATATTTAACGGCTTTATCGGCGTAATGGGTCGGAATCACCACCTTTGGGTCTATTTTCTTAATAATCTGCAGGGCGCCGACACCGTCCATCGTATAGCCGCTATTCCCTATCGGCACGATGGCAATATCCACGTGGCCTACAGCTTCCAGCTGGTCTTCGCTAAGCTCCGGATAGATGTGGCCCAGGACAGCCACCCGCATTTCGTCGGCGGAAATAGTATAAATAACGGCGTTTTTGGCCTTCTCGTCGTCCATATGTCCGCGCGCGGCGATACCGCGAACCACCACGCCGGCAATCTCGTATTCGCCGGGCATATCGGCCGTAAAGTGCGAATCTTGCTGCGGTATGCCGGAATGCGTATGCAGGCTGATATCGGTTGGCTTGGTAACAGCTTTCAGCCCCAGCTTGTCCAGGTTATCGTCAACGACAATTTGCGCCTTCTTAGAGGCGATACGCACGCAGTTGGCACCGTAATACTGTAGTTCCATCTAGACCGGTAAATCCTGGGTGTTGATTATAACCTGTTTTTTGGCTTCAAGGATATCGGTAATAAACCGGTCCTTAATCTGTAAGCGGTATTGATAAGTGGACAGCGGCATGGTTGTGTAAGCCAGCTCCTTATTTTCTGCCTGCTCGAGCTCGGCAATGAACTTATCGGCTTTGGACTGGTTCACGTCGCCGACTATCAGCACATCTATCCCGGCGCGGCTGTCCCTGGTAAACTGCCCTGTCAGAATTGCCAGCTCCACCTTGCCGATACCCCTGAGCGCTTTAGCCATCGGGTGTTCGGGCGCGACGTCTGCAGGGCGGGCAACCGGCTCTGCTTTATCTTTTGACTTGCCAGCGGGCGCTTTAGCGGCTTTCTTGGCGGTTTTGGGCTGGACGGCGCCGCCGAATATCATCGCCAGCGGCGCGTAGAACTCGTAGGATTGGTTAACTTCGTAATAAAGGCGGTTGTTATTGGCATCGGACTTAATAATGCCCACGCTCAGCAGGTTGGCCAGCTCGCGACGTACCGAGTTAATCTGCTCGTCGATTTTGCGGGTTATTTCGCGCACATAAAATGAACGGTTCGGATTGGAATAAAATAGCTGCAGCAGCTTTACCCGTGTTTTGGACCCAAACAATTGCTCAATCATTCCCTCACCTCTGTTACCAATTGTAACAAAAGCAGGCCGAAGCTCACAACTTAATTATTCAGTTTTTGCGCAATGAATTTATAAGCCTCTTCGGCTGAACCAAACCATTGTATGTGCCTGTTGCGCTTGAACCAGGTTTTTTGCCGGCGGGCATACTGCCAATGCAAGGTTTTTAGCTGTTTTAAAGCTTCATCCCTGCCCAAAGCGCCGTTTAAATAGCTGATTACCGGCCCGTAAGCCACCTTGGCTTTGGCCAGTAAGCTATCCTGGCCGTATAGTTTGATCAAGCTTTGCGTTTCCTCAATCAGCCCGTCTTTGAACATCTTTTCTGCCCTGTTGGCAATGTTTTGCTTCAAAACTTCGTTCAGCGGCATTAATCCTATCAGTAATACATCGGGGCGCATACGGTTATCAGAAAGTTTGCCGGTCTTTTTAAGATGGCGCGGATTCCGCGGATCGCGCTCGCTTCCCTCCGGGCTGAATTTAAAATCATAAAGCAGCGAATCGACATACAATCCGGTACCGCCGGCAACTATCGGCAGCTTGCCTCTTTGGCGGGCTTCGGCAATCTTATCTTCGGCGTAACTCTTGAACCCGGCGGCTGTGAACCGCTCGCCCGGGCCTATGATATCCAATCCCCAGTGGGGCACCTGGCGGCGCTCGGCGGGCGACGGTTTGGCGGTGCCTATATCCATGCGCTTATAAACCGTCAGCGAATCAGCCGAGATGATTTCACCGCCGTAATTCCTGGCCGCCTTGAGAGCCAGCGCCGACTTGCCGCTGGCTGTCGGGCCGACGATGACTAGTAGTTGGCCGTTGGTTATTGGTTGTTGGTTTTTTCTTACCATCTGCTAACTAATATCTACCCCTTTTGGAACCCAAAAGTGCTTACTTAAATTTACTTTGCCATCAGGGGTGAATTCCACGCCTTCGGCTTCAAGCGCGGTCCGGTGGCCGGTCGTCCCGCCTGGATAGCCGGTGGCCAGCCCGCCGTCTTTCATAACAACTCTCTGCCAGGGCAAGGCCGGGTCGCCCCAGTGCGCCACGCCGCCAACCAGCCGCGCCGAGTACGGGCTGCCCGCCAGCAGCGCCACCGTGCCGTAATTAGTGACTTTTCCCTTTGGAATCAGGGCTACGACCGCGTACACCCGGTCACGGAATGCGTTGTCGGCTCTTTTCACTTCCGCGATTTGGCTCTATCGGCAAGGGCCTGCAGCAACTCGTCAACGGTAGATTCGGGCAGTTCCGGCAAGTCTGAGCGATTACGCGGTGCTAACTTGCCGCTTTCGGCTTCTTTGCCGCCGATAATTAGCGTATAAGGCACCTTCATTTGTTCGGCGTGGAGCACTTTTTTGCCCACCGATTCGTTTGAATCGTCAAGCTCGGCCCTAAGACCGGCATCTTGTGCCTTTTTTACAACGTCTTTAGCCATTTTTAAGATGTTAGCATCGTCATTCAGCGTTGCGACGCGCAGCTGTTCGGGCGCCAGCCACAGCGGGAATTTGCCGCCGGAATGCTCCAGATAGACGCTCAAAAACCGTTCGATAGACCCCATTACGGCGCAATGTATCATCACCGGCCGCTGGTTTTCGCCGTTCTCGTTCACGTAATTCAGGTCCAAGCCTTCGGGCTGGGCGAAATCCAGCTGGATAGTCGCCACCTGCCATTTGCGGCCCAGCGAGTCCTTAGCCATAAAGTCCAGTTTGGGCCCGTAAAAAGCGGCATCCCCTACACCTTCTTCTTCTACGGCCATGTCGTGCTGCCCTGTTTTAACGAAATTACGCAATTGTTCCTCGGCGAATTCCCACTGTTTATCGTCTCCAACATAGGCGTCCGAATCGTCTCTGGTAGAGAACCGCAATGAAAGCGGGAAATCAAATGCGCCGTAAAACTTCTGGATGACTTTCCATAAATTAGATACTTCAGCGCCAATCTGTTCCTCGCGGCAAAAAACGTGCGCGTCGTCTTGGGTGAAGGCCCTTGTGCGCGATAATCCGTTCAGTTCGCCAGTCTGCTCATCCCTGTAGTTGGTTGTGGTTTCCCTGTAGCGTATTGGCAGTTCACGGTAGCTGCGCGGCCGTGAGGCATATATCTGGGTGTGGTGCGGGCAGTTCATTGGTTTAAGGGCGAATTCATGCCCTTCCCGGCTTTTAATCCTAAAGAGTTCATCGCTGAATTTACTCCAGTGGCCGCTCGCCTGGTAGAGTTCTTTTTTGGTTATGTGCGGGATAGAAACCGCCTTAAAGCCGATTTCGTCCCTCATTTCCTGCACAAATCCGTCCAGGCCTTCCCTTAGAACAGTGCCTCTTGGCGTCCAAAGCGGCAAACCGGGGCCTACCAGGTCGGAAAATACGAATAAATCAAGCTCCTGGCCGAGCCGGCGGTGGTCGTTCTCCTCCATTTGCTGATGCTCATCCATTCTTAATGCCTATCATATCATTTTGCGACTGCCGTAAATAAAAAGTAGAGCGGCCTCGCAATCCCGCTCTACTTTTCGATGTATAACACATCGGCAAAACTCAACCTACGTCCGAGTATATATGTACTAGCATTATTTGGCTAGCACTTTTTTGTTACTTTATCCACAACCTCGAACATCTAAATTTTATATCACATATGGTTATAAGGCAATACCCTGCACGCTGGTATATCTCACATATGATAAGTTCTAATGAAATTCTCTATCGGGTATAATTATTTGGGTTCCATTAAGGGCGGTTAGCTCAGTTGGCTAGAGCGCTTCATTGACGTTGAAGAGGTCATAGGTTCAAATCCTATACCGCCCACCAAGGGAGGAACAATGCCCGAACGCGGTTTTGGTAAAGAAAGAGGCGAATTTATATATCTTAGGCCGGTACCATCTGTGCAGCCGGCTTCACAAGAATTACCGCTACGGGATAAAGAATTCGAATATCCGGCAGGAACGCAATTATTTACGGATGCACAAATGAACCAAATAACTATAGTTGCCCATAGTTTCGGCATGTCGGAATCGCAGCTTATTACTGAGGCGATTGCACATAGCGGCGACAAGGATGCATTCGCCGCAATTACCCTTTACGTAAATTACCTGATAACAGACCTATAAACAGGGGTTATTCTCTATAGCTTTCGCAGATGCGAGCCAGATACCGCAGGTTATGGATGCTTGCCATCTGGCCGGCCAGCGGGTCGCCTACCTTAAATAAGTGCCGCAGCAGGGCCCGGCTGTAGCCGGTCTTACAGGTGTGGCAATCGCATTTTTTATCAATCGGTCCGGCATCCGAGGTATAGGCCGAATTACCCAAATTTAGTTTCTTGTCCCCTGTTATCCATACCGTGCCGTGGCGGCCGCCCCTGGTTGGCAGGACGCAGTCAAACATATCTATGCCGTGTTCGATAGCGAAGCGCATATCTTTAGGATCGCCTATGCCCATCAGGTAATGGGCTTTTCCGGGATCATATAAAGAAGCCAGATATTCCAGCATGCCGTACATTTCGCTGCGGGTTTCGCCTACCGCCAGCCCGCCGATAGCGATACCATCCACTTTTTGGGCCTGGAC
>DASUJO010000038.1:0-2375 GCA_036279215.1 Saccharimonadales bacterium (SeqCode)
TTGGCTGACTTGGATTGGTCGCCGGCGATCAAGGCGATGCAACATAACTGGATAGGCAAGAGCCGCGGAGCTGAAATCGGCTTCAAAGTAGAGGGAGCCGGCCTGAATATCAAAGTGTTCACCACCAGGCCGGACACGATATTCGGCGCGACGTTCCTGGTGGTGGCGCCGGAGCACCAAATACTTAACAAGTTAAGTATTCCGGCCAGGCACCGCCAGCAAGTTTCTGAGTATATAAAAGACGCGGAACGCAAAAGCGATATTGAACGGCAGGAAACCGAACGTGAAAAGACCGGCGTGTTTACCGGCGTTTATGCGATAAACCCGGCTAACGGGCAAAGGGTGCCAATTTGGGTGGCTGATTACGTTCTTCCGGGGTATGGAACCGGCGCAATAATGGCGGTGCCGGCGCACGACGAACGAGATTGGTATTTTGCCAAGAAATTCGATTTGCCGATTATTCATGTATACGACGAAGAAAACGCCGACAATAACTCATTTCATAGCGGCGAAGGCGTTATTAAAAGCTCAGGGCAATACGACGGTGTCAGCACCTTTGAAGCGCGCGATAAAATAGTTGCCGATTTGGCAAAACAAGGCGACGCCAAAGAAAAAACAAACTATAAAATCCGCGATTGGCTTATAAGCCGCCAGCGCTATTGGGGAGCGCCGATTCCGATTATCCATTGCCCAAAAGACGGCGCGGTAGCGGTACCCGATGCTGACTTGCCGGTAGTATTACCCGCGGTCAAAAGCTACGAACCAAGCGGCGACGGCCGCAGCCCGCTGGCAAACGTTCCGGAATTCGTGAACGTAACGTGCCCGAAGTGCGGCGGCGCGGCTACCCGTGAAACCGATACCATGGACGGCTTTGCCTGCAGCAGCTGGTACTTCCTGCGGTTTGCCGACCCGCATAACAAAAAGGCGGCTTTCAGCCAAGAAAAAGCCGGGTTCTGGCTGCCGGTGGACGATTATATAGGCGGCGCGGAGCACGCGGTTATGCACCTGTTGTACGCGCGGTTCTGGACCAAAGTATTGCATGACGAAGGTTTGATAAACTTCGACGAGCCGTTTATTTCGCTGAGGAACCAGGGAATGATTCTGGCGCCGGACGGCCAGAAAATGAGCAAAAGCAAGAATAATACCATCGAGCCGGATAACCTTATAGCCCAAGGCTACGGCGCCGATGCCATCCGTCTAATGGAGCTGTTTATCGGCCCGTGGGACCAGGCGGTAAGCTGGAGCATTGAAGGCATCGGCGGCACCTACCGCTTTTTGCAGCGCGTATGGACGCTGGCTTTTGAATTCTTAGAAGCTAAACCGCTAACTGATGCGCATAATGCTGAACTGGATGTGGCGATTCAGCGGGCAATCCATAAGACCATAAAAAAGGTAAGCCAAGACCTGCATGAAATGGGCTACAACACCGCTATCGCCGCGCTGATGGAATGCGTAAATGAGCTATATAAGCTAAAAAGCGACCATAATTTCGAGCTTGCCTACAATACCTGGCAGGAAGCGCTGATAGCTTTGACCCAGCTGCTGGCCCCGTTCGCTCCGCACATTTCTGAAGAGCTGTGGGAAGAGTTAGGGCAAAGCGGTTCGGTGCATATAAGCAAATGGCCGGCATGGGATGAAGCCCTGGTAGCCGAAGCCACCATTACTATAGCCATACAAATCAACGGCAAAGTCCGCTCCGAGATAATCGTGGAAGCGGATGCCGATGAGGCGGCAGTGGTGGCGGCGGCTAAGGCAGATGAAAAAATCGTCGGCCTGATTGGCGGTAGAAAAATTAAAAAGACCGTGTATGTCCCGGGCCGCCTGCTAAGTCTTGTATTCTAAAGTGTTAGTCGCTATAATAACCCCTAAGCTACAAGTATAAATTTAAGGTACCAAGAGGAGGCTTTTGCATGGGCAAACCTAAAAAACGGACAACTCCGCGCCGGACCGGCAACCGCCGCAGCCACCTGGTGCTAAAACTGGCCAGGCGAGTTAACGCCACAAGCCCTGTAAAAGTCGCCACCAGCAAGCGCCAGTTGGAAAAAGCAGCTTCTAAAAAATAAGATACCGTACGGTATCCGGGCGTTCAGACCATAAGATATACTGGTAGTGACAATAAGAAAGTATTAACAACGTATCATGAGTGCCAACCGCCATCTCGGCCGCATAGTAGCGCTGCAAACGCTGTACGAAGAGGATTTTCGGAATGAACTGGAAGACTCCTCGTTCGACCTTAAAGCGGTACTTTCGCGCAATATCGGTCGCTATAAAGAAACTATCGATGATAAGGCCTTTATCGAGAAGCTGGTGGACGGCGTTAGCAGCCAAAGGCAGAAAATCGATGGTGTAATCGGGCCCGTTGCGCCGGAATGGCC
>DASUJO010000039.1:0-17919 GCA_036279215.1 Saccharimonadales bacterium (SeqCode)
GCGCTCGCGCCTGGCCCGGCTGCAGCTTGAGCAGCACGCAGAGACTTTAGCTGATATCAAAGGCCCCAAACAGGCAGTAGAATTTGGCAGCCAAATTCGCAATTATATTCTGGACGACCGCATAGTTAAAGATTTGCGCACCGGTTACCAAACTCACGACCCGCAAAAGGTCCTTGACGGCGATTTGGACCCGATCATTGCCGCCTGGCTGGCAAAACTTTAAAAAGCTTTTGCTATACTATTAGACGATGATTTTACTCGACAGGGTCACTAAGACCTATAACCGTCGTGGGCCGGCTTTGGATCGGATTTCTTTGCACGTCGAACCCAAAGAGTTCGTATTGATTGTCGGGCATAGCGGCGCCGGCAAATCAACTTTATTCAAATTGCTGACGCGCGAAGAAAAGCCGACAAGCGGCAAAATCATCGTTGGCGGCATTGACTATGACCGTCTAAACGACAAAGACATTCCGCTGTTGCGACGTAAAATCGGCGTGGTATTCCAGGACTTTAAGCTGCTGCTTAATAAAACGGTAGGCGAAAACGTCGCGTTTGCTCTGGAAATCGCCGGAATCCCGGGCAACGAAATAAAGCATACCGTTCCAAAAGTGCTGGATGTGGTGGGATTGAAGGGGAAGGAAAGGAACTATCCGCTGGAGCTTTCAGGCGGAGAACGACAGCGCGTGGCCATCGCCCGGGCCATCGTCCGCCAGCCGAAGATCCTAATAGCTGACGAACCGACCGGCAACCTGGATCCCAAACACGCCTGGGACGTAATCGCCGTATTAGAAAAGATTAATAAGTTCGGTACTACGGTGCTGCTAACCACTCACAACCAAGAGATTGTCAATAAACTGCGACGGCGGGTCGTAACAATCAGCGACGGCAAAATTGTTTCTGACCGGGCGGCCGGCCAATATAAGGGATAACGATGAAGAGCGAGCACCGGTTTATAACACTGGAAAGGATAATCAAGAACGGTTTCGTATCGTTTGGCCGCAACATCTGGATTGCCATTGCCGCTATTGCCATGATGGGCATAACGCTGACAATCCTGCTGTTCGCTATCGTGGCCAACGCAACCTTCAGCCATACCATCGATGACATCACCAGCCATATTGACGTGTCGGTATACCTTAAAGATTCAGTTACGGTCGAACAAAAAGATAACTTTATGAACCAGCTTAAAGGCGTACAAAACGTAAAATCGGTGGAATATATCAGCAAAGAGCAGGCGCTTAAGACATACCGCGAGCAAAACGCATCAAACAAGGATTTGCTGGCGGCTATTTCGGAAACTGACAATCCGCTGCCGGCAACCGTAGTAATAAAACCGGCAGACCCGAACAAGATTGACAGTATCAAAGCCTTTCTGGATAAACCGGATATCGCCGCGCTACAATCCGACCCCACAAGTTACTCGGGCGACAGAAAAGCCGCCATCGATAAGATTACCAGCGCCACGCACTTCTTCCAGCAGGCCGGCGTGGCAGGCATAGCGGTGTTCATGGTTATATCTATGCTGATAATTTTCAACACCATCCGGATGGCTATATTCAACCGCCGCGATGAACTGGTTATTATGCGCCTGCTGGGCGCCACTCCCGGCTACATAAGAGGGCCGTTCATCGTCGAGACGATGCTCTACGGCGCCGTCGCCGCCATAATCTCGCTGATCGTGGTGGCATCGCTGTTTGCTATAGCCAGCTCCACACTGGAAGCCAGCAGCCTGGGCCTGCTTGATATTGATTATTCAAACAATTTCTTCAGGGATAACCTTTGGATAATTTTGACTGCACAAATCGCGGTTGGTATACTCATTGGGGCCGCTTCTTCAGCCGTAGCTACCAGGCGGTACCTCAAAGTCCATAGTAAATAACAAAGATCGCTGATAACCGTTTAAATTATTAACAACATATAAAACTTGCTGCTATTGCATGCAAGCAGGGGGGTATGGTACGATTAAACCGCTCAAGCTAAAAACAAAAACGCCCTACAATCAAATGCCCGCAAAAGCCAAAAGCCGGATCAGGAACTTTAAGACTCTGCTAACAGCAGTGGTTTTAACAGTGGCTGTTGTAGGCGCCGGATTTTATAGCGGTATCGCCCGCGCCGATAAGTTCGATGTCCAGATTGATAACCTAAAAGACCAGAACGCCAGCTACCAGAGCCAGGTTGATGAACTGACGTCGCAAGCGGACAGCTACCAGGATGCTATCAATAAACTGGAAGCGCAGATAAACGGTTTGCAGCAGCAGATTGTCGCCAACCAGAAAGCCAGCGATAAGCTGGCAGCCGAAATCAAGCAAAAGGAAGCTGAACTGGCGCACCAGAAAGATGTGTTGGGCGAGAATATAAAGCAGATGTACCTGGAAGGCCAGATTTCTACCTTGGAGATACTGGCTGCCAGCCGCGACATAAGCGATTTTGTTAACAAAGAAGTTTCCCGAAGTATAGTCCAAAACAAAATTAAGACGCTGGTAGACCAGATTGCCCAGTTAAAGCTGTCGCTTGAACAGAAGCAGCGAGAGCTGGAAGCCCGCATCAAAGACCAAAAGAACCAGCAAGCCGAACTTAACGCCGCGCAGGATGAACAGTCGCGGCTGCTGTCTTATACCGTCGACCAAAAAGCGGCCTTTAACTCCAAAATCAGCAAGAATAAGAACAAGATTGCCGACTTGTACCGCCAGCAAGCGCTGGAAAACATCCGGCGGTTCGGCGGCAGCGGCGGCCAGATCGGCGGCGGCGGTTATCCATGGGGCTATGCCAAGTGTATTCACACCGGCCAGGTAGACGGCTGGTGCCCTAACTATGACTGGGCGGAAAACGGTTCGGTATACAACTGGAACACCGGCGGCTATGGATTTAGAAACTGCACCGACTGGGTAGCCTGGCGCGTGCGGACTAACGGCGGCTTCGTGCCCTCCGGCCTTGGAAACGCCAGGCAATGGGATGACCGGGCTCCCGGCTACGGATATACGGTCAGCTCAACACCCCGCCAAGGAGCGGCGGCTGTCAGCAATTACGGCTATTACGGCCATGTGATGTTCGTAGAGAAAGTTAACGGCGACGGTACGATTACCGTCAGCGACTACAACCGGGCTGGTACCGGCAAGTACGATGTGAACGTCATCAACCCTTCCGGGCTGGTGTTTGTTTACTTCTAATAGCTTCAGTGTCATTTAGGCTTATAACGCTTTAATTAGCGTAAGCTATAATAGTTACGATTACCTAAGGAACAGGCAAAAATAGTGGACAATCACCAATCCGCCCCTGAACGGCAGCGCAGGTTCAGGCCAGTACTGAAAGCGTTTGTCATTGTTTTTGGCGCGCTGGTATTCTTTGGCGCCGGCGTGGCGGTCGGACGCGGCGATATCCATATTGATAATCTTAGTTATAGCCCTTCGGGCGCTAAGGCTTCTACCTTCGATTATTCATCCGTAGACGAGCTATACAGCCTGCTTAATAAGAATTTTGACGGCTCACTGAACAAAGGCGATTTGCTTAACGGTATTAAGACCGGGCTGGTGAGCGCCGCCGGCGATCCATACACAGAGTATTTCAGCCCCAAAGACGCCAAAGACTTTGAACAAGCCTTATCCGGCAGCTTTACCGGCATAGGCGCCGAGCTGGGCAGCGACCAGGATAATAATATCGTCATAGTGTCGCCGCTAAGCGGCTATCCGGCCGCCAAAGCCGGCTTGCAGCCCAAAGACATCATATCGGCGGTTAACGGCCGGATAACGACCGGTATGCGCCTGGACGCGGTTGTAAGGCAAATACGCGGCCCGGCCGACACCAAAGTCAAGCTCACTATTATTCGTGGCAGCGGCCAGCCGTTTGACGTCACGATAACCCGAGCCAAAATTAAAGTTCCCAGCGCGGAGCATAAGGTTGACGGCCAGATCGGCTATCTGAAGGTCAGCCAATTTAGCGATGATACGGTTGGGCTGGTCAGGCAGGCGGCCAAAGATTTTAAAGCCAAATCGGTAAAAGGCATCGTTCTGGATCTTCGCAGCGACCCAGGCGGCTACCTGGACAGCGCGGTGGACATCGCCGGTATGTGGCTTCCCAAAGGCAAGACTGTAGTCAGCGAGCGGCGCGGCGGCGAAGTTCTTTCAACCAGAACATCCGGCGGTTCAGGTGAATTCCAGGGCTTGCCGACGGTGGTACTGATAGATGGCGGCAGCGCCAGCGCTTCAGAAATCCTGGCCGGTGCCTTGCGCGACAATCAGGCGGCCACGCTGGTGGGAGCGAAATCCTTCGGCAAGGGCAGCGTGCAAGAAGTGCTGCATCTTGGAGACGGATCTGAGCTAAAAGTAACTATAGCCCGCTGGTATACACCTGCCGGCAAAAACATCGATAAGCAGGGAATCAAACCGGATACCGAAGTCAAGGCTGTACAAACATCAGCCGGCTCGGACAAAGATAACCAAAAAGACAAAGCCTACGAGCTTTTGCGCGCCAAACTCTAATCTGTTAGAATCGTAGCCAGATAAAGGAGGAAGCGGTGCCTGCGAAAAAAACGCAGACAAAGTTTATTTTTGTTACCGGCGGCGTGTTATCGGGCGTCGGTAAAGGTATCACCGCCGCCTCCATCGGCACCACCCTTAAAGCCCGCGGACTTTCGGTAAACATCCAAAAGTGCGACCCATATCTTAACGTGGACGCCGGCACGCTTAACCCGGCGGAGCACGGCGAGGTATTCGTTACCGCGGATGGCGCTGAAGCCGATTTGGATCTTGGGCATTACGAGCGCTTTTTGGATATGGAGCTGACTTCGGCAAGCAGCTTGATGTCCGGCCGGATTCTTGGCAAAGTAATCGCCGATGAACGGGCAGGCAAGTATCTGGGCAAAACCGTACAAATTATTCCGCATGTAACAAACAGTATCCAAGAAGCAATATCAAATACCGGCCGCGGCTACGACGTTCATATCGTTGAGATAGGCGGAACTGTAGGCGATTACGAATCACTGTCTTTTATAGAAGCGATTCGCGAGATGGGGCTGAAGCTCGGCCCGGAAAACTGCCAGTTCGTACACGTTGTCTATATCCCGTATCTGGGAGCCAGCGGGGAATTCAAGACAAAACCGGCCCAAAATTCGGTCAGGGAGCTGCGCGGTCTGGGAATCGTGCCCGATGTTTTAGTGGCGCGCAGCGAAGTCAAACCGCCAAAGTCGGCAGTCGCCAAGCTGAGTCTGTTCAGCGGCGTCAGCCAGGATGCGATCGTACTGATGCCAAATGCGCCTACAATCTACCAGGTGCCTTTAACTCTCGAAGAAGCTAGAATCGCTGACGTATTACTTCGTAACCTGTCGCTCAGAACTGAAAAACCGGAAATGAAATCATGGCAGAGAGTGGTAAAAAGCGCGCTTAAAAAATACCGCAAGAGTGTAAAGATCGGCATGGTAGCCAAATACCTGGATAACCAGGATACTTATATGTCGCTCAGCGAAGCTCTTATAGCGGCCGGCTGGGCTAATGATGTGAATCTGGAACTGGTGTGGGTCGATGCCGAAGCGCTGGAAAAGGATAAGCAGGCCCGGGAACGCCTATCCGAATTTGACGGCTTGGTCGGCTTGCCGGGATTCGGTTCGCGCGGCGGCGAAGGCAAAATCCATGCCGCCGGCTTCGCGTATGAGCATAAAATCCCATACTTAGGCATTTGCCTTGGTATGCAGATGGCGGTTACGGCGATGGCCAGGCGCGCCGGGCTGGTTAAAGCCAACTCAACCGAATTTGACGGCAAGACGCCTGACCCGGTCATTAGTACGATGGCCGAGCAAGTAGGCAAAGAAAATACCGGTGGAACGATGCGGCTGGGCAATTACGAAGCCGTGCTGGCCAGGGGCACCAAAGCCCGCAAACTTTACGGGCAAGAAAAAATAATTGAGCGCCACCGGCACCGTTATGAAGTAAATAACGTTTACCGCGACAGGTTCGAAGACTGGGGACTGGTAATATCCGGAACCAGCCCGGACAGCTCTTTGGTCGAAATGGTAGAAGCCCCGGGGCACCCGTTCTTTGTAGGCACACAGGCACATCCTGAATTCCGCAGCCGCCCAAACCGCCCGCACCCCCTATATGTCGGGTTTATCAAAGCCTGCGTTAATAAGAAATAGATCTTTTATTCTACGGTAACTTCTGTGCGGGGCTTGCTGCGGCCGCTAAAACCTTTTACGCGCCGCTGTTTGTATTGCACCACGCCGTCTTTGGCGGCGTGGATTGTAAAATTGCGTGAAACGAATGTGCCGGCGCCGGCGCGCTTGCTAAGCCCGACCTGGCGCACCAACACGTCGCCAGTCTTTACATTTGAGCCGCCGAACACCTTAACTCCCAGCCGCTGGCCGGGGCTGTCGTGGATGTTTTTACTGGTACCGCCTGCTTTGGTCTTACTCATTTATTCGCTTTCCTTAATACTAGCAATTGCCGGGCGACGACTTGTCCTTCGCGGAAGTAAACCAGGTCCTCGCTTTGAACATGCTTAAACTTCACAACATTGTACCCCATATCTGTTAATTTGGCAAGAACGGGCAGATGGACGAGCTTTCCGTCCGGCTGGCGCCAAGCTGGCACAGCTAAGCAGATGCTGCGCTTGCCGTCAGTTTGCGGCAAAAGGTTCTTTAAAAACATCTCGCTAATCTTATTAGTATCAGCCACAATTTTGTCCAATTTATCCTTTGGGGGTAATTGGTTAAGCGGCCTGCCTAGGTATATCTCAGATACCAAGCCGCTAAAAATTTGGAATTTAGCGGAAGTGGCATCAGCTGTTTCAACGCTGAATGAACCCGATAGAGCCGGATATTTCTTAAAAAGCCATTGGATATTGCGCCTGGTATACTCAACCATTCTCGGGTCAATATCAGAGCCAGCAGCTCTGTAGCCCATCATTAATGCTTCCTGCAGAACAACGCCCGTACCGCAGAAAGGATCAAGAATTAAAAAACGGCTAAGGCTCTCTTTTGGCTTTTTGGTCTCCGGTGAGCGCATCGCCAAATTTATCAGTATCTGTGCCAATTTGGGCGGCAGCATGCCAACCCTGGCATCTCGGGCCGGCCGCGCTTGGTCGCGGGCGGCATAATTGTCAATATCCTGCACAAAAAACGTCTGGGCAACCAGAACACTACGCCCGGAACGGTAAAAACAGATTTCCCACGCGCCTTTTTTGGTCAGTTTGTTATGCAATACTTGGGCGCTGTTAAGTTCAGGCTGTTTGTTCGGTACAATGCGCAGCGGCCGTTTAACGCGTTTTTTCAGCGCCATTAATGTTCGGTTCAAATCCGCTACCGGCGCGCTTATACCGTAGCAGCTGACGCCAAGCGTAAATTTGCCGCCTTCGGCTTTTTCCAGGTGGGGCGGCAGGGAATTAAGGATATATTTATTAACATCCTGCCAGCTGGAGGCATCAATCCTATCTAGTATGCGCGCGACTTTTATTGTTCCGCCCAGCCGTTTGAAATTTATATCCCCGGCATCAATGTCGCTAAGTACAGCGCCGTCTATCGGCAATACATGTTCAGCTCCAAGTATGCTCTCAAGCTCGGCAACGCCAAGCTGGGGCTGGCGGCCCAAAATACACAGGCTCTTGGCCTCCGGGTTTTTCATATCCAATCTATTGTAATATGTTAAGGTGCCGATTTATATCTTGTTGCAAAGACCCCGTATATGAGTGAAAACAAGAACGCCCGCTGGCGTCTGATTATAACCATCGCTACATTCGTTCTGCTGGGCTTGCTTATATACGGACTTCGCGGCGCTATAGCCGACGTGTTGAACAATCTAGGCAAAGTGAACGCAACCGCCTTGCTGCTGATGATTCCGCTGCAGATGCTCAATTACGATGCTTACGTAAGGCTTTACCGCAGCCTGTTTGATATTTTGGGCGAAAAAGTCCGCTATTGGCCGATGTACAAGCTTAATTTGGAGCTTAATTTCGTCAACCATATCCTACCTAGCGGCGGTGTCAGCGGAATATCTTATTTTTCGGTACGGATGAGGGGTATGGGAACAAGCGGCACCAAAGCAACCCTCTCGCAGATAATGAAACTGCTGCTTTTATACGTAAGTTTCCAGCCGCTGCTTATCTTCGGCGTTATAGCGCTGGCCGCCCGCGGCCACGTTAATAATTTCGTGATGCTGGTGGCCGGAGCTTTGATTACGCTTCTGGTCGTCGGAACGCTAATAGGCATCTATATCATTGAAAGCCGCAGCCGGATAAGCTCCAGCATGCTTTTTCTTACCCGCCTTACAAATTCGGTAATACACTTCTTCAGGCGAAACTACAAAGAGACAATCAGCCTGGAAAACGCCGAGAAAGCCTTCGGCGACCTTCATGAAAACTACATGGTCTTGAAGCGCAATTGGCGCAAACTTAAGATGCCGTTCATCTATACGACCATAGCAAATTTAACTGAGGTCGCAACGCTTTACGTTGTTTATGTCGCTTTTGGCGAGTACGTTAACATCGGCTCGGTTATTCTGGCCTATGCCATCGCAAATTTTGCCGGCCTGATATCGGTGTTACCGGCGGGTATCGGCATATACGAAGCTTTGATGACAGGCGTGCTGGCGGCAACCGGCGTACCGGCGTCGCTGTCTATTCCGGTTACGATAATGTATAGGGTGCTTAACATGGCCATACAGCTTATACCGGGCTATTTCTTCTACCACAAAGCTATCCGCGAAGGCTTGGCTCCTAAACCATCTGATAAATGATAATACTGGCGCTGCTGGCCGCCGCCCTTGTAATAATATTCGGCTTTGTGCTTTTGTTCGGCGCGCCGTATCTGCCAACGCTTAAAAAACCGCGCAATGATGTCTTTGAGCTGCTGGCGCTCAAGCCGGGGCAGGTCTTTGTTGACCTGGGCTGCGGCGACGGCCGGATGCTGTCGGCAGCCGCTCAGCGAGGATATGAAGCCGTTGGCTACGAGCTTAACCCGCTGCTGGCTTTATATGCCTGGCTGCGCACCCGGCGCTATAGCGGCAAGGTTAAAGTTAGATGCGCTAATTTCTGGAACGCCGATATTTCTGACGCCGACGGCGTATTCGTGTTTTTGATAGGACATTTTATGTTCCGCCTTGATAAGATGATAAGCCGCCAATCGGGCGGTAAAACCATAAAACTGGTCAGCAACGCCTTCGAAATACCCGGCAAAAGGCCCGTTAAACGCAAGGGCGGGCTATACCTCTATGTTTACAAAGCCGGCTAATTTATTTACCATAAGCGCGTAGAGGCATGAAAAAATACAATCAAGACGGCGGCGTGATGGCGCTGCTGCTCAACATAATCCTGGTACTTGCGCTGATAGGGGCAGGCGCTTTTGCCTGGAGCCTTTACCAGCAGAATCAGGATTACAAAACCAAATTCGACGCAAAAGTCCAAGAGGAAGTGGCCAAAGCCAAAGCCGCCCAGCAAACCGAGCTTAACCAGAAGTTTGCTGAGCGCGAAAAATCACCGAACAAGACGTTCAAAGGTTCGGCTACTTACGGCTCGATACAGTTCAAATACCCCAAGACCTGGAGCGCGTATGTTGACCAAAGCAGTTCAAACTCGCCGATAAACGGCTACTTTTTCCCTGATGTAGTGCCATCTACGACCAGAAGCACGCAATCGCCGACGGCGTTCGCCCTTCGGCTTGAACTTTTAGATACCGATTACGACCAAGTTGTTAAGCAGTTTGATTCGCTGATAACCCAAGGGAATTTAAAAGCCTCTGCTTACGTGCCGCCGCAAATGAAGGGCAAGCATGATGTACAGACAGGTATAAAGTTTGACGGACAGATAGAACAGAACCTAAACGGCTCGATGGTAATCATAAAAGTCCGCGACAAAACCCTTAAAATTTACACCGAATCAAACAAATATCTGGACGATTTTAACAATACCGTACTGAAAACGCTGACTTTTTCACCCTAGTTGGCCGTAGTGCCGGTGCCGGGGCGATGTTATACTAGGCGTATTGTAATCGGGCCGACTTTCGGGGTATGAGGAAAAAAACATCCGGCTCTGCCGGTAAATTAAATCCGATGCAGGCGCTGCTTGCGGCTTTGAGCGACGATTTGGCGCTGCCGCTGCTGCAGATTAGGAATGGCCTGGAAACCGGCAGCCAACGCGGCCAGTTGATGCTGAGCGTAGACAACGGCCTACAGCTGATAGATGCTTACAAATTAGCCCTGCGCGCCAATAATGATTTAGAAAGCTTGTCTTACGAACCGGTAGCTATCGGCAGCGTACTGCAGGATGTAGCGCATGAGCTGACTCCTTATGCCAAGAAATACGCTACCGATCTTAGGGTTGATGTATCAGGCAAACTAACACCGGTATTGACTCATCAGCCCAGCCTTCACGTGGCTATCAGCGTGCTGTCGGCCAGCTTAATCCGCGCCCAGGCAGCACAAGTGCGCCAAAAGCGCTACAGCTTGCTGCTTGGCGCGCGGCGCGGCTCAGAGAGTGTTATTTCAACCGGGGTTTACAGCAGCATTGAAGGTCTAAGCGACAAAACGCTGCGCAGCGCCCGCTCGCTGGCCGGACGCGCCCGCCAGCCTTTGCCGTCGCTGCCGCCGGGCAGCGCCGGCGGCGTTCTAATTGCCGATATGCTATGCGCTACGATGTGGCAGCCATTGCGGGCGGCGGCCCACGGCGGTATGCACGGCATCGCAACAACTATTCCTGTAAGCAAACAGCTTCAATTTGTCTGATGGCTAAACTGTTGCTTATTGAATCAGACGCTCTATTGGCAGCCGCCGCGATCAAAGTTTTAAGTGAATCCGGGCATACGGTTGATTGGCAGGTTGATCCCCAGGAAGCTCTTGACCTGGCAGATAAAGAACTGCCGGAGCTTATCGTATTGGACATTATGTTAGCCGCCCACAGCGGTGTTGAATTCTTATACGAATTCCGCAGTTATCCCGATTGGCGCAAGATACCGGTGGTAATTTATTGCAGCCTGTCGGCCGAAGAGCTAAAAGAAGCTCTAAGCGGGTTCGAGCACTTGTCTTTGGAAGCTTATCACTATAAGCCAAATACCTCGCTTGCCGAGCTGGCCGCCTCTGTCGAACGCATCCTGATGCCGGCAGCCGCTTAAGTACCCATGGCTTGGGAATCACGGCAATTTAACACTAAAGCCATTATATTATCACGGACTGATTACGGTGAAGCAGACCGAATCATTACGTTTATTACGCCGCTCCATGGAAAAGTAAAGGCGGTTGCCAAAGGTGTCCGTAAAGCCGGCGCCAAACTGGCCGGAGCGCTGGAGCTGTTTAGCATAACAGATCTTACACTGGTTGCCGGCAGGGGCGAGATGCATACCATCACGTCGGCGCGGCTATCTGAACATTTCGGATATATTGTCAAAGATATTTCGCGCACAAACGCGGCTTATGAACATATGAGAATCTTAAACCGCGCAACCGAAGAAAAAACAGACGAGGCCTATTTTGAATTGCTGGAAAAAACACTATCGGCTATAAATGATTCAGCAATTCCGCCCGAGCATACTGATTTGTGGTTCAAGTTGCAGCTGCTTAAGCTGGGCGGCCATTCACCTAATCTCAAAACGGATAGCGAAGGCCGAAGTTTAAGCGCCGAATCCAAATATAACTTTGATTTGGAGAGGATGTGTTTTGTGGCTGATTCCGATGGAGAATTTGGCCCGGAGCCGATCAAATATATTCGGATTGGCCTGGCAGCCGCCGCGCCTAGGATTATGCATAGGGTCAAGGACTCAAAAAAGCAATTGGCGGCCGTGCAACCGCTTGTACAGTCTATGCTAACCAACTTTGTTCGGGTGTAAGCATAAAATCTTATATAATTTAAAACGATGGACAAAAAGGCGAGTATGGAAGATATCGTCAGCTTGGCAAAGCGGCGGGGTTTCATTTATCCGGGTTCAGATATATACGGCGGCCTGTCTGGAACATACGATTACGGCCCGCTGGGCACATTGCTAAAGCGCAATTTAATCAGCCAATGGCTGAAATTTTTCGTGGACGGCTGGGCCGACATGTATCAGATAGACTCGGCAATATTGATGAACCCCAAAGTATGGCAGGCTTCCGGCCATGCCGATACCTTCAGCGACCCGCTGGTGGAATGCGGCAATTGCCATAGCAGATTACGCGCCGACCACGTTGATAAAAACAAGTGCCCCGTATGCGGCAAAGAAAATACGTTCGGCGAGGCGCGGCAGTTCAACATGATGTTTAAAACATCAGTCGGGCCGGTTGACGACGAAGCGTCCACGGCTTATTTGCGGCCGGAAACAGCCCAAGGCATGTTCGTTAACTTTAAAAACGTTGTCGATACTTTCAGCCCGAATATACCGTTTGGAATAGCCCAGGTTGGCAGGGCATTCCGCAACGAAATCAGCCCTCGCGACTTTTTGTTCCGCACCCGGGAATTCGAAATTATGGAGTTTGAATATTTTCTACATCCTAGCCAGTGGGAAGAGAAGTTCGATAAATGGCGCAAAGACATGCATTCATGGTTCAAGCATATCGGTCTGCCAGAAGACAAAATCAAAGAAGCAGAAGTACCGGCCGAAGACCGCGCCCACTATTCTAAGCGCACCATCGACTTTCTGTACGATTTTCCGAGTTTAGGATTTGACGAAGTCGGCGGCCTGGCTTACCGAACCGATTTTGACCTTAAAAATCACCAGGAACATTCAGGCAAAGATATGAACTACCGTCCAAAAGACGGCAGCGAACCGTTTATCCCGCATGTCATCGAACCGACTTTCGGTGTTGACCGTAACTTCTTAGCCGTTTTAAGCAATTCGTACATGCAAGACGAAGTCGAGGGCGAAAAGCGCGTATATCTCAAGCTGCCAAAAGAATTAGCGCCGGTCAAAGTAGCGGTTTTCCCGCTGCTTAAAAATAAACCCGAGCTTGTGGCCAAAGCCCGCGAGGTCTACAAGTCTCTTCAAAAAAGCGTCGATGGGGAAGTGATGTGGGACGACAACGGCAACATCGGCAAGCGCTACCGCCGTCAGGACGAAATCGGCACGCCGTATTGCGTTACTGTAGATTTTGACACGCTTGTGGATGAAACCGTTACCGTCCGCAACCGCGACACTACTGAGCAAGAGCGCAAGAAAATTACGGAACTATCTTTTTAAAGCCGGCGTAGTATATAGAATATGGAAAAACAGAGAAGCAGCACCCCGAATATAGAGCCAGATGATATAGCAAGGCTTATCGAAGAGATGGACAGGCGTGATGATGAATTGGCCCGGCAAGCGGTAATTTTTGACCACGCGACGGATGATGTAAGGGCTGAAATGCTGCGCGATCCGGCATTTGAAAACTTTATATCTCACAGAGAAGCACAGCAAAGTATTATTGACGCACGGGCTCAAGCATACGAAGATGCCGGCCATTTCTATATTTCTAGCAGGGAATAGTTAACAAATTATCCCCGGCTGAAACAATGGGGTTAAGCATTCCCGGGGTTTATAATTAGAGTATGGTATCTAGACCAGTGTTATTGATAGCCATTGTTCTGGCAGCCATCGCCGGCGGTTTTACGGTTTATCTTGTAACTAACAACAATAGCACTTCCAATAATGCGCCCTCATCCAATACCAGCAATACAAACCTTCCGACGTCTGGTACAAATTTGGATTACTCCAATAATGGCTTAACGGCATTTCCAAAGGAAATATTAAATCATACTGATGCTACCTCTCTCAACTTATCTAATAACCAGCTTAGCGGTGCTTTGCCGGCAGAAATAAAAAACTTGAAAAAGCTCGAAGTATTAAATGTCAGCAATAACCGTATGACGGGTATTCCAGCCGAAATCGGCCAGATGACCAGTCTTAAAGTTATAAATTACTCCAATAATAGAATTACCGGGCTGCCTTTAGAACTCGGCAATTTAACCGAACTTCAGCTCTTGGATTTAAGCGGAAACCAAAATTTAAGCCAGCAAGATCTAAACCAAATAAAAGTAAAATTGCCGAACACGCAGATAAAACAGTAAATTATGCACCATAATAAATAATGATGAAAAAGAATCCGCAAAAAATATCAAAAAACGGATTTGCCGTATCCGCGGCGATAATTCTGCTGCTTTTACTGGCAGCCTTCATCGGAACCGCCTACTACGTCTGGAAAAAGGGTATGCACGACGATTCCGCTCTTATAAATTCGAACGTTCCAGCCGCCACAGCAGCTCAAGACAATTCTGCGACAACAAAAGTAGACCTTACAAAATTACCTCTGGGCGACGGCAAAGTAACTACATCGGGCGCCAAAAAAGGCTATGTGTTTTCCTGTACTGATAATTTCCGCGGCGGCGGAGCGATGCATTCAGGCGGATGGATATCGGGAAGCACATGGAACCTAGAGGCCAAGCCGACGGTTGAAGGCAGTGTAGACTGGCCCAACGCCAAAGTAGCAATTACTAAACAAGGCGATAAAAGAATAATTAGCGGTAACGGCTTGCCGGTGGACACAATGACAGGAATTTTTCCCATTAAAGCGGGTACGGATGCTTATGCCTACGACCGTAACCCTAACAGCATTCAAGCCCAGACTGTTTTGGCATCATTGCCGGCCAACCCGGCCGCTGCCTCTATGCCCACTTGTGTGGGCCTAGGAGAAATCGGCTATATGACTAACGGCGTGGCGCTTTTTAACGCTCTAGATGCCGCCGGCAGAGACGCAGCGGCGCATGAAGTCCAGGACAAATGCGACGGCCATCCGCAAATGCAGGGTATATACCACTACCACTCGCTTAGCACCTGTTTGGAGAAAAACGAAGGAAATAATCAGCTCCTTGGCTATGCCCTAGATGGTTTTGGCATATACGGCAATAAAGATTCATCCGGCAATATCATTACCAACAGCCAACTGGATGAGTGCCATGGTATGACAAGCAAAATCCAATGGGACGGCAAAACGGTAAATATGTACCATTATGTGATTAACCACGAGTATCCGTATTCAATCGCTTGTTTTCGCGGAGCACCAGTCCAAACCAAACGATAAAACTGGACTAAAGCCAAAACTCTGGTATAATATTAGTAATTCCGGTTGGATTCGTTATGTCTAAATTCGAAAGCATGCTGAAAGATTTCAGCGAAGAACAGATTATGCAACTCGCCCAAGAAGCCCGCCAGATACGGGCCAACGGCGAAGTTGTACCAGAGGGAGTATTCGCTTTGAGCCTCTCCTGGGTGATACGCGAGAACAATGGGCTTCGTAAAGCCAACGAAAAAATTCTAGATGAGCTGCTTCCTGTTGAGCAGCCAGCCATTAATGGCCAAGCTGAATACGCTGATATCCGCGAAGAAGAAACCGCATAAGGATTATGGACAAGTACGACCCAGAGAAAATTTATAGTTTGAGGATGCAAAACCTCAAAATGTTAGACGAGCTGGAGTCGCATTATAAAGACCGTAAAAGAATTGAAAAACTGGCAAACAGGGCGGCAATCCCGGCGTTTTTAGCACCGATTTTAGGAGCGTATGCCTTATTCAAGTATGGGCACGTAGGCGGCGAATTAGAAACCTGGAGTACAGTTTTTACAGCAACGACTTCAAGCGCGCTAATCGGCACGAAAATGCTTGTGCAGTCGGAAACAAAAAAATCAGAAGCGCTTATTTCGGCAAAGGAAGCGAATAGCATCTGCGCTGATCTTGGCGTCGAACCCGACCGCTGGATACGGTCCGAACTGGATATTTAGGAGTATACTTAAAGAGTATTAATGGAGGAGTGGGTATGTTAGGAGATAAACCTGCTATGGCGACGATTGCCGTAAAAGATATGGCGGCCGCCAAGAAATTCTATGGCGGAACGCTAGGGCTTAAAGAGGACAGGGATGGGCCGGACGGCGTAATGTATAAAAGCGGCGATTCCGGTATATTCGTATACCCGTCGGAATTCGCTGGCACCAATAAAGCCACTTATGCCGCTTGGGGAGTCGGCGAAGACCTTGATAAAATAGCAGACGATTTGAAGGGCAAAGGAGTGACGTTCGAGCACTACGATAATTTGCCAGGCACCACTTTGGAAGGCGACGTTCATGTTATGGGCGATTTGCGCGCCGTGTGGTTCAAAGACCCGGACGGTAATATCCTCAACTTAGTGAACGGGATGTAATGGAGACAAAAAGCAAAAAACGCGTATACGCATTCATAGACAGCCAAAACGTAAACGTAAGCACCCAAAAGTTCGGATGGAAAATGGACTGGCGCAAATTCCGCCGTTTCTTGAAAGACCGCTATGGAGTAACACAAGCGTACATGTTTATCGGATATGTGCCGGAATATGAGGATATGTATGAATTCCTGCACGACGCCGGCTATGCCATAGTCTTAAAACCGACGCTTGATATGACGCGGCCTCGCGACAATTCGGAAAAACCGGAAAACGATGATAAAAAATCGGTCAAAGGCAACGTCGACGCCGAACTGGTGCTTTGGGCGATGAAAGAAATAAAGAAATACGATAAAGCCATAATTATCAGCGGCGACGGTGACTTTTACTGCCTGGTGGAATACCTGCAGCAGCAAGGGAAGTTGCTGAAAGTAATGCCGCCGAACGTGCACTACTCAAGCCTGTTCAAAACTTATGAGAAATATATAGAACACCTAGGGCATTACAAAAGGGAGCTAGCTTACAAGACTAGGCAGCGTCGGAATCAGGTATAGTCTCCGGGTATACTAAACTTTCGGCAACAACTACTGCGCGAAGCTTTGAAATAGCGCTGATTTTAGCTTTATTAATCCTGTCTTGGGTTATCCCCAGCATCTCTGCTAGCGCGCCTTCTTGCAGGCCGCCGGGCGGTACCCGGTTTATCAATTCGTCGTACGGCCTGGGGCCGCTAACCGTGGGTATTTCTTTGCCCTCCAACTGGCTTAAGGCGACGCCCGATAAAAAGCTGAAAATTCTGCTTTCAGAAGGCTGAAGGCCAGCTTTTTCGGCTACCTCTTTAATTAATAGTTCCTGGTCTAAACTAAGGGCGGCCGATTCCGGCTGTAAAACTTCAACCGGATCGGGGGAATTGTGGTCCGGCAAGACGCCAATCAGGTCTATGCTATCTTCGGCCTGCTCATCTAGCGGCTCGTTTAAAGATATACGCTGCGTAAGAGGCTGCTGATTGCTTACCATATCTACAACACTGTTTCTGGAGAACCTTTTGTCAGACGAAGCCACAACTTTTTTTAAAGCGGAATATAATTCGTCTATGCTTGGCGGACGGCCTAAACTCTGTTCAAGCTCAGGCAAAACTGAACGCATTTTAGTTAGGCGCGCTTCAGCTTGATGCGGGATTCTTATGGCTCGGTGCATCGTTAAATGCCGGCCTAATTCCTGGTTAACCCAGGGCAATGCATAGGTTGAAAAGCTTAGTTCCATAGATTGGTCGAAGCGCCTTACGGCTTTATCAAGCCCGATCGCGCCATGTTGGGCTAAATCCGCCTGAATCTCGGGCGGATATGAATAATTCCTCATTGCTTTGATAATCAGGCCAAGGTTTCCGTTTATTAGAACCGTGTGGGCGCCGGCAGCCAATGCCATTTTGTTCTCTACAGTAACTTTATTACGAATCCGATTGTTAAACAGCTGCGGATACGATTGTATTCCGCTTTCTAAATCCCTAAATAACAATATCCTTTCATTATCCTCAAGCTGTTTGCTGGCATAAGCGTGAGGAAAAAGCTCGTTAATAAGCTGGCTTCTATCATCCCTGTACCTAGGAGACTCAAATTGTTGGATTCTTTTGCGGGCAACCGGATGGCCGCGATAGAAATGAATTATTTCGGAAACAATATTATGCCGTTTGGTATATTCTGGGTTCTCACCAGGGCTGCGCCTTGGCTTATCGCGCAAAGCTTCGCCTAGCTCCATAATGCAGCTCCGTAAACCATCTAGCGCTATTATAAAATGTCGGTTTATTAACGGCAAA
>DASUJO010000040.1:0-15803 GCA_036279215.1 Saccharimonadales bacterium (SeqCode)
GCTCGGCTTCATCCAAAAATATTACGATATTCCGCGCATGCACCGCTTCGTTGAACAGCGTCAGCATAATTTTCTCTATTTTGTCGCCTGCAGCCGATAAGATCGCCGAAGCGTTCAAGCTGACAATCTGGTAATACTGCAGATTGCTGTCCTTGCCGGCCAGTAATCGCTCTGCTAAGGCGTAAACCAACGAAGTCTTGCCGGTACCGGCCGGGCCCACCAGCGCAGCGTTACCGGCCGGCTGGCTGAGGGAATGTACCAAGCTGTCCAGCACATCGCCGTGCGCCAGCGTATGGAAGTGTCCCCTGCCTGCCTCAACGGCCGCGCTGATATTCTGGCCGAACTGGTCAAGCGTGGGCGTAAAACCGGAAGCCCAATCGCGGCCAATTCCGCCGAAGTAAGGGCGCGGCTCATCAAGCGACCGCGACAGGCGGCTTAGCCAGGATAAGGTTTCATTAATATCATCGGTTTTTATATTAATCTTCAACAGCGCCTCTTTTGCCGGCGGCGAACTTTCCAGCAGAGCCGATACCAAATGTCCGGCGTGCAGCTCGCTGTCGTTTTGTTTCTTCATCTTTTCTGCGGCAGAACGCCAAACGGCCGGCATATCAGCCGCCGTGCCCCCCATTAGCTGTGAAAGCTGCTCGGGCATTATCAAGTGGTTAACGATAAACCTTCCGCGCCAATCAGCGGCTGCGGCGTTCCAGGCATCTTTAGGAGTAATCGGTGAATTTTTCTTCAAGCTTGCGAGCAGGTTCTGCTCAAGAACATCATCAAGCGACTGCACGGGCGCTTTTGGCGGCAGCTCCGTCAAATCGCGGCGGTACCACAATCCGATAACCGCGCCGAATGAAGCCAATGCCAAAAGTAAGTTCACGGCTCTGGCAGATTCACCGGCAAACCACATACCGGCCGCGGTAATCGCGGCTGCCGCGGCGACATACACCAGCCATGAAGCGCCCAAGCGCCGCAACACTACCGATAATCGGGCTCTGGCGGCGCGCTGGCTGGAAAGGTTAAGCTCCATAACTTAGCCTGCTACTGCCCTTACCAGAAAATAAACGGCGGCCGGGGGCAGCAGCGGCCATACTACTGCAAGCGCAAGGCTTAGGGCGGCGCTTAGGCAGATTACGACCATCGCCGCTATCAGCGTGAGCATCCGGACAAAAAAGCCAATTGTCCGCGAAACTAAATTATCTACCATCGCCCTGAACTTATCGTCCAGAGATCTTCCGGGCAGCGAAACTATCTGTTTCCACGGCGCAAATAGGTTCTTTAAAAGCACCGGAATTGAAAACTGCCTGCCGGTTTTTTGGGCCGAACCGCCCACCCTCTTCCAGGCATCAAGCCAGCCAAAGCCGTACCACCACTTAAACAGCTCGACAAGAAACATAAGCTCATTGTACCGCAAATAGGATCATCTATCAGCTGTTGAATCTAAAGAGGTAAAGCTGTTACAATATTTCCGAATGCAGTTGGGTAGACGCAAGTCGGTTGGCAGGTGCCGCCTATGATTAACTTTGCCACGCAGTTCGTTGTTGAACCGCTGGCCCCTGAAATATTATTCCACATCGGTCCGGTGCCAGTAACAAACAGCATGCTGGTCGGCTGGATGGGCGCATTGTTTATTCTTTTTCTATTCGGATTGGCCGCCAGGGCAAGCAAGCTTTGGCCTAAGAGCCGGCTGGCGTTTTACGTGGAAAGCCTGATAGATATGGTTTTCAACTTGTTAGACGACACTTTCGGCGACAGTAAAAAGACTTTCCGTCATTTTCCGCTGCTTGTTTGCTTGCTGTTTCTTATACTCGTTGGTAATATCAGCGGTTTGCTGCCCGGCGTCGATACCATCACCTATAACTCCGGCGAAGGCGCGGTTCCGCTTTTCCGCTCATGGACAACCGACCTGAACACCACGCTGGCGCTGGCGGTATTGTCGCTTGCGACCGTGCATTATTACGCCGTCAAGGAAATCGGCTTCCGAGGTTATGCGCGCCATTTTTTTTCCGGCAAGCTCACCAATCCTATGACCTGGTTTATCGGTATAAATGAGCTGTTCGGCGAAATTTTGCGCCTGGTTACGCTAAGCCTCCGTCTTTTTGGCGTGATTTACGGCGGCGAAGCGCTGTTGTTCGCCATATCAGCTTTGGCCGGCAATTTCGGCTGGGCTGCGGCCTTTCCGATTATTCTGCTCGAGATTTTTGTTTCGCTTGTGCAGGCTTACCTATTCATGATGCTGACAGCTTCATATATAGTAATGTCGACGACCCACGGGACAGAAGAGGAGACGCACGGTGCCGAACCGGCGCCAGCCAAGGGCTAGCATGTTATTAAGATTAATTAAAGCAAAGGAGTTTTTATGCAAGATGTCGATCCGTCATTAATTAAAGGGCTCACCATCGGTCTGGGCGCCATAGGACCCGCTATCGGCGTAGGGCTTATCGGTGCCGCCGTGGTTGGCGCAGTCGGGCGCAACCCTGAAGTCCAAGGAAAAATCCTGACGATGGCGTTCATCATGATCGGCCTGGTAGACGTATACTTCGCCTTTGTACTGCTAATACTGTTTACCACCTAAAGGAGTCGTGATTAGCCGCCGATGCTGAATTTACCGATATACATGGCCGCAGACGAACAGTCCAGCGGTTTTGGCGCGTTTAACATCAATTTGAAATCGTTTATTTTCCAATTGATAACGTTCGTATTAGTACTGGTGGTATTCAAGAAATGGGTACTTCCGCCGCTGATGAAAACATTGGAAGACCGCCGCAAAGCCGTAGAAGACAGCCTTGCCAATGCCAAACAGACTGAAGAAGCGCTTTCCAAAGCCGAGGAAAAATCAGCGCAAATTATGAAAGCGGCGCGCGAGCAGGCCGACCGCTCGCTCGCGGAAGCCAGCTCCCAGGCGAGGGATATCATCGCCAAGGCCGAAGTTTCGGCTGCCGCCCAGGCACAGAGATTGCTTGAAGAAGCCAAAGAACAGCTGGGGAACGAGCGCCTGAAGCTGGAGGAACAGCTGCGGGGCGAGCTGGCGGAATTAGTAGTAATTACGACCGAAAAAGTCCTAGGGCAGAAAATCGACAAAAAACGCGATTCGGCGCTAGTTGAAAAAGCGATTAAGGAACTTGTACATGACTAATTTCAGCCGCCGGCAGCTGGCTCGCTACGCGGTAGACGAGCTCGCCGCCAAAACGCCTGTTTCAAAACTTTCAGTTAAATTGGCGGCCGTACTATTAGCCGGCAACCGCCATAAAGAGGCAGACTTACTGATTGCCGATATCGGGCGGGAGCTGGAAGACCGCGGCCTGCAAGTGACCGCCACGGTTACCAGCGCCTACCCGTTGTCTTTGAAGCTCAAGCGCGAGCTTAACGCCCGGCTGAAAAAACTTACAACCACGAAGGCTGTCGTTATCCAAGAACAAACCGACCCGGCAGTTATCGGCGGATTGAGGGCAGAAACGGCGGAACGTAGCTGGGACATGACATTAAAGAAAATGTTAAACGATATCAGGGAGGCTTAAACTCATGGCAGACACGAAATTCAACGTAAAAGATTTAGCCGAGGATGTACGGCGTTCTATTGCCGGCCTGCAGGCCGGCGGCGAAGAAAAGACAGCGGGCGTTGTTACCAGGGTCGGCGACGGAGTTGCCTGGATTTATGGATTGCGTTCCTGCGGCTACGCCGAAATGCTGGAAATCCAAGGTTCCGGCGGCACGATATCGGCTTTTGCGCTTAATCTGCTGGAAGATGAAATAGGTGCCGTTTTGCTTGATGACGACGTCGGAGTTAAAGCTGGCGACCGCGTTAAGCTGACAGGCCAGATATTATCCGTTCCCGTCGGCAAAGAACTAATCGGAAGGGTTATCGATCCGCTAGGTAGGCCGCTCGACGGCAAGGGAGACCTTAAAGCCAAAGAGACCGGCGCCATTGAAAAAATTGCTCCCGGCGTTTTAGCCCGCCGCAGCGTCCACGAATCCGTACCGACGGGCATTACGGCGATAGACGCCATGGTTCCAATCGGCCGCGGGCAACGCGAGCTTATCTTGGGTGACCGCCAAACAGGCAAAACGGCGATAGCCGTGGACACGATGATTAACCAATCGCGCCAAAAGACCGGCATTATTAATATTTATGTGGCCGTAGCCCAAAAAAGAGCTAAGGTTTCCCGCCTTATAGACCGGCTGCGCCGTGAAGGCGTCATGGACAGCAGTGTCGTTGTAGTAACGTCGGCTGCCGATCCCGCTCCGCTGCAATACCTGGCGCCATACGCCGGCTGTGCTATCGGCGAGTGGTTCCGTGATAACAATCAGCATGCATTGATTGTTTACGACGACTTATCAAAGCACGCCGTAGCTTACCGCCAGATGTCGCTGCTGCTTCGGCGCCCGCCGGGACGCGAAGCTTATCCCGGCGATGTATTTTACCTGCATTCGCGGCTGCTAGAGCGGGCCGCTAAGCTCTCGGACGACCTGGGTGGAGGATCTTTGACAGCCCTGCCCATCATCGAAACCCAGGCGGGAGATGTCAGCGCGTATATTCCAACCAATGTCATTTCGATTACCGACGGCCAGATTTACCTAGAGTCAGACTTGTTTTACCAGGGAATCCGCCCGGCGATATCGGTAGGACTGTCAGTCTCACGTGTCGGCGGCAGCGCCCAGCCGCCGGCCATTAAGGACGTAGCCGGCAGTTTGCGTCTGGACTTGGCGCAATACCGCGAGCTGGCGGCTTTCTCGCAGTTCGCCACCGATTTGGACAGTGAAACCCAGGATCGCCTCAACCGAGGACGGCTGCTCACCGAAATTCTAAAGCAGCATCAGTTTGCCCCTCTGCCCGTCTGGCAGCAGGTAGCCAGTATTTACGCGGCCACCCAGGGCGCGTTTGACGGTGTTCCTATAGAGAACGTAAAAACCGCGCAAAACGCCCTCCTGTTAGAACTCGATAAGAAACATCCGAAGCTGGTAGAACAACTGCAAAAAGGCGAGAAGGCAACCGAGGACACCAAGAAATCTATTGTCAGGGCAGCCGAGAACGTGGCCAAGCAATACAAGACAGCCGCAAAGCCCGCTGAACAGCCAGCCGCAAAAACCGAAAGCCAGGCTGAGGCGACAGCCGCGGATGGAGATAAGCAGTAATGGCATCGACCCAATTACTGAAACGGCGCGTCCGCTCGGTTTCCAACACCAAGCAGATTACCAAAGCTATGGAGCTGGTTGCGGCGGCCAAGATGCGCCGCGTGGCCGAAGCAGCGCAGAAATCACGGGCTTATGCCGATGCGTCGGCTTCTATCCTTCTGCGGCTCAGCAAGACTCCCGAAGCCGCCCAGCATCCATATTTCAGCCCGGCGTCCGGCAGGCCAAAGCTGCATGTGATTTTTACCAGCGACAGCGGGCTGGCGGGCGCTTATAATGCCAATATTTTTAACGCGGCGGCGCGGGCTTTCAATGAAGAAAAAAATTCTGTTAAGCCGGCGGTGGTGGTATTCGGCCGGAAAGGCGCCCACCATTTTTCCCGAGGCACTAACATTGATCTGCTAGGGACTTACGAAAAAGTTGAGGATGCTCCTGACATGAATGTTTTCGCTCCGGTGCTCAATACCATAATTGACGGGTTTAATGAGGCCCAGTTCAGTTCGTTGTATGTAATTTTCACGCAGTCTGTCTCAACGCTGGTCCAGCAAGTAAAGGTACTTCAGCTGCTGCCTGTTCCTGTGGATGCTGATGCAAGCGCCGAAAAAACCGCTGGCCCGCCGGTGGCATACGAGCTTGAACCGGATGGCAACGCCGTACTGGACAGCGCCCTGCGGCTTTATTTTGAATCGTCGCTCCGGCGGGCGCGGGTAGAAGCGGCGGCATCAGAACATGCCATGAGAATGGTTTCCATGGGTAACGCCACCCGTAACGCGACGGATCTTATCGACTCGCTAACCCTGGAGCTTAATGCAACCCGCCAGGCCGCGATTACCCAGGAAGTAGCGGAAATAATTGGCGGCGCCGAGGCAATAGCATGAAAAAGGAGGATATGATGAAGGGTAAGATTACCCAAGTTGTCGGTGTTGTGGCCGACGTTGAGTTCGACCAGCACCTGCCGGCTATATTTAACGCGCTGGAAGTTAAGCACAACGACCGGACTTTAGTGCTGGAGGTCGCCCAGCACCTTAGCAAGAATTCTGTGCGCGCCGTGGCCATGGGCCCGACAGACGGCTTATCGCGCGGCACAGAAGCTACCGATACCGGCAAGCCGATTTCCGTTCCCGTGGGCGATGAAACTTTGGGAAGAATGTTTAACGTTATCGGCGAACCGATAGATAACCAGCCAGCGCCCAAAGGCGCCCAGTCCTCTATCCATACTGCCGCGCCGTCGCTTGAAGACCAAAGCACCAAGACCGAACTGCTGGAGACTGGAATCAAGGTCATAGATTTAATATGCCCGATAGTCAAAGGCGGCAAAGTAGGGCTGTTCGGCGGCGCCGGCGTCGGCAAGACCGTTTTCATACAGGAGCTAATAAATAACATCGCCAAATTCCATAAAGGCAAGTCCGTTTTTGCCGGCGTAGGTGAACGCAGCCGCGAAGGCAATGACTTATACATAGAGATGAAGGAATCAGGCGTGCTGAAGAATACTTCGCTGGTATTCGGCCAGATGAACGAACCGCCGGGCGCGCGCCTTCGCGTCGGGCTCACAGGGCTGACAATCGCCGAAAGTTTCCGAGACCAGGGCGCTGACGTTTTGCTTTTCATAGATAACATCTTCCGCTTTACGCAGGCCGGCTCCGAAGTATCCGCTTTGCTTGGCAGGATGCCCAGCGCCGTCGGATACCAGCCAAACCTAGCAACCGAGATGGGCGCGCTTCAAGAACGTATTACCTCTACTAAAAAAGGTTCTGTCACTTCGGTGCAGGCTGTTTACGTGCCAGCCGACGACTTTACCGACCCGGCGCCGGCTACTACTTTCGCCCACCTGGATTCGACGGTTGTTCTTAGCCGGTCGCTTACAGAGCTTGGCCTTTACCCGGCTGTGGACCCGCTGGATTCAACCTCTACCGTGCTCGACCCGGAAGTTGTCGGAGAGCAGCATTACAATGTTGCGCGCGAAGTCCAGCGTATTTTGCAGCGTTACAAAGATCTGCAGGATATCATCGCCATCCTGGGCATGGAAGAGCTGAGCGACGAGGACAAACAACTGGTTGCCCGGGCTCGCCGCATTCAGCGCTTCCTGACACAACCGATGTTCGTGGCCGAGGCCTTTACCGGTTCAAAAGGCGCTTATGTGCCGCTTGCGGAGACGGTCAAAGGATTCAGCGAAATTTTAGATGGCAAGCACGATTCTAAAAGTGAATTGGCGTTTTACATGAAAGGCTCGATTGAAGAGGTAAAAGACCGTTCATGAGCATCCACTTCCAGCTGATTTCCGCCACCGGCGTCAAATACGACGGCGAAGCATACGAAGTGCTAGTTCCTACCAAGGACGGCCAGATAGCGGTACTGGAAGACCACATGCCATTAATTTCCGCCGGCATGCCCGGCGTGCTAAGCATACGCAAGAAACCCGGGGATAGCGACAATCAGATGGAAGCTTTCGCCGTTTATGGCGGCGTGCTGCAGGCCGGCGGCAAATCGGCGGTATTCGTTACCGAAGACGTAACAGCCGCTGACGAAATAAGCGAGCAGGAAGCCCGCCTGGCTATGGAGAAAGCCCAGAAACTCATAGATACTGCGGATTCCCGCCAGGCGCTTCATGAGGCCCGGACGGTCCATCAGCATAGCGCGGTTAACTTACACCTTGCGCAAATCAAACGCCGCCATCACAGCTGATTTATCAGACATAATTTTCGTTAGATTTCATACATATTTCGTAGTGGTTGGCTAACAGCACAAGCGGATTTATTGGCATACCATAGGGGTACCATTAAGCGAGGAATAATGGATGAAAAAATATCGAATAAAAGGCGAGCGCAAACAACGTAAACATATGGTAGTAGGCAGGCCGACTACGCTGTCTTCCATAAGCTTCGACGAGCTGTACGAAGACATTAGCAGTCAATGGCTAGAGAAATCAAGGCGCTTGCAGGCCAGACGGTGGCGGAAAATCAAGCACCAGACGGCTTAATGAAATAGGATTACGGACACTCCGGTTTTATGGGGCAAAACCGGGGGGAGGTTGAGCGGAAAAAACGGACCCTTCGCCTGACACTGAGACAAATATGTGTGTCCAGTCATTACAAGATCAGGAACGAAGGGCCGTTTTGATTTGAAGGAGGATTTTTTATGCAGTCTTTGGACGAAGAAACTAACGAAGAGGAAGACCAGGAAAAGTTATCATCGGATTATTCGCGGCCATTTACGCCGCCGGACGGCGTTTTAGACGATACGCCGCCGGACCATCCTTCCAAAGATATCGGAATGGATGAACATGAATGGTACGACGAAGGCGGCGACGGGGCCAGCGGCGTCCACGACCAGGAGGAAATATAAGTACTTCTGTTAAGTACGATGTGCCATTCGTACCAAGCTCTGACCAAAGCGTCGATATCATGGTTGAGCTGGCCGGAATTAGTGAAGGCGATTCGGCCGTGGACCTCGGTTCCGGCAACGGCAAACTGGTAATCGCAATGGCAAGAGCCGGCGCGCTGGCAGTCGGCGTAGAAATTGATAATGAACGCTGGCGGCTTGCCAACCGTTCTATCGCAGGCGCCGGCTTGGCCGGCCGCGCGCGGGCGGTACACGGCAGCTTTTGGCACCATGACCTAAGCCGCTATGATGTAATTGCGCTTTATGGCATACCAAGCATCATGGAGCGTCTCAAGTACAAAATAATAGCGGAAGCAAAAAGCGGCGTGCGCGTTGTCTCGAACCATTTCGAATTCCCCGGTTGGATACTGTCTAAAGAAAAAGACAACATTCTGCTATACGAGCCGTTCTGAAAAATTTATTGCGCTACCCATATTTCATTTGAATGGTTAGAATGTAAGCATTATGGATCAAACACAGAAGCAAAAAATTGTCATCGTCGAAGATAACGAACCAATCGCTCAAATTTACCGGACGCGCCTAGAGATGCTAGGCTACACCTGCTTTGTGGCGTACGACGGCATAACCGCCCTATATTTAATTCAGGCAGAAAAGCCGCAGTTGGTTTTGCTCGATTTGATGGTGCCAAATATTGCCGGCGACGAAATACTAAAACGTATGCGGGCTAACGATTGGGGCAAGAATATACCGGTGTTTATCATTTCTAATCTTAGCGAGTCTGACGCGCCCGCCGGGCTCCGCCAGCTGAATATCGTAGGCTATGTAGTTAAAGCTAACCTGGCAGGCGACGACTTGGATAAAATCGTCAATTCAATACTTCGTCCGGAAAACAAAGGTTCGCATCCGGCCGAAAAAACCAGCGGCCCGGCTTAATGTTATGAAAGAAGCGTTTCGCAGAATTTCGGTCAGGGTTTCGGCGTGGGCCGGCTCGGCCAGCGCCTTTATCTTCGCGCTGGCAGCAGTAGTCATATGGGCTTTTTTGGGGCCGGCTAACGATTTTTCCAATACCTGGCAACTGGTAATAAATACCGGCACGACTATTATCGTATTCCTGATGGTATTCTTAATCCAAAATACCCAGAACCGCGAATCTAAATCCACCCAGCTGAAGCTGGATGAGTTAATCAGGGCGCACCGTAGCGCGCGCGAGAGTTTTATAGATTTGGAAGATATTTCGGATGAGGAGCTTATGCAGATTTCCCAGGAATTCAGCCGCCTGCACGATCATGTACAAAGAACTCCAGCGCTACATAAGCTTCACCAAAAGATTGCCGCCGAACACGCCAGGCGCAGCGATATTAAAGGCGCAGCCGGGCAGGTCGTAGGAACTCTTTTGCATCCGTTAGGCCGCGGCGACAAAGACCATAATAAATAAATTGGCTGAGCTTATCGGTCAAGATTTACTTAATAGATGTTTTGTCTGCTATTTCAACGGATGTATCTTTAAAATCAGCAACTACTTTAGTGAAGATACCACTTGGGTGAATATCGCTTCCTCCTCTATCAAAATCCATCCGCTTAGCTGCAGGCTCCACGAAGAGCTGTACCTTTTCACCAGACTGATCTTTTTTGCCAGTCTGGACCATTAGCTGTAAACCCTTGGAGGTATTACTTAATTTGGCTTCTATCCAGAAATTTGGATCTTTTCTGAGAGTTTCTTTGGCTACAACTTGATATCCTTCAGGATCAATTCTGACAAGTTCTAGGTTTTCAACAGAATCATGAAAAATTTTCTGCCTAGCTAACTCTGCATCTTGCGCTAAATGATGCCTCAGCGTAAATCTTTCGCTATCTTCTGGGCATTTTAGTAGCTTTACATCCATAACATCTCTTATAAGTACAAGGCGATGCTTCTTACAGTAAGGCACAGGCGGGTTATTTGAAAAATGAGCTAGCCAAATAAGGCCTTTAGAATCACCTTCTAACTCAAAAAATTTTTTCTCTGGCACTTCGGTCTCCTTTGGTGCAATACATGGCTGGCGAGGAGGGATTCGAACCCCCGATCCTGGGACCAGAACCCAGTGCCTTACCGCTTGGCCACTCGCCATTTACTACTGTTATTATATATGAGTGGAAAGAGTTAGAAAATCCTGGCGCAAAATCGCGGTAGCGCTTATTGGGTTCCCGGTTTTATTAGCCGGATTTACGCTTCTTGTTCTTCCGGGACCCGGCCTGCTTGTCATTGCGGCCGGCCTGGCGATTTTAGCGCTGGAATTCGAATGGGCGGAAAAACACCTGAAGTATGCTAAAAAGCAGGCTAAAAACCTGAAAAACAAAGCCCGCTCGCGTAAAAATACTTAACAAGTTAAGTATTTTATTTATTTCTTACGGAATCGTAATATTCGCCGATTTTTTGCCAGTCTACTACGTTCCACCAGGCATCGATGTAATCCGGACGGCGGTTTTGGTATTTCAAATAATACGCGTGCTCCCATACGTCAAGCCCCAGCAGCGGCGCATGCGTAATGTCCTCCATAATGGTGCTATCCTGGTTTGGCAAACTGCATATATGCAGTTTGCCTTCATAAAAACACATCCAGGCCCAGCCGCTGCCGAACCGGTTAACCGCCGCTTCTTTGAACTTGGCTTTAAATTCATCATACCCGCCAAATTCTTCACTTATTGCTTTTGCCAGCTCGCCCTGAGGCTCACCGCCGCCCTTAGGCGACATAATCGTCCAAAAGAAGCTATGATTGGCGTGGCCGCCGCCATTGTTGCGCACGGCTGTGCGGATACCTTCGGGCAGGCTGTCTAAATCGGCCAAAATCTCGATAATATCCTTGCCCTGCAGGTCTTCCCTGCCTTCTAACGCCGCGTTCAATTTTTCTACATAAGCCGCATGGTGCTTGCTGTGGTGGATTTCCATCGTTTTAGCATCGATATGCGGCTCCAGCGCGTCGTACGCATAGCCCAGCTTAGGCAACTCAAACATATTACCCCCTAACTTGCCCCGTTGCGGCTTATTACTTACTTGTTGTCGACCCAAGAGGTCAGGCTGACAGAATACACCACCAAAATCAGAAAAGCAGTGGCTTCAATTACAGTCCACCAGCTAGGACCCTGCTGCAAGAATTTGCCGAAGAATCCGCTGTTGGCTACCTGCCCTGCAGCGCCGTCTGATACCAGACGGATATTCTGGATGAACCAGAAGCCGGCAACCAGCACCGCCAGCGCGCCGCTAAACAGCCTCAAGCCGTTCATTAACGGCAATTTAAAGAAGCCGACAGCAGCTATCAGCTCAGCCACAATAAGGCAGACAGCCCACGTTGTCGGCGAACCGAGCCCTATACTACCGAGCCAGTCCTTAAAATCACCGAAGCCGATTACCTGCAGGATCGCCATAACAATAAGTATTACGCCGGTCAATCCGGCGACATTCCACTGCATAGAAGTTAGCTTTGGCGGGTCCGCCATCTGAGACCACCCTTTAAGCTGTGCTTGAACTGCCATACTATCCCTCGCTTTTTAACTTATGATTTAATAATACACCAAAAAAGCCAGCCTAGTCTAAGAAATCTGGTTCTTTTGGCGCCAGTCATCAATCAGCGCGTGATTGCCTGACAATAGTACTTCGGGAACTTTCAGTCCCCGGAATTCTTCCGGGCGGGTATAGTGCGGGTGCTCGGCAACGCCGGCCTGGCTGAAACTCTCTTTTAACGCCGATGTTTCGCCGCCTAATACTCCAGGGATTAGCCGCGTGACGGCATCTATCACTATCATAGCTGGCAGTTCGCCGCCCGTGAGTACGAATTCGCCAATCGATACTTGCTTGTCTACGATCGTCGTAATCCTTTCGTCGTATCCTTCGTAGCGCCCGCATAAGATTATCAGCCCGGCTTCGGTTGCAGCCAGCTCGCGCGCCGTTTCCTGTTCGAATAAATCGCCCCTGGGTGTCATTAACAATACCTGGGCGTCCGGGTCCTTTTTCTTCGCGAATTCAACGGCCGCGAACAGCGGCTCGGGCCGCAGCACCATACCGTCGCCGCCGCCGTAAGGAACGTCGTCCACTTGTTTCCTAGGCCCAATACCGAATTCCCGCAGGTCAATGAGGCCGTACTCTACCAGCTTCTTCTCCTGTGCTTTCCACAGCATGCTGGAATTCAGCACGCCGCCAAACATCTCCGGAAACAGCGTAATTACCTGAATTCTCATTTTTTCTTTCCAAGCACCTGGCATTGTCGTTTTAAACAGGCGATTATGTCTTCATATCCTCTAGATTCCACATAATCCCAGGCTGCGGTGTAGTCCTTGTTCCCGTATTTTTGATGCCTTTTAATATCTCTCTCCAGTCGTTTAGCATCTTTAAGCGCATCCAGATAAACCGCTTTATGGACAGCGTGGACTGGAATATGCACCAAGGTGTTAAAACTATGGTTTTTACCAAACAGATTTTCCCAGTGCGGAATCAGAAACAAGTCATACGGCAACGTGCGGTTATCCGTAAGCAAACGGTGTATCAATTCGTGAGTCAAGATATCTATAAACTCGTCCGGTTCATAGATTACGCCTATTATCATGGGATCGCTGAATGCAAAGAACCAAGGCGCAATATATACATCTATGATGTTTTGTCGGAATTCCAAATCCAGCTCGCGCGACATAGCTTTGAGTATCTTATTTTCATAAGGCTTCCAAGCTTTTTCGTACTGCTCGGCAATCTTTTCGTAATATCTTTCACTGCGCAGTGGTTTGCCATCGCCCCACAGTTCATTAAGATGAACTGATGTGTTTTCGCGCAATAGCCAAGCATTCTTAATGCGGATTTCAGGCAACTGATTCATAGCCCAATCATATCAGATTACACCTCGAAACTAAGTTATAAAATACTTGACTTGTTAAGTAATTTGACTACTGTTATGTGCGGGCTTCTATCTTGAACGAACATGCGTAAGCCGGCCTGAAGCCGGTGCTGTAAAACAGTCTATCCTTGGGTGCGAGGAGATGTCTGAGGCCGACTATTTGGAGGCCGAGTCCTCTGAGTCAAAGACTGGTTTTACAGCTATAGGCAACATGCAGGCGGAGCGTTTGTGAGAGATAGAAGCGAGCTAAACGTCAAGGTCGTCGAGGTCGGCCAGCTCTTTGCGCGTGCGGCTGACTACGTCGGATGAATCCTCGCTTGGGGTCTCGGGTAATTCGTCCTCGTCCGCTATATCTATATCATCCGCCGGCTTAGCCGGCTCGTCCGCAGCCGCGGCAACCGGTTCGCTTTCGGGTATCTTACCTGATTTTGCTTCGGCGCTATCTTCTCGAGCTTTCCTTTTTTCCGGCGGAGGGCCGGTATCAACGATTTTCAAGTTATAGCGGGCGTCGTTTTTCGTGCCTAGCGCTCTTAACAGCGTCCGCAAGCTTTGGGCTGTAGATCCGCGCTTACCGATAACGCGCCCTAAATCTTCCGGATCCACCGTAAGTTCAAGCAGTACGCCTTTCTCGTCGATGCGCCGCTCTACTTTTACTTCGTCGGGCTTACCCACCAAGGATTTAACGATATATTCTATAAACTGCTGGTCAATGCTGGCTGCCATGACTGAACTTCCTTTCGCTACGGTAGATAAATTGTATATTTATTATAACAAAATTATTCGGCGGGCTTTTCGTCTGCCGGCGGATTTTCTTCCGAGGTAGATTCATCTGACGGTTGCTCTTCTGCAGCGGTTTGTTCGGAAGCTTGCTCGTTAATTGGTTCTTCTGTCTGGCTTTCGGCAGCTGCTTGCTCTGCCGCAGGCTCTTCTGCCGGCGCTTCAGCCACTGACGGCTCCTCCCCGGCTGGCGCCTCGGGCGCGGCCTCGCCTTCAGGACGGGTGCTGCGCCTTTTATCGGGGTTGCGTACAGCCTTATTTACGGCAGCCGGTTCTTTTACCCACTCCGGCAATTTGACTTTCTGGCTTTTTAAGAGTTTTACGACTCGCGGCGATGGTTGTGCTCCGTTCGTAAGGTATTGCTGCAGTTTATCCTGGTCAAAACTGGATTGTTTGGTATGCGGATCGTAATTTCCCAGATATGCTACAACCCGCCCGCTGGTTGGGTGGAATCGGCTGTCTTGGACAACCATTCTAAATTGGGCGTGGCCGCTGCGGCCAACCCGCTGCATCCTGATGGTTAACATATCCCTGTAATTTTACAGATTAGCACCCCTGTTGTCAATCTGGCGGGCTTTTTGGTAGTGGCTGAGCGCATGCGTAGCGGCCGCAACCTGTGCGGCTTGCTTGCTGGGGCCCCCACCCTTGCCCTTAAGTTTATCGTTTACAAAAACACCGACCTCGAATGACTTATCATGGTCCGGGCCTTCTTCTTTTAACAGCTTATATTGGGGCGTAAAACCTTCGCGGTTCTGCACTAACTCCTGCAAGCGCGACTTTGGGTCTAGCCATGAGCCGGATTGAAGAATGCCGTCAAACATCGGCAGCAAACTCTTAGTAATAAACGCTTTGGCTGCGTCGTAACCGCTTCCCAAATATACGGCGCCTACGACGGCTTCGTAACAGTTTGCCAATATCTGCTGCCTGGCCCGCTCGGATCCGCGTTTTTCACCGCGGCTGAGCCTCAGAAGCGGTTCAAAACCCTGTTTGGTGGCCGCTTCGCTGATGCTTTCGGTGCGAACCAGCGCGCTGCGCCAGTTCGTTAAGACTCCCTCCGGTTCAGGATAATTGCTATAGAGGTACTCTGTAACTACCAGCTCAAGAACCGCGTCGCCTAAAAATTCAAGGCGCTCGTTATGCTCTGACGCGGTTTTCCGGTGCTCGTTAAGGTAAGAACGATGGGTGAATGCCGTAATTAGTAAATTTATATCCTCGAAGCCGCCGAACAGGTTGGCTGCGAATGCTTGGTATTTAGAAACGTCCATTGGTTATTTCCAATTATAAATTGTTTTTGCGGATTTTTTGCAATGCCACCAGAATCAGTTTGCCGATATCCTCATATTCTATCTTATCCAACGCGTCCTGTGCCGGCAGCCAGGCCAGGTTATTCATCCATTTTTCCGGGTTTATCCCATCGGTATCGCCTTTGGCGCCCACCAGGTAAATTTCAGTTGTCATCAGCACCAGGCTGTTACCCCGGCGGTAGCGGAAATTGATTTTTCCCAGCCAATCATGGACTTGCATCTGCTGAAGCCCGGTTTCCTCGCGGATTTCGCGCTCCGCCGTCTGGCGCGGGTTCTCGCCTTCTTCTATATGTCCTTTGGGGATCGTCCAGCGGCCTTTGGAGTCTTGAATCAGTAGTATTTCAACCGCTTTATCCTTATTACGGCGGAATATGATGCCCCCGGCGGTGGGTTCTCT
>DASUJO010000041.1:0-12652 GCA_036279215.1 Saccharimonadales bacterium (SeqCode)
TGCAGTATTACCAGATTGTCAGCTTGAACGCTTCGGCGATCTTATCGGCTGCAGGCGACAAAATAGAGAAAATTATGCTGACGCTGTTCAACGAAGCGGTGCATGCGCGGAATATCGTAATATTTTTGGATGAAGCCGAGCTGTTTTTCGGCAAAGGCGCGGGGGCCTTCGATGTCAGCCAGATTCTTTTGCCGCTCCTTCAAAACCATACGGTAAAAGTTGTAGCGACATTTACGCCGGAATACTGGCAGCAATTAAGAGGCAAGCACGATTCGCTGGCATCATTGCTGGCGCCGATAATTATCAAGGAGCCGGATGAAGCAACTACCCTGAGAGTTTTAGAAGACAGCGCGCTAACGCTTGAAGTACAGAACGGAGTGCTAGTAAGCTACCAGGCGGTGCGAGAAGCCTATCGTTTGAGCGACCAATATATGCAGGAACAGGCCTATCCCGGCAAAGCGATTAGCTTACTCTCGCAGGCACTGCCTTATACCGAAGGTAAATTGCTGACAGCCTCTTCGGTGCAGTCGGCAATTGAGAACACCCGCGGGGTAAAAGTCGCCAAAGCCGAAGCGCCGGAAGCCGACACTCTGCTGCATCTGGAAGACCGTATCCATGGCCGTATGATTAACCAGGAAAAAGCTGTGAATGCCGTAGCGGCGGCCTTGCGCCGGGGCAGGGCAGGCGTAGCCGACCCCAGGCGGCCGATTGGCAGCTTTCTTTTCCTTGGGCCTACCGGTGTAGGTAAAACAGAACTGGCGCGTTCACTGGCAGCGACTTACTTTGGAGATGAACGGAGAATGATTAGGCTGGATATGACCGAATACCAGCAGTCAGAAGACGTTGAACGGCTATTGAGCACCGGCGGGCCGGCCGACAAAAGCCTGATATCGCAGATTCGCGAACAGCCATTTTCGGTGGTGCTGCTGGACGAAGTGGAAAAATCAAACCAAGCAGTTCTAAATCTCTTGTTGCAGCTGCTGGACGAGGGCCAATTGACCGATAAATCAGGGCGGCCGGCATCGTTCCGCAACGCGATTATCATCTCTACGTCTAATGCCGGCTCGGCGGAGATTACCCAGCGCGTGGCAGCCGGAGATTCGCTAGACGCTTTTCAGCGGCCGCTTATTGATAAGCTGATTGCCGCCGGCCAGTTCAAAGCCGAGCTGATAAACCGTTTTGACGAAGTCGTCCTATTCCGTCCATTAAACCAAACGGAGCTGGCGCAAGTCGCCAAGTTGATGATGGATTCGGTTAATAAAAATTTGGCAAAACAAAATGTAAGCGTCCAATTGTCCGATGCGGCGCTGGCCAAACTTATCCAAGCCGGCTACGATCCTCAATTCGGCGCCCGGCCGATGCGCCGGGTAATCCAAGAGACAGTCGAAGACGCCGTAGCGACCCGGATTTTAGAAGGCAAAGCTCAGCCGGGAACGGTAATCAGCTTGGATGCTAATGATCTCAATCCAGCTAAGTGATTACCAATTATATTTCTACCGCCGTTTTTTGTCCGAACAAGTAACCCTTTATGGCTATTCTAGGAAGACTAATTAATCCTGCTAAAACATCTTTTGCTTCATCCATAGTTTCACGGTGCGCATCAAGCTCGTTAGCTACTTGGCCGAACGCGCCGCACTGTTCATGATCCAGTACATGGACGCTTTTGAAGTTATGCAGATCATGCAAAAGCCTGATTCTATCTTGGACACCCTGGTCACTGATAATGGCCTTGGAGGCGCCGGCATCGACGGCTAAGTCGAAATATGCGTTAAGTTTTTCATCTATAAACCTGCGATACACTTCCTGATATCTAGGATCAGAACAATGGACCACGAGCATATCGCTCTTTTTCCGGTCTAAATCAACCGGCGGATATTCAAAAACTACCTTTGGTATATCTGCCATTTTATCTCCTCTGTTTTTAGGCAACAGTCGTCTAAGTTACTCCTGGTGGCGGGCTGTGTCAAGCGGAAATCGCATCTGTTATAATTTGATACCAGATGAAAAGGCCGATAATAAAGGCCGAAGATGTCGTAAAGACCTTCGGAAAGATTAGAGCTGTCGATGGAATCAGCTTTGAAGTCTATCCCGGCGAGATATTTGCCTTTTTGGGTCCGAACGGCGCCGGTAAAAGCACCACTATCAGTATGCTTACAACCATGCTGCGCCCAACGTCGGGCAAATTAATAATGGATAACCACGACGTTACACGCGAGAAAGACTCGGCGCGTAAATCGTTTGGTATCGTATTTCAAGATCCGGCGCTTGAAGAAGAGCTTACGGCGCATGAAAATATGGAGCTACACGGCGTATTATATGGCTTTCCGCGCAGGCAGCTCAGCCGGCGCATCGAGGAACTGCTTAAACTTGTCGACTTGTGGGAGCGTAAGGATTCAATGGTCAAGACATACTCCGGCGGCATGCGCCGTCGCCTGGAAATAGCCCGCGGGCTGCTGCACCACCCGAAAATCCTATTTCTGGACGAGCCGACTTTGGGCTTGGACACGCAGACCCGCAATCTGCTTTGGGATTATGTAAAGAAACTATCCGAACACGAAGGCATGACGATATTTTTCACCACGCATTATCTGGATGAAGCCGAAGAAGTTGCCGGCAGGATTGCCATAATCGACCACGGCAAAATAGTAGCATCCGGAACCTCCAAAGAATTGGCAAAGCAAACCAAGACTAAGAGTTTGGAAGAAGCGTATCTGGAGCTGACCGGCAGAACAGTACGGGACGAGACGTCTAAATCTAACGATGGGCTGAACGTAAGGACCGCTCTGAGAAACAGGAATCTGCGCTGATGGAAGTCGTACATATATTGTGGCTTAGGCAGATGAAGCGCTATTTCCGCTCGCGGTCGCGGGTGCTGGGGGCCATTGGCCAGCCGCTGCTGTTTTTACTGGCGCTTGGCTATGGGCTTGGTTCGGTTTACGAACGCGCCGGCGAAGGCGACTACCTGCAATTCCTGGTACCGGGTATAATCGTCCAGACTTTATTATTTTCGGGTGTCTTCTGGGGCATGCAGATACTTTTTGACAAGCGGTTCGGATTCCTTAAAGAGATGCTGGTGGCGCCGGTGGGCCGCACCAGGATATTGTTTGGTAATTCTTTGGGCGGCACCACCATTTCGCTGCTGCAAGCAATCCTGGTATTTGTAATTTCGATGTTTCTTGGATTCAGAATAGAGCATTGGGCGCTGCTGCCTCTGGTTCTGCTGATTATGCTGGTTCTAAGCCTAATAATGACAAATTTCGGCGCCGGAATCGCCTCTATGGTGGAGGATTTCCAGGGATTCCAGGCGATAATGAGTTTCTTTATTTTCCCGCTTTTTTTCTTATCAAGCGCGCTCTATCCGCTAACCAACGTGCCAGATTGGCTGCGCATTTTAGCGACAATAAACCCGGTGAGCTACGGCGTTGACGCGCTGCGCTATGCCCTTACACTGCAAACTCACTTTGGTATTACCAAAGATTTGATAGTGCTGGCAATAACGCTGGCAGTAACAATGATTTTCGCTGTAAACCGTTTCAACCGGCTTCAGGTATAATCGCACGGGCTTTACAGAGTTATCCACAGGCATATATCCTATAAGTGATGGAAAAACCGTTGGCGGAGCGGCTAAGGCCGCAAAAGCTTTCTGATGTAGTCGGCCAGGAGCATATCCTGGGCAATGATAAGATAATTCCCCGGCTTGTCAGAGCAGGTAAACCCTTCAGTTTAATCTTCTGGGGTCCGCCGGGCAGCGGCAAAACGACCCTGGCGCGCATCATCGCTAGTGAAATCAAAGCCGATTTTATAGAGATTTCGGCTGTCAATGCCGGCAAAGCCGACGTTTCACAAATTGTTGAAAGGGCTAAAACCAACGCCCGGCAGCCAAGCTATGCCGGCAGCATCATCGGCGCCAACGGCAGCAACCCGGCCGTCCCAAAAGCGACCCTTTTGTTCGTAGATGAGATACACCGCTTTAACAAAGCCCAGCAGGATACCTTTTTACCCCACGTGGAGGCCGGTTTAATAACCCTTATAGGCGCAACCACCGAAAACCCAAGCTTCGAGATAATTACGCCGCTGCTCAGCCGCAGCCGGGTAATAGTGCTTGAGCCTCTGAGCAAGAAACATATAAAAGCGATTATCAAACGGGCAGCCAAATTGGAAGCAATCGATGCCAAGCGTTTGCCGTCCGCCAGTATCGACTTGATAGCCGAACTGTCCGGCGGCGACGCCCGTACCGCGCTTAATACGTTGGAAATGGCATCGCAGCTGACAAAAGGCGAGATATCGGCTGATATCGTTGAATCTGCCGCCCAGACCAAATTGCCGGGATATGACAAAGCCGGAGAGAACCACTACAACATCATCAGCGCCTTTATCAAATCGTTGCGTGGAAGCCAGCCTACAGCGGCGCTTTACTACATGGCGCGGATGCTGCAGGCCGGCGAAGACCCAAAATTCATAGCGCGGCGAATGGTGGTATTCGCATCCGAAGACATAGGCCTGGCCGCGCCGGCTGCGCTTAGCTTGGCGGTAGCAACATCCCATGCCGTAGAGCAGATAGGCCTGCCCGAATGCCGCTATAACTTATTCCATTGCGCCGCTGTGCTGGCCAAAACGCCAAAATCAAGGGTAGCGGCTGATGCCATGCGGCGGGCAATAGCTGCGGCCAAACAGCATCCGGACCTGCCGGTTCCGCTTCATTTGCGTAACGCGCCTACTTCGATGATGAAAGAACTCGGATATGGCAAAGGCTATCAATGGGAGGCGGATTATAAACACAAAGACGGCTTCCTGCCGCCGGAGCTTAAAGATGTCGATTTCTTCAGTTAGGGCTCAGTTCAGATTGCTAAATTCATGCAGGTGAAGAAAGCATTAATCATAGTTATCGCAATTGCCATCTTGGGAGGGCTGGGTGGATTCATGCTGTCGCGGAACAAGGACAGCCAAACTGCCGTAGAAGGTACCAGCCGGCTGAATCCTCAGGCAAGCGCCGCCATGCATAATCAGAATATGCCGGTGTCAGCAAGAAAGTACAAAGACGGCACTTATACCGGCAATGCCGCCGAAACACTTTATGGCAATGTTCAGATCGCGGTGGTTGTTAACGGCGGCAAAATAACGGATGTTAAATATTTACAGATGCCGTTCGCCGAAGAACGAAGCCAATCAATTACCGATGCGGCTAAACCGCTGCTCAAAGCTACTACTATAGATAAGCAAAGCGCAAACATTGATTTTGTCACCGGCGCGACAAGCACCAGTTTCGGATACCAGGAGTCGCTGCAAGCGGCGCTGGACCAAGCAGCAAAAGCCTGATATGCGCCGGTCAAAACCGATAATGGGTACGCAAGCCAGCATTGATATACCCGGTTGCAGCAAAGAAGCGGTATTCGACGCCGTTTTCAGCAGGCTGCGCGAAATTGATAAGCGATTCAGTCCATATAAAAAAGACAGCGAACTTTCCAGATATAACCGCGGGGAGCTCAGCGAACGGACTCTTAGCGAGGAAATGAAGCATGTTCTTCATGCCTGCCGTAAGTGGGAAGAAAAGACAGAAGGATATTTCTCGGCTTGGTACGGCGGCGAATGTGATCCAAGCGGCTACGTAAAGGGGTGGGCGATAGCCGAGGCGGGGAAGTTGTTGGTAGAGCAGGGGCTTAGCACTTTTTGCATAAGTATCGGCGGCGATATCCTGGTAAAATCCGACGGCGGCAAAGAATGGCTAATCGGCGTTCAGCACCCGGGCGACAGGACTAAAATACTTAACAAGTTAAGTATTTCTGACGGGGCCATAGCCACCAGCGGAAATTACGAGCGCGGTAAACACATCGCTAACCCCATATCAGGCAAACCGGCCGATGATCTACTAAGCATCACTGTCACGGGGCCGAATATAGTGACGGCAGATGTTCTGGCTACAGCCGCTTTCGCCATGGGGCAAAAAGGCGTTAAATTCGTAAATTCGCAAAAGGGCTACCGGGCTCTAGCTGTAACCGGGGAAATAGTCGGAGACGATATTTTTACGCGGCAGCCCCATTTTTAGCAGCGTTTGCCGCAATGAGACCACAAAACCGTATGGCCCGGAAATGTAAAACTTCCGGTTCTTATAATCTGGAATCGCGTCTTTAAGGTCCTGGGCTCTTAGCCGGCCTATTATATGTCTGGTAATAATCCCTGATTGCGAAGCTTCTTTAAACAGACGACTGAAAACGAAATCACCCGGGTTATCGGCAGCATACAATAGCGTGATATCCCTGTTTTGTCCCGAATCTATCAAGTATTTGGTGATACTTCGGAAAGGCGTAGCCCCAATACCCCCGGCTATAAAGGCCAGCTTCTGGGAATTATCTGCCGGCAGAACGAATGAACCTTCAAGTTCGTACGCCAGAATTTTACCGCCTTTTGGCAGTCTGTCCAGCTCAGTCTTAAAGCTGCTTCGTTGCTGAGGTTGCCTGACGGTAAACATCAAATCGTTTTCGGTAGGGGAAGACGAGAGCGTTAAATACCGCCGGTTCCCCCGGCTGTCGGTCTTGGCGGCGGGCAAGGTCCATTCCATAAATTGGCCCGGGGAATACTTTAGCGGCCGCTCTGAGCTGAAAATATAGCTATATATGTCTTTGGATTCCTGCTTTTTTGAGAGCAGGCTGAGCTCTAGCCGCCGGCTGGGCGCCATAATAAATGCCACTATGTTACCAATCAAAAGCGCCTCCTCGGGAGACACGCCCAGCGAAGTGACAGAATAAAGCACCGCTACGACCGCCGCATACACCAGCATCTGATTAAGCTTATGCGGTGATGTTGACGGCTCGGTTAGCATAATATATGCAAAAAACAGCACCGGGGTTGATATCAATCCTATCCAGACCACGTGGGCCAGGCTGCCGCTAAGCCCGATGTTATAAAAATTAATTACGAGGTAAGCCATATATACCAGCATGAATGCGCTAACCATAAGATAGCGCTTCATTTTGCGCATTATCAGCAAACCGGCGATAAACACCAGTGGCGCCAGATATTTTGTGCCTACCCACCAAGCCGGAAAATAATCGAAAATTTTTGCCACGGCAAAAGCGCCGAGCGCCGCCGGGTTGAATATATGCCGCTTACCGTACACCAGGACGTATTTGGAAAGCATCGCCACGGCGCCGGCGGCCGCCAAAATCAGATAATCGTTCAAGCCCTGCGCCGGCAGCAGTATCAGAGCTAATATCAATGCGGTGATTAAATCTGATTCTTTGTTCCTTGGGATATTCAGCAGCTTGGATGCCGCCAAATTGACCGCGTAGCAAACAATTACCAACCAAATTGCCGAAGCGGCAATCTGGTACCACTCCGAACCGACTTTACCGGCCAGGGCGGCAGCCATGGCGGCAATCAAAAAAGCTAAAAGAGAATAAAGGACAATCCTATAAGAGGTGATACGGTCAAGTACGCCGTCAGTTTCGTCTACAGCTTGCTGGCCGCGCCGAACGATTTTGTTTATGAACGCATGCATATGGCGCAGTACTCATCGCCGGTGTTAGAAGCCACCCAATTCTTATAAGCCGGCCACCACGGCTGAAGGTCATGATATCCGATCAAATCGGCTGCCTGGCGCGTACTCCAGCCAAGCCGGCCATAAAGCTGCAATTGCCCCCACTGGACTGCCGCCCAGTAAGGGCCGGCAGGGGTAACATAAACCGGTTTGCGCGGTTTATATGGTTTTGGCGGATGTCCGCCGGAAATCCTATTAAGGTTTTCGGCCACGAACAGGCCGTCGTGCAGGGCCGTCTGAGCCATACCGGAGTAGGTAGTAGCGGCGTTATCGCCGATAACACAGATATCGTCTTCGGCCTGGAGCAGGTGGTTTACGATGACTTTCCCCCTCTCGTTCAGATTGAACTTATTGGCCGCCAGAAACGGGTTGCATGCGACGCCGGCGGTCCATATGACGCTACGGCTCTTTACTGAATGGCCGCTGAAAGTCAGCTCGCCGGCCGATTCGGCTTCGACTTTCTGGTTTAGATGCAACCTGATGCCAAGCCGCCGTAATCTTTTTTGAACTGCGCTGGAATACGCCCGCGGCATGCGCGGCATCAGCCTGGACTCGGCTTCTACCAGGTCAATATGAATTTTTTTTGGCGGCAGCATATGTTTAGTCATAATGTGCCTTAAATAAAACGGCAGGGCGCCGGCTAGTTCTACGCCTGTCGCGCCGCCGCCTATAACCACATAATTAAGGTCCGGAGTATTTTTGTCTGCCAGCTGTTTATGTAAATGGTCTCGCAGCTCCCGGGCTTCGGCTTGCGATTTTAATCCGTAAGAATACTGCTTCAAACCTTTTATACCGAAGTAATTGGTGACCATGCCAAGCGCTACGACCAACAAGTCGTAACTGTAATTCTTGCCTGAAGAGCCCTTAATCGTTTTGCTGTCACGGTTGAGCGTTTTGGCGGTGTCGTGAATTATTTTGACGCGTTTACCGGCAAATATTTCGAAAAGCGGTATTGATGAGGCGCTGGTGTCGCCGCCGGTAGCAGCCAGGTAAAGCGCGGGATAATATCGGAATTCATCCTGGTCAGACATCAGCGTTACAGAATATCGGCGGTTGTCCGCGAGATTAAGGGCGGCTTTGACGCCGCCGAATCCGCCTCCCAGTATCAGCACTTTTGTTTTGGCATCCGGCATTAAGCATAAGTATAACAATAGTTCGCTGATTTAATAATTGGCGCCAAAAACCATCTTCTGAAACAAGACTCGCGGCTAAAAGCGCTTTTATTTTGCTAATGTGGCAGCGGCTGTGTTTAAATAATCACTTAGTATCTAGTGAGGAGGGGCTGTGGTCCAGCGAATTACCAAACATTCCGAAAACAAATGGGCAATTTTAGCCTTGCTGGCTTTGGCCCAGTTCATGGTCGTGCTGGATGTGGCCATAGTTAATGTAGCCCTGCCTTCAATTGCCCGCGACCTTCATTTTGCCAGCAATAACCTGCAATGGGTGATTACCGCCTATACATTAACTTTCGGCGGGTTTTTACTGCTGGGCGGACGAGCTTCAGACCTGTTTGGCCGCCGGAAAATATTCTTAAGCGCGGTTGTACTATTTTCGCTGGCATCCCTGGCATGCGGTTTGGCGCAGTCTGACACGATGCTTATTGTCACCAGGGCTATCCAGGGTTTGGCCGGCGCTATCATGTCCCCAGCCGCATTATCTATAGTTTTAGCTGAATTCGAAGAAGGAAAAGAACGCAATACCGCTTTGGGCGTTTGGGCGGCTGTGGCAGCCGGCGGAGCGGCAGCCGGCGTTCTATTGGGCGGAATTCTTACCCAATACTTGGACTGGCGCTGGAACTTCTTTGTTAACGTTCCGGTTGGCGCGATCGTGGCGTTTACCGGTTATTACTTGCTGCCCAAGCATATCGGCGAAGAGAAAAAGAAGGTCAGCCTTGACTTACCGGGAGCCGTGCTGGTGACAAGCGGTTTGATCTCTGTGGTATACGGCTTGTCTAAAGCACCCCAAGACGGCTGGGATTCAGCCGTCGTCTGGGGTTTCATTGCCGCAGGGTTGGCGCTGATTGCCGGTTTTATCTTAAACGAAAGGCGGGCAAAAAATCCTCTGATGCCGCTGGAAATATTTAGAATCCGCAATCTGGCCGGCGCTAACACGGCGTTTCTGGTAATTGCCTGCACGTTGTTTTCTATGTTCTTCTTCATGACGCTTTATGTCCAAACTGTGCTGGATTACACGCCCGTAAAAACCGGAATAAGTTTTCTGCCGGTTACATTCACTGTGGCTATTATCTCGGGTATCGTTTCGAATGTAGTCGGCAAAATCGGATACAAGCCGCCGATGAACCTTGGCCCGATCGTGCTGGCATTAGGATTGTTCATTATCAGCGCCACAATGAAAGTGGACGGCGATTATTGGCACAACGTATTTCCAGGGCTGGTAACCTTTGCTTGCGGTATGGGTTTGACGTTTGTGTCGGGTACATTGGCAGCCACCTCCGGGGTTCCAAAGCATTTTTCCGGACTGGCGTCGGGAATTTTAAATACTTCTCAACAGGTTGGGGGAGCCATCGGTCTGGCAATATTGTCAGCCGTAGCTTTCTCTACTTTGAAAAGCGAGCTTATGACCGGCACGGCGCAAGCCCAAGCCCAAGTAAACGGGTACAAAGCCGGTATCCATGTGGGTATCGGGTTAGCTATCGCCGCGGCGATAGTCGTATTCTTCGTTGTCAAGAATCACAAGGTTGACGCCAAAGAAGCTATGATGGCCGCCTAGGGCGCCAGCCGTTTGCAATCAGAGCAAAGCCCGTAAATTTCCAGCTGATGGCCGCGCGGGGCGTGGCCGGACTTTGAAGCGACCGTGTCTATCATAGTTTCCAGCATCGAATTGGGCGCCAGGCTTAAAGTCGTGCCGCAATTGTTGCAGTGGAAGTGGTGGTGGTGTTCTTGGAATACGTCGGAAAGCTCAAACTTATACTTCCAGCCGATGTTCAGGCGGTTGACTATCCCTAGCCGCTCAAACAGCTCCATAGTCCGGTAAACGCTGGCCCGGTCGACTTTATCCTTGGAACGGCCGACCAGAACCTGCATAGATTGCGGTTTTTGGTCGAGCATTAAGTCAAATACAACTTTACGGGGTTGGGTTAAACTGGAACCGTTTTTCTTAAGTAATGCCTTGAGCGTCTTGTAGTGCATATATGTAATTTTACATAAAATTGCGACAAATTTGCAGAAAAGTATCAGTTAAGCGTAAACTTCTGCCATGGAAACCATCCTGGTCACGGTAATCGCTTCGGCTGCCGCTTTGCTTGGCGGATACACCGCATTAAACAGCCGCCGGCACCTGAATCTGGCGATGGCGCTTACCGCCGGTTTAGTCTTGGGGCTAGTGGCTTTTGATTTGCTGCCGGAGATAATAAAAATTATTAACGCCCAAGCGATTGACCCTATTTGGCCGATGATTGCCCTTGCGGCCGGTTTTTTACTGTTTCACTTATTTGAAAAATTTATTCCGCTGCACCAAGCCGGCGAAGAAAAGTACGGGCCGCATAAGCACCCCGTGCTTGGTACCGCCAGAGCCGCGGCATTGACAGGGCATAGCTTTTTGGACGGCTTGAGCATAGGCGTGGCATTCCAAGTGAATAGCCAAGTCGGCGTAACGGTTGCCATAGCGGTAATCGGCCACCGGTTTGCCGACGGTTTTGATACCACGACATTCATGCTGTTCCACAAAAACAAGCTTAAACATATCAGGCGGTGGCTGGCGATTGTCATGGTTATGCCGGTAATTGGCGGTATGGCTAGTTTTGCGTTTAATTTTTCCGAAGCGGCGCTGGCGATTTACCTCGGTTTTTTTGCCGGCCTGATGCTATATATCGCCGCCAGTAATATCCTGCCGCAGGCGCATTCGGAGGCGCCATCAAAGTTAAGCATCGGCTTAACCGTGTTGGGCGCGGCCGCGATGCTGGCCATAACCAGCGTTATCTAATAAATTGGCTGCTATTTTTGTAACGAACTGGCCGCGGGGTAAAATATAACTATGCTTGTAGCAGCCATAATCGGAGGAATATTACTGGCGGTACTGCTTATAGTGGCGGCTTTCTATTTCCTTGGCCAAAAATTTATATTGCAGCTTACTAATTTGAATGCCGACCAGCGCAAAGGGCATAAAGAAGAGGTAGAATCCGGCGTAAAAGACATCGTTGGCAACCACGAAAAGTGGCTGGCCGAAATAAGGCGGGGGCTGGAAAAACAGCTGTCGGACAGCCGGAAAGAGGTTTTGGATTTGTCGAAACAAAACGCCGCGATTAGAGAACAACTTGAAAATACCGCCAAAATAACCGAAGGCTTGCAGACTTCTACCGAAGGCCTCAAGAACCTGTTGGCGAATAACCGCCTTCGCGGCGAATGGGGCGAGCAAGTTGCAGAAGACTTGCTGCTAGCCGCCGGTTTCGTAGAAAAGGTTAATTTTGTCAAACAATCCACCACCGCAGAGGGCCGGCCGGATTTTACCATTCTGCTGCCTGACGGATATAAGCTAAACGTCGACGCTAAGTTTCCATTCGACGACCTTATCGCCTACCAGGAGGCCAAGACCGAAGCCGATAAAAAGCGGGCTTTAGGGGCTTTCAGCGCGGCTGTCAAACAGAAAGTCAGGGAAGTATCAACCAAAGATTACATCGACCCCGAGAACCAGACGCTGGATTTTGTACTTATGTTCATCCCGAACGAGATGATTTTCAGTTTCGTATACGAGAAACTACCGGAAATAAACCAGTTTGCCAGCAAAAACAAAGTCGTGCTGGCCGGCCCGTTCGGTTTTACGGCGGTGTTACGGCTAGTTTTACAAGCTCACAAGAATTTCCACCACGAGAAAAGCCTGGTGCAGATTCTGGGCCTGATATCCAAATTTCAGGAAGAGTACGCCAAGTTCGGCGAAAGCATGGAAAAATTAGGCCGGCAGATTGATACCACCCGCAAGACTTACGAAGAAGTAGAGGGTACGCGCAACCGGCAGCTTACTAGGGTAGTAGAGCAAATCAGCAGCCGCTCGCAAGCCAGCCTGAAAGACGAGAAACAGCTACCAATTAAGAAAATCAACAGTTAGGGCGGCCGTCCAGCTAAAGTTTGCAGCGCCGGCGGCGCGGCCGTTAAGCGGGTTAAA
>DASUJO010000042.1:0-2242 GCA_036279215.1 Saccharimonadales bacterium (SeqCode)
CCGCTGGCCAATTAAAAAGCCGTTCAGGTGCGTAGACGGAACATTAAGCTCTATGACTTCATGGTCCTCAGTAGTGGCGTAAACGTCGGTATTCAAGCCAAAGAATGACAGTAAATCCTCGAGGTACTTTTTGGCGTACTGTATCGCCTCTTCTATATCGTCTTTGAGCTTTGCTTCTTCGGCCATTATTTACGCCTCTTCCTTGCCGACTTCTTTGCCCTGGGTTTTTTGGCCGGCTTGCTGTCATCCAGCGTCCGGTAAGTAACTTTTACGCCCGGCTTTGTTGTTGTAGCGCGGGCGCGGCTGATAAGATTTGGTTTGGCTTTTGCGCCGGTAGATTCCGTAGCTTCATCTACGTCTTCTTTTAATATCCGCCCCTGCTGCCAGATGGCTACCAAACTTCCCGTAAGCCAGTAAAGCGGCAAAGCGGCTGGAAAGTTAAGCGATATTACAAACACGAATACCGGCAGAAGATATAAGGTTGAACGCCCCACGGCGGCGTTGACTTCCTGCTGGTCTGCCTGCTTGCCCGAGCCGGCTTCGCGCAGGATTTGCCGCAGTCCCCGCGAGTCCTGGGTCTTGGGCATCAGCTGGCGGCCCTGGAAGAACTGGGCGATTGCGCTGGCCAAGCCAAGCAGCAGCGCCGGTACATAAAGGCCGGCCGGGCCCAGAGCGCTGCGGTGCAGGTCTATAAACCCCAGGAATGTAGCATCGAACTGGCTGGGATCTTGCTGCAGCGTCTGCATCCACGGCAGGTTATGCAGGAAAGAATATGAAAGGTTGAAAATCTGTTCCTGGTCGTGGATTACCTTATTCAACCCAAGGTAAAGGCCGATAAAAATAACCGCTTGGACGGCAACGATGCCCAGCGATGCCAGCGGGTTTACCTCGCGCTCTTTATAAAGCTCCATGGTCATCTGGCGTTCTTTTTGTTTGTCGCCGGCGGCTTTGGCTTTGATTTTCTTTATTTCCGGCGCCAGCTCGCGGATGGCTTTGGCGTGGTGCAGCTGTTTTTTAACCAGCGGCCACATCAGCAATCGGATGATGATGGTAAAGATGATGATGGCTAAACCGAAGTTATGCCCCGGAAGGAGGGCGTAAATCAGGACAAGCAGGTTAAATATCGGCTGGACGATAAAAGTGGTAAACATTAACAACCTCGGCTAAGTATCTGCAACTACTATATCACAGGGGTAGCGCCCGAGACGGGCAATTTACAATGCTCAATTTACAATTTTCAATGAATTATCAATGGCCAATGATCAATGTCGATTAAATATTAAATGCTAAGTGAAAAATGTTTAATTGGTTACTCTTTTGGCTAGCGCGCCGGCGTCTTTGAGCTGTTTTCTAAGCTGGCGCTCCAGAGACTCGAACGGCTCGTCGGCGGCCGACGCCTGGTATACGTTGATTACGATGTCGTACGGGCCGGAAATATCGGCCTCTAACCGGCCGATGGTTTCGTAAAGCCGGCGGCGGACTTTGTTGCGCACTACCGCCGATTTATGGACCTTGCGGCTGATTACCACCGCCGCGCGGTAGCTGGAACGGCGCGGGTTATGGACGCATTTGATAGAAAATAACGGCCCGCGCACCGAATGGCCGCGGCGGTACACAAAACGCAAACCGGCCTGCCCGGAAAAACGATGCTCTTTGGTAATCATGCTGATACTAGCGTATCAGCTGAATTATGAAGTTGGAATTAAGAATTATGTATAGCATAAACCTAATTCTTTATTCGTAATTCTTAATTCTGATAATTAGTGCGTGAGGCGGGCGCGGCCCTTGATGCGGCGGCGGCGCAATAACTTGCGTCCGGCACGGGTAGACATACGCTTCATAAATCCGTGTTCGCGGCTGCGCTGCCGCTTCTTTGGCTGATAAGTTCTTTTTGGCATGGTTACACTTTACCATAATCGTAGAATTCACTACACTCACCCACACTTAGCATTCACTTATCCACTTATTGAGACTTTTTTTCCACAAATTTACAGATGAGTTTTTTGCGTGTGTATAAGTTTAACCTTGAACCGCGAATATTGGCTCTGCTCTGCCATTGTTAATTTAACCTGTGGAAAAAGCGCCCCCGGTTGTCTATAGTAGGTCGTAAACCAGACAAAATATTCAACTTTAAGAGGGGTCTAACAAACATGCAGCAGGACGGCCTTTGGGAAGCGGTGCTCGGGGAGATCGAACTATCTGTTTCCAGAGGCAATTTTGTTACCTGGTTTAAAAACACCCA
>DASUJO010000043.1:0-3732 GCA_036279215.1 Saccharimonadales bacterium (SeqCode)
GGTGTGGCGGGCGAAGGAATGACTAAGGCTATTAACTGGGCGGTAATGATAGCGAACAATGATGGCTACGGTTACGACAGTTCAGCTGCGCGAACGACTGGGTGGGTTAAGTGGCAGTCCGACCCGAATTGCACCAATCAATGCGGCAGTTTTGACTGTTCATCGTTAATATCGGCCGCATTAACCGTTGCCGGATATTTTGACACGAATCCGAACTTCTGGACTGGTAACGAGGCACAATACCTAGAGGGGGCTGGATTCAAGAAAGTTGCCACATCCGCTACTACAAGCCAAGACCTTTTGCCGGGAGATATACTGCTTGCCAACGACCACACATCGTTATATATAGGCAGCAAACAAATGGTTGCTGCACACATAAATGAGAATGGAGATACATCTGGAGGGCAAGTTGGCGACCAAACCAAAGGTGAAATATCAGTTTCAACGTACCAAGACCATAATCCTCCATATATCGCGGTTTATAGAGCAACTAAATAAAGAGGACAAAAATTATGCCACCGTATCAAGATAATAGCAGCGGAATAAACAGCGACCCGAATACTACTGGTGAATTTAAAAATACAAATCGCAAAAAACCATTACTTATAACAGTTGGCATACTTGCCGCAGTATTACTCATTGTATTTGCGGTATATTTATCGTTATTCTCAGGCGGGCAAGACAAAAACACCAAAGCCGCCACAGATGCCGCGAGAAAGGCGACCCCGAACGCAGAAGTTAGCAATTTAAAAGTTGCCGATGGTTTTGCTATAGCAACCGTTAGCGACCCTACCGCAAAGGGCCAGGCAATTTCGGGCTATTCGACCGTTTTTAAAGTTAATAATGACGGGTCAATGACGCAATTAGCAAAAGGAAGTGACTTTAACCCGATCAACTTATTGGAGCTTGGCATACCATTGGCAACCCAAGCCAAACTTTCTGGGCGTAATTTGGCCCAAGTTCAGCAAGATTTGACTAGTTCATGCGGTTATAACGGCGGGAATTCACCAGGTTATTACGGTTTTCATGCTTCATTTAAACCGGATGGGTGGCAAATTGACGCGACCACGTTTGATGGTTTAGAAAAAGCCCTAACCTCCACGATTAGCAAGAAAAACGCTGCGGCGAAGGAGGGTGAAAAAATAGTATGTATCAACGCAATAAGGGAAAAAAGTGGCTATACCACTAATATGAAAACATATACAAGAACTTTTGCGCTTGGGCTTCAGTTTATCACCGGGAACGGGACTGCTACCGACCATAAATTTACCTTTGCCATTGGGCCTAGCACCTATCGTAGCTACACGCTCGACGGACACAAAATATAGCAGGTTAACCAAACCTTATTTTCCGCTGGATTAGCCGGTTTTATCAAAGAGCTGTAATTTTTGTGTTGCCAGTGAAGTGCCCAATAACGGCGTCGGCGTCGGTTGTGGTGATGATGGTCTGGTGGTCTTTGAGGTAATCAACCAAGTGCGAGCGGCGGGCGCCGTCCAGCTCTGAAAAGACGTCGTCCAGCAAAAATATCGGCTTACTGCCGCGCAGCTTTTCTATTAGTCCAAGCTCAAATATCTTCAGCGCTATCAGCAAGCTGCGCACCTCGCCGCGCGAGGCGGCTGCTTGGGCCGATTGTTTATTTAAATTTAGAATAAAATCTTCGCGGTGCGGGCCGTAAGCCGTAAATCCCCGCTCAAAATCAGTTGACTCGGCTGCTTCCAGCTTGGCCAGCAGGCGGCTGGAATAGTTGGCGGCGTCGATTGGCGAGCTGTAAACCACATCAACTTTGGTGCGTTTATTTGCGATTTTACCGTAGCTTCGGGGAGCAGTTTTATTGATTGATTCCGCCAATTCTGTCCGGTATTTTACGATTTGGGCGCCTAGTTCGCTCAGGCGAAGGTTCCAGGCGAACAGCTGTTTTTTAGCGGACGCCGGCGGCTGCTTTAGCAGAGCATTGCGCTGCGACAGCGCTCGCCGGTAATTGGCCGACAAAGCTTTAAACCCCGGCTGCGTACGCTCCAAAATATCGTCAAAATACTCGCGCCTGAATTCCGGGCCGCGGCTGACCAGCTGCAAGTGGTTCGGTTCAAACAATACCGTAGGAATGGACTTGTCCAGCACCATGCGCTTGAACGGTTTGCCGTCCACGACAAAATCTTTCCGGGTCTTATCGCCATGCGCTACAAGTTTGACGGTGCGCTCCTGCGAGCCAAAAAAACCATCCAGCCGCGCCCACGGGGCAGAGAATTTAATAAGCTCGTGGTCTTTGGCGCGGAAAGATTTGCCAGATGCCAGCACTAATATCGCTTCCAGCAAATTAGTTTTGCCGCTGGCATTAGCCCCCACGATGATATTTACGCCGGGCTCGAATTCAAAACTGGCATCGCCGTATGAGCGGAACTTTTGCAGCCGGATGGAATCAATCACAATAAATCCTAATTGCACTAATTGACCTAATTGTTCTAAATAAATCCCAAGCACCAAGCCCTAAATATTTTGGGTTTTTGGGTCTGGTCATTGTTTAGATCAACTAGAAATTAGGTTAATTAGGTTAATTTGTGAGCCTTAGCTTCGCAGGGGCATGATAAGGTGGAGGTATTTGGGTTCGTCGGCGCTGCGCAATATGCATGGTTCTAACTTACCATTGAAGCAGAATTCCACCTTTTCGCCGCTAAAGGCATTGAGCGCGTCTATCAGGTAGCGCGAGTTAAGCGTAACTTCGCCGCTGCCTTTGACCTCGGCATCGGCGGCCGCGGTGTTCTCGCCCAGCTGCGAAGCGATGGCATTGATACTGACTTTTTTATCGTCTACTTTAATGGTGATACTGCCGGCGGCTTCACGCGCGAACAGCGCCGATACTTTGGCTACGTTCAAAAAGTCGGACCGCGTCAGCTTGGCTACGGTGGCGAATTTGGTTGGAATCAGCTTGCGGTAGTCTGGGTAATTGCCCTCTATCAGGCGGGCAACTAAAGTGATGTCGCCAACCTGGAACAGCACCTGCTGGTCGTCGTGCGTTACCACTACTTCTTTATCGGCGTCGCCGATTATCCTCAGCAGGTCATTTGCGGCGCTGGCCGGCACCAAAAAGCCTACGCTATCTTTATTCTTGCCCAGTTTGCGCTCGGCCAACCTGTAGCTATCGGTGGCGGCGGCAACCACGTCGCCGTTGATGGCATGGAAGTATACGCCGGTGAGTACCGGCCGAGAGTCGTCGCTGCTGGCGGCGAACACCACCTGCGACAATGCTTTTTTAAGCTCGGCGGCGTTGGCCTTCCAAGTGCTGCCGGCGCTGATTGCCGGCATAACGGGGAAGTCGTCGGCGGCTATGCCATTGATACTGGACTTATATTGGTCGGTAGTGATATTCAGTTTATTGTCGGTAAGTTCCAGCTTGAGGATGCCTTCGGGAAGGCTGCTTACAAAGTCCTGCATCAGGCGGGCAGGGACCGTAATCGAGCCGGTCTTTTCTATCTTGGAACCTATCCGATGCGTTATAGCTATATCTAAATTAGTGGCCGATATACTCAGGCGGTTATCGGCGGTTTGTAATAATACGTTAGCCAGAATAGGCAGGGTATTGCGGGTATTGGCTACCCGGGCAACCGTGTTCAGGGCTTTGGCTAGGTTTTCCTGCGTAACTTGTAGCTTCATGTAATTAATCCTTATATTTATTTAATAGTCTTAGTAATAGGTAGTGTGGAAAATGGGGGTAAAAAGCTTGCCAACGGATTTAAA
>DASUJO010000044.1:0-20058 GCA_036279215.1 Saccharimonadales bacterium (SeqCode)
GACGCGGGTTCACTGCCCGCCAGCTCCACCAAAAATTAAGCACTTTGCGGTGCTTATTTTTTGTTTAGCCCGCGATTCGCTTATAATAAGCCCAAGTAATGGTTCTGGCATTTATTTTACTGGGATTGATTGCCGGAATGGCTGCCGGATTAGTAGGCATCGGCGGCGGTATTATCATCGTTCCGGCACTGGTCTACTTATTCCACTTTACCCAAAAAACGGCCCAAGGCACCACGCTTGCGCTGCTGGTCCCGCCAATCGGCATCCTGGCGGCATACACGTATTACAAGGCCGGCGAAGTAAACCTAAAGGCCGCCGGATTTATAATCGTGGGGTTTTTAGTTGGCAGTTTTCTTACATCCCATTTTGCCATGGGCGTATCTAACAAAACGCTGACTCGTATATTTGCCGTTTTTTTGATTATCGCCGTGATAAACATGCTGGTTAAGGGTTAAGCAGGTACGTAAAAGTAACCGCGTTTATATTTTTAGTTCGGTTAAGGGCGGCTGGTACGCCAAAGGGCGGCAATTATCCGGCGCATCAGCATCAGCAAATAAATAGCCAGAGCGTTCCCGGCTACGGCGGCTAGGATATTTACAAGCTGCTCAGAAACCGAAGCGCCCAATAAGCCGCTATGGAAAAGATTGGAGTAAACCGGCAGCAGCCACCGCACGTAAAACGCGATATAAACAACCCATAGCAAGACCATCAGCGCCAAAAATAAATTTGATGCCAGCGCCGTCTTTAAGTAGCGTTTGCGCAGCGCCGAACCGGGCGCCAGGTAGTGAGACTCGTCATATTCTGTCTTGGCGACAAAAAACAGGCTTTCTACCAGCCAGATCGCCGAATAAACCGCCGCGCCGATGAACAGCCAAAACACCATGACAATCGGCGTACCCATACGGTCCTGGAAATCAGAAAACTTATCGGTAAGCGGCGTTATATCGGCCGAAACGAATTCTTTGCCGGTCAATACCACGCCGAACGCGGCAACGTTAAGCAGTGACAAAATTATCAGGCTAACCAAGAGATAAAGCAGAATCGATAAGTTTGAAGGCAGGAATAAATCTCTGACCGGATGCTGCTGGAGGGTGCTGCCAGAGTGGTAGTCGCTCATTTTAGCCGATACGGGTTTCCTGGTCGTCGTTAAGCTTGATTATCCAGGTATCGCGCTGCTGCTGGATGACACCGTCTTCTTCCAGCTCTTTCAGCAGGGCCGTGGTAGTCTCGCGCGTGATTCCGGACAAATCGGCAATTTCCTGGTGAGACAGCTTGATTTCCAGTTTATACGTATGCGGGCGGGTGCGCTTGCCGATTTTATCTACCAGATAAGGAAGCAACAGCAGAATCTTATCTTTTGCCGTCTTGTGTTTCATGGCTTCCAGCTGGTTCATAATGGCCTGGTTTGAGGCGCTCATGTACGACATATACGTGGCGGTCATTTTGGGATCGGTTTCTACCATACGCCGGAATTCGCTTTGGTCTAAAATTTCCAGCACCGAATCGGTAAGCGACTGGTAAAAGTACCTGATCTGGAACTGCTGCCAGTCCATGGTAAGCGAGAATGCAATCGGGAAAATATCTCCCGGCCCTAATAAAAACATCGTGCGGGTATCGCCGGTATCCAAAATCGTGTATGCCTTAAGAAAGCCTTTTTTTACGAGGTGTATGGAAGTTAATGGATCACCCTGATAGCTGACTATCTGGTTCTTGGGGAACAGTTTTTCGCGGCCTCGTTTAAAAAGCGTATCTATATTGCTGTCGTAACTTGACGTGGCGGGGCTGCTCATAAGGTACAAGTCTTTAACTTGTATAAATACTATACTCTATGCACCTAAACCCTGATAGCGCGGATTTTGCAAAGGGCTTGCCATTTAAACACCGCTGGGTTATAAAAGAATGCATGGTGCAAATGTGCGTACAAAACTTTACAGGCATTATCCTCATTAAGAGTGATTATGCTGTAGTTCTGTAACGCCCCGCGCATCACCAAAACCAAGAAACTTACCGGACTGCAGCACACAAGCTGCAGTCCGGTTTTTTTGTTGCGGCTTCCGTGCCGCCACCCTGCCAACCGGTAGAGCCTGTTGCACCGGCGGCTCTTGGCGCATCGCGGCGTCAGCAAAGCTCGGTCGCTTTTTCACCGTATTGCAATACGTTTCACTCGCTCCTCGCTGCTTCCTTGCGTTGCATCCAAGCACGGAAGCCGCAATTGTTACTCCGCACCGCTGTTCTACGACTCCCCGTGAACAGCGGGGTGGGGTCGCAAGAGCCCCATGCGTTGATCGCCTAGAGTGATCAAACAAAAAACGAAGGTTACGCGCTTCCTTACAAAAAGTGCGCTTACGCGCCGTTGCGCCCGTAAGAGCAGTACTCTGTCGTCATTCGATGATGGAGAATTCACAATCAGGGAGGCGACTCATGTTGAGTCCGTACGATTTGGCCGTCGAGGCCATTGAGTGCCGTAAGTCCGGCAACGATCACGGCTACGGCCAGTGCCTGCAAGAGCTCGAGATGTGCGGATTCTCGGTTGCGGCAATCCGCCAGCTCCTCGAAGAAGCCGAAGCGGACCATCTGCCCAGCAAGCCCAATACCCCTCACGACTTCACGGCAAACGCCGAAACGCCGCGCGATCCGCGCATGCCGATTCCCCAATCGGAATGGCCGCGCCCGCGCTACGGCTTCGCGAGCTGACATGCGCTCGGTCCGGCCACGGTTAACAACCGTGGCCGGACCACCCGCTATCGCCTCCCATTTTCCAACCGCTGATAGTTTTTGTTATTCTTCTTAAGTAATGTCCAAAGGCCTCGTATATTTACTGATTTTCCTGGGAGGCGCCATAGGCTCGTATATTCCGGCGCTGTTCGGGCAGGACATGTTTTCGCTTTATAGCATCATAGGCGGAATAATCGGCAGTATTGCCGGAATCTGGGCGGCGGTGAAGCTGAACAATTACTTGTAGTGCGTTGACGCGGTATAACCGCGAGGGTAATCTGGAAATGTGGTTATGCCAAACACAAACAGCTTTACCAGCCGCTTACCGCGCCTGTGGCGCGGCGGGCACAAAAACTTAACAGCCGCCGACGTGCGGGCGGCCAGGGAATACATTGCCGGGTATTGGCCTAAACTGACGCGTTTCCATCCGCAGGATAACGAGAACCTGATAGGCCTTCCTAAGCCGTACCTGGTTCCAGCCCATGAACAGGGCCATGAATTTGATTTTAACGAACTTTATTACTGGGACAGTTACTTTATGGTCCAGGGAATGCTGGACGAGGAACACAAGGAGCTGGTAATCGGCATCCTTGAAGATTTGGTCAGTATGTTCAAGCGCTTCAAAATCATCCCGAATGCTTCCAGGACATACTTGATGGGCCGTTCGCAGCCGCCGCTGCTGACCAGCTTTATCATGGATGTCTATAACACCTACAAGCTGGATAAAGAATGGCTAACCGAAATGATAAGCGTTGCCAAAGATGAATACCAGATAGTCTGGATGGGCAAAGCCAAACCGAACGCCAGGCAGGTATACGAGGGCCTGAGCCGATATTACGACGTAAATTACATTGAGAACCTGGCGGAAACCGAAAGCGGCTGGGATTTTACGCCGCGCTTCAACCACCACGCGCTGAACTACCTGCCGATTGACCTAAACTGCTTGTTATACAAATACGAACGTGACTTTGCAGCCGCCGCCCGTATTTTGGGCGAAGAAAACGAAGCCAACGACTGGGACAGGGCGGCGCACGAGCGGCTGCTTAAAATAAACCAGCTGATGTGGAGCGAGATGCGCGGTCTTTATTACGATTACAATTACGTAAAACGCAGCCGCGGCGCGGTAAGCTCGCTGGCGGCGTATAGCGCTATGTGGAGCGGGCTGGCGGCGGAAAAGACCGCCGTCAAAATGGTTAATAATTTGCGAAAATTCGAGAAAAAGGGCGGATTGTCGGCCACCGACAGCCCGCAGGTAGGGCAGCTGATGCCTGGCGCCATGCCGATGCAATGGGCTTATCCCAACGGCTGGGCGCCCCTGCACTTCATGGTAGTTAAAGGGCTGCAGCGATACGGCTATGATGACCACGCCCGGCGGATTGCCTTAAAATGGCTAAAAACCAATCTTGACTGGTTTAACCGCCACGGTGTTTTTCTGGAGAAATATAACGTGGTACAGCCGGACAAACCGCCGCAGAAAGGCGTTTATCCGTCGCAGACGGGGTTCGGCTGGACCAACGCCATCTTTGAAAGATTCTGCCAAGAATTCATTGATGAACACTCACTTTAACTAAATCAAACACTCAACCGGCTTCAGGCGGCCTGCGTATGTTTGTTCAAGTAAAGATTCGCTTAGATCTGTGGTTTAGTGTAGTTTTTAATCGATGACAGAAACCGACAAACTGCCGTGCGCCGATAAGCTGGCTTTTGATTCAAAAAGCGAAGCTGAAGCCGAGGCGCGGGTAGTAAGATGGCGCCATGGTAATGCCCTTAGGGCTTATCGCTGCCGCTACTGCGGGTTATGGCACCTATCGAGCAGCCCGGATGACTAGCTTATAATAAAAACCTGCCAGGGCAATTAGCTCAGCCGGCTAGAGCGTTTGATTCACATTCAAAAGGCCGCAGGTTCGAGTCCTGCATTGCCCACCATAATTTATGAAAACTAGCGCGGGATTAATCCCATACCAAATAGTAAATGGCCGGATAACGGTTCTGATAGGCCATATCGGCGGCCCCTGGATGGCCAAGAAAGACGAAGGCGGGTGGTCGATTATCAAAGGTGAGTATACCGATGAAGAGCCGATTGCGGCGGCCAAGCGGGAATTCAAGGAAGAAACCGGTTTTGAGGCGCCGGATGGCCGGTACCTTGAACTCGGCGAGGTAATACAAAAGAACAACAAGCAGGTATTGGCATACGCGGTTGAAGCCGCGCTGGATACCGGGAAGATGTACAGCAACAAGGTTAAGATCGAATGGCCGCCCAGGTCCGGCAACCAAAGGGAATATCCGGAAACCGACAGCTATGAATATTTTGATTTGCCGGCCGCGGCCAGAAAACTTATTCCCGAGCAGGCAGAGTTCATGGAACGGCTGGCAGAAAAACTCGGCCATAAAATCCAACCCGGCGCCGGACCTGAGCAAAACACCTTGTTTTAAGATACAATTAAGCTAATGAGCAAGTTCTATATAACCACTTCTATTCCCTATGTGAACAGCGAACCGCATATCGGCTTCGCTATGGAGGCGGTAATGGCTGATGTGCTGGCGCGCTACAAGCGCCAATTGGGCGACCAAGTACTTTACAGCTGCGGAACCGACGAACATGGCGGCAAAATAGCCGAAAAAGCCGCCGAACTTAAAGTCACCCCAAAACAATTCGCCGATGACGTCAGCCAGAAGTTCCGCGACCTGTTAAAGCTGGTGGATATCAGCAACGACCGGTTTATAAGGACTACCGACCCGGGCCACGAACAGCGCGCCCAGGTAATCTGGACTAAACTTGGCAAATATATCTATAAAGGCAAATATACGGGCTGGTACTGCACCGGCGACGAAGCCTATTTTCCGGAAGAGTTAGTCAAAGCCAATAAAGGCGTTTGTCCCGAGCACAACCGCCCATACGAAAAGCTGGCAGAAGAGAACTATTTCTTCAAACTATCTGCGTTTTCCGGACAGCTCAAGCAGGCGATAGAATCCGAACAGCTGCGGGTCATTCCAAAAAGCCGCCAGCATGAAATCTTGTCGGTTATAAATTCCGGCCTGGAAGACATCAGCATCAGCCGCCCAAAAGATAAGATTTCCTGGGGTATTCCGGTTCCGGGTGATGCTTCGCAAGTTATGTACGTCTGGTTCGAGGCATTGATGAACTACATCACTGTTTTAGGTTTCCCGGAGCATGCCGATTTTAAAACGTATTGGCCGGCTGATGTGCAGGTAATTGGCAAAGATATCCTTCGTTTCCACGCCGCCATATGGCCGGCAATGCTATTGGCTATGGGCTTGCCAATACCAAAAGCGCTATACGTGCACGGATTCGTTACGGTAGAAGGCAAAAAAATGAGCAAGACGCTTGGCAACGTGGTAGCGCCCAAAGACGTAGTTGCTAAGTTCGGCAGCGACGCCTTCCGGTATTACTTTTTGCGGCATATACCGTCTTACGAAGACGGCGATTTTAGCTGGGCCAAACTTGAAGAAGCATATAACAGCGAACTTGCCGACCAGCTGGGCAATGCCGTTTCGCGCACAGCCGCCATGATAACCAAATACCTAAAAGGCATGATAGGCGACATTCCAGAGCCAAAGCACGATATCGCCCAATACCAGCAGGCGCTGGCTGATTTCCGTTTTGACAGGGCGCTGGAAGAAGTCTGGGAACAAGTAAGAGGACTGAACCAATACATAGACGAAACCAAGCCGTGGGAAATCGCCAAGACTAACGACGAAGCCCATATGCGCGAAGTGCTGGCTTATATGGCCGCCAACCTGCTGGAAATCGCCGATTTACTGGCGCCCTTTATGCCGGCTACGGCTGATAAGATAAGGGAAGTTTTTGGCACCGGCATGCTAAAACCGCTGGCTGGACCGCTGTTCCCAAAGCACCAAACCGCCAAGGCCGCTTAGGAGAATTATGGAGTTCGTAGACACCCATTGCCATCTTCAGTTTGAAAAGCTGGAAGAGCGCTTGGAAGAAGTAATCAACAGCGCCGATGACGCAGGGGTGACGCGGATAATCTGTGTCGGAACGAACCTGGATGACAGCGCCGGCGCCATTAAAATTGCCGCGGGGCACGATAAAGTCTGGGCCAGCGCCGGCGTCCACCCTCATGAAGCCGATAATTTATTGGATGATAACGAGACGGCTGCTAAGCTGGCGGAACTATACAAGCGGCCCAAAATCGTGGCTGCCGGTGAAATCGGCCTGGATTTTTACAAAAACTATTCGGCTAAAGAAAACCAGGAAAAACTTCTGAGAACACAACTGGAACTGGCTTCCGCCGCCGGTTTGCCATGCATTTTCCATGTACGCGACGCCTGGGATGATTTTTGGCGGATATTTGACGGCTATAAGGTTAAAAGCGGTGTTATCCACAGTTTTAGCGCCGGTCCCGACCGGCTTGAGCAGGCGCTCAGCCGCGGGCTGCACGTCGCGCTTAACGGCATAATGACCTACACCAAGGATATGAGCCAGCTGGAAGCCGCCAAGAAGGTGCCGGACAGCCGGCTGGTGCTGGAAACCGACGCGCCGTTTTTGACGCCGGCGCCGGACCGCTGGCAGGTATGCGAGCCTAAACATACTGCTAAAACAGCGGCCTTCTTGGCCGAACTGCGCGGCCAGAACCTGGAAGAGCTGGCTCGGATTACCACAATTAATGCCACCAAACTCTTTGGAATTGAAAATGGATAAGATTTACCTGGATTACGCGGCTGCCACGCCGGTGGACAGGCAGGTTTTTCTGGCCATGGAACCGTACTTCTCAGATGAATTCTTTAATCCGTCAGCCGTATATTTGGACGCCAGGCGCACTAGGGAAAACCTGGAAAAGGCCCGGTCAGAAGTTGCCGGCTGTTTGGGAGCCCGGCCGGCGGAAGTAATTTTCACCGCCGGCGCGACCGAAGCCAACAACATGGCGGTACAAGGCGTAATGAAACGGTACCCGGAAGGCGAGGTCCTGGTATGCGCTACCGAGCATGAATCGGTGCTTGAGCCGGCAAAGCAATACAGGCACAAGCTGATTCCCGTCGGTAAAGACGGGCTCATCAACCTAGCAAAATTGCCAGGTTTAATCACCAATGAGACGGCGCTCGTTTGCATCGGCATGGTTAATAACGAAACCGGTGTAACCCAGCCGCTGGCAAAAATCGCCCAAATTATCAGCCGGGCGAACCAGCCCAGGGGCGGCAAGCCGATTTTGTTCCATACCGATGCCGCCCAGGCGCCAAACTACTTTGACATTCATATCGCGAGGCTGGGGGTGGATTTAATGAGCCTTAATGGCGGCAAAATTTACGGCCCGAAGCAAAGCGGGGTGCTTTTTGCCAAAGCCGGCGTGGAGCTAGAGCCATTGATTTACGGCGGCGGGCAGGAATCCGGCCTGCGCAGCGGCACCGAAAACGTAGCCGGCGCCATCGGCTTGGCGGCAGCATTAAACGCGGCGCAGCAAAATCGAAAAGCCGAAGCAAAGCGCGTAAAACTTTTGCGCGAGCTATTTATCCAAGGTATTACCGCTAAAATTCCCTCCGCGAGAGTAAACGGTTCGATAAAAGTAAGTTCGCCGCACATCGTATCGCTGACTTTTCCAGAGGTTGATAACGAAAGGCTGATTATGGAGCTGGACGAACAAGGAATCCAGGCGGCGGCCGGCAGCGCCTGCTCAGCCTCCGACGGCCAGCCGTCGCACGTGCTGGCGGCAATGGGCCTGCCGGAAAAAGATATCCGCTCAACCTTGCGCTTCAGCTTTGGGCGCCGGACCGCGGAAGATGATATCCGCCGGGCAATCGCGGCGCTGAGCAAATTGCTTGACTAGTCAAGCAATTTAGCGATTTAGCGGCGCAGGACTATAGGGTTATAGACCAGAGAAAAACATTCCTTATAAGCTATGTCCCAATACTCTTATCGCTGTTATACTTAAGCACAATGAGACCGAAGTTATTCGGATTGATAATAGCCGCGTTTTTGGTGGTTTTATCAAGCGGCGCTGTTTTTGCCGACGCGATTGTACGCAGCTTTGACGCCATAGGCAGCCTGCAGCCCGGATGGGTGGTGGCAATCAGCAAAAACAGCGATTCTACCGTAGAATTGGCGCCCTCAAGCGATCCTGAGCGGATTTACGGGGTAGTAATTGACCCGAGTTCGGCGCCGCTGACAGTCCAAAAGGAAGCGCAGCAGGTTTTCGCGGCCAATAGCGGCGATTTTCCGCTGCTGGTTAGTACCCAGGGCGGCGAGATTCATAGCGGCGATTACCTGACGCTGAGCAAGACCGACGGGATAGCCGCCAAAGCCGGTTCGAGCGATACTTTCATCGTTGGGCGGGCGCTTGAAGATTTCCGCGGCGGCGGAGCCACGATAGTTTACGCAAATGACGGTTCGGCAATCGGCCGGATTATGGCGCAAATAACTCCGGGAAAGAATCCGTTGCTGAAGGAAGAAGCAACCGTTCCTCAGCCCTTGCTTAAAGCCAGTGAAACGTTCGCCGGCCGGCCGGTGTCGTCAGTAAGGATCTATTCAGCCGTCGCGGTTTTCGTTGTGGCCGTAATTATTGCCGCTGTCCTTCTCTGGGGCGGAATCAGGAGCGCGATGATTGCCATCGGGCGCAACCCGTTAAGCCGCCATTCGATATTGCGCGGGCTCATCCAGGTGATTTTAGCCGCCGCGTCGGTTTTAATTATCGGGCTGATTGGGGTATATTTACTACTGAAACTATAAGGATAAGCAACAAACATGAATAGCGGTGGGCTTGCATTAGTAATCGGTTCGATACTCAGTGCTACCGCGGCCTTTATCTGGCTTGCCTGGCGCATCGGTAAAGGCCCTTCGGCTAAAGACAAGAAGGGTACGGCCGCCCAGCAGCTGGAAGGCGCCGCCAAAGAGGATGTCGAACATATTTTCAATGACGAGTTCCGCGAAGAGCTGCGCAACCGCGGACGACTTCACTTCGAAAAAATTATCGGCGAGAACGCCATGTTTTTACAGCAGGACCTGCGCCAAACCACCACCCAGCTGAATGATTACATGCGGTCGGAAATTACCCGCACGCTGCAGCAGGAATTCAAAAAATACGAGCAATCGATCACTGATGCCAAACAGCTGGCGCTGGACTCCATAGAAAAGACCATAACAACCATAGAACAGCAAAGGGCTTTTTTGCAGCAGCAGCTGGCTACGCAGTCTGAGGCCCAGAAAGCCCAAGTTGTTAAACGCTTCGAAGAAGAGATGGCCGGAATAATCAACCATTATGTGTTGCGGGCCATCGGCAACCAGATTGACCTCTCCGACCAGCTGGATTACATCCTGGCGGAGCTAGAAAGCAATAAACAGGCAATTATTGAAGACATAAAAACAGGCACATGAACCAAAATCCGATAAAAATACCGACAGCAATTGTTGGGCAGACTGACATAAACCGCGTGCTAAGAGAAATCGGCGCGCTGGACGATTTTTTCTTATCGGCCTCAGCCCGTACAGCCGGCACGAACATTACGCCGCCCAGGATAACCTATATGCTTCAGCAGACCGCCCGCGAAAACGGGCTTAACCTAATGGAATCCGCCCACCGGACAGAGCTTAAACAAAAATTAACCGAGGCCTTAAAAACGGCGCCGGTGCTGCACATCAGTTTTGCTACCGAGCCGCCGCCGCGGATAACCGACTCAATACTCAGCTGGCTGCGATCGAACGTACACCGGCATACGATGCTGGTAATCGGCTTGCAGCCGACCATCGCCGCCGGCTGCGTACTGCGCTCCAGCAATAAGATTTTTGATATGAGCCTGCGGGCGCATCTGCATAAACAGGAAGATTATCTGGTACGGCTTATCCAGGGAGCGGTAAGTGCCAGGCGATAAAAACCAGCACTTCCAGCGGTTCGTGGACGCCGGTAATCCGGTAGGCGAAGTATTGGCGGTAAACAAGTTTTTGGTTACGGTCCGCGGGCTGCAGCCGGTCAGCCGGCATTCGACGGTAATTTTCGAGAACGGCGGCAAGGGTTTTGTGCAGCACATCCGCGAAGACGAAGTCAGGGTGCTGTATTTAGGGTCTGCCGGCGTCAAGACCGGCATGCTGGCGGTTGTCCAAAACCCGCGCCTGACCGCTAAGGTAGGCAAGGATTTTATCGGCCGGATTGTCTCCGTAAACGGCGAGCCGCTGGACGGCAAAGGGCCGATAGCGGCCGACAGTGAATGGCCGGTATTCAATGGCGCGCCGCCAATCCACGCACGCGAGCTTCTTAACAAGCAGCTGGAAACCGGAGTGACGATTATTGACGCGCTTTTTCCGATTGCCCGCGGCCAGCGCCTGGCGCTGGTCGGAGATAGCAAATCCGGCAAGTCCACGCTGGCAACGCAAATCGCCATAAACCAGCGCGGCACCGACCAGATAGTGGTTTACGTGATGATAGCCAAAAGGGAAAACGACATCGACAAGCTGCTGTCGCGCCTTAAAGACAACAAAGCGCTGGAAAAAACCATAGTTGTGGTCTCTACCGTATTCGAGTCGCTGGTTAACAGCTATTTGGCGCCGTACGTCGGCTGCGCGCTGGCAGAGTACCTTTGGCAGGTTGCCGGCCAGGATGTAGTTGTAATTTATGACGACCTGACAACGCATGCCCACGCGTACCGCGAAATCGCGCTAATTTCCGGCGTCAGCCCGGGCCGCGACAGTTACCCGGGCGATATTTTTTATACGCATTCATCTTTGCTTGAGCGCGCCGGAAAACTCAAGAAAAACCATAATTCGCTGACTGCCATTCCGCTGGTCCTGGCTGACGGCGGCGATATAACCGCCTATCTGCCTACGAATATCATGTCTATCACCGACGGACAATGGATATTGGATATGAACGTATTCCGCGACGGTTTGAGGCCGGCGCTGAATGTCGGCCTGAGCGTAACCCGCGTCGGCGGCCGCGGTCATAACCAGCGGCAAAAAGAACAGAATGTAAAGAGCATGCAGGCGCTCGCTTCATACAACCAGGCGAAGCAGTTTTCGCAATTCGGCACCGAATTGGCGCTGACCACGCAGAAAGATATGATTCGGGGACGCTACTTCCAGCAGCTTTTCACTCAGGCGCCGGGCGAAACATACAAAGTGATGGCGCAGCAGCTGATGCTGGACGTTCTGCTGGAAACCGACCCGTCTCACGGGCTCAATGTAAGCAGCCTCAAACAGCAAGCCAACCAGGCGGCAGATTTGGTCAAAACTGATGATGACTACGCTTCGGTTAAGGACAGCTTGCGGAACCAAGTGGTTATAGCCCAGGGAGCCAAAAAATGAGGCAGCTGGTAGAAATCGAGACGAACCGCGATTCTGTATCGGTAATTGTCAGCCTGACGAGCGCCTTTGAAGGCATAGCAAGCATGCGTATAGCACAGATAAAAGACCAGGTGCAGCAATCATCGGAATTCTTTGCCGAGCTGTGGCGGATTTATAACCAGATCCGGGTGGACGAGCTCTTTCACTTCGGACGACGGCAATCGGCGGAGCAAGTAATAAAGAAAGAGTTGCTGATTCTTGTTACTTCGGAAGGCGGGTTCTCGGGCGATATCGATGAGCGTCTGATTAAAGAGGCGCTGGAAAAATATAAACAGGAGGCAAACGACATCGTAGTAATAGGCCATCACGGCCTTATTCTGCTGCAGCAGCGCAATGTACGCCCGAAACGAAGCTTCCAGCTGCCCAAGCACGACCACAACATAACCGCCGCGCCGCTTATCGAAGAAGTTCAAAAATACGAATCGACCACTGTTTACTACCAAAGCTACCAATCTCTGGTTAACCAGGACATAAAGACCATCAAGCTGGCAACAGCGGTCGCCGAGCGCGGCAAGTCTGTAACGGCCGGCGAAGATGTAATAAGCGAGAGCAACTATATATTTGAGCCCAGTACTTTTGACGTGGTAGACCATTTGGAGCGTTCGATGATGCAGATTACTCTTTCCGAAGTCATACTGGAATCCAAATTGGCGCAGTATGCCAGCCGCTTTAAAGCCATGAGCGTAGCGCATGAGCGCGCCGACGAATCATTGCACGACCTGATGTGGCAGTTTATGCGCGCCAAACGCCATTCCAAGGACGAACGGCTCAAAGAGATTCTCAACGGCTTAAGGAGCGCGCAATGAATAGGGGATACGCCTGATGGCTTCCGGCGTTATAACAGCAGTGCGCGACATGGTTGTAATCGCGCAGTTTGATACCGATCCGCCGGATATCGGCGAGCTTATCCTGGTTGACAGCCCGGATCAGCCGGTACTGCTTGTGGAGCGGCTGGAGAAGAACAAGACCGCCGTCTGCCTAGACCTGTTCGGCAACCGCAGCATCCAAAAGCGTATGCCGGTTGAGCGCACCGGCAGGGGCGTGGAAATTCCGGTAGGGCCGGATACCGTCGGCCGCATCCTGGACGCTTTGGGCCAGCCGCTGGACGGGCAGCCGCTGCCAAAATCAGACCAGCTGTCATATAAGAATATCTGGCAGCTGCCGCCAAGGCGCATGACGTTTGAAGCGTCGCAAAGCCAGATACTGGAAACCGGCATCAAGGTGATTGATTTCTTTACGCCATTCGTCAAAGGACGTAAAGTCGGTATCATCGGCGGCGCCGGCGTGGGCAAAACCGTCCTGACTATGGAGCTAGTGCATAACGTCGCCAAGAGCGGGCAGGGAATGAGTTTTTTTGCCGGTATCGGCGAGCGTATCCGCGAAGGCCACGAGCTGTACGAAACGCTGCGCGAGCGCGACTTGCTTAAATCGACCGTCATGTTTTTTGGCCAGATGGACCAGAATCCTGTTCAGCGCGTTTTGGTTGCCCAAAGCTCGGTAGCGGCCGCCGAGTTTATGCGCGACAAACATAACAAAGACATCCTGTTCTTTGCCGACAACATGTACCGCTACGTGCAGGCGCGCAACGAGCTCTCCACCATCTTGGAGCAGATTCCGTCGGAAGGCGGCTACGAGCCTACGATATTCAGCGATGTAAAGATGCTGCAGGACCGTTTAAGTTCAAACGAAAACGGCTCAATTACCTCTGTACAGACAATTTACGTGCCGGCAGACGATCTAAGCGACCCGGCGGTCCAGATGATTCAGAACGAACTGGACGGCACCATAGTGCTTTCGCGCAAGGTAGCCGAAGAAGGAATACGCCCGGCGGTAGACCTTATTCACACAAGCTCCAGCTTATTGTCTACCGAAGTAGTGGGCGAACGGCACTATAACCTTAGCGTCCGCGTACAGGCTCTGCTGCAAAAACACGAATCGCTCAAGAACATCATCGCGATTATCGGCGAGAACGAGCTTTCGCCGGCAGACAGGGCGGATTTCGCCAAAGCCAAAGAACTGATAATGTTCTTCAGCCAAAACCTATCGGTTGTAGAAGCATTTACTAACCGCCAGGGTGAATTTATCAGCCGCGAGGAGACGTTAAAAGGCGTTGAGAGGATTCTGAACAGCTGATGAAAGCCGATGCCATGGATATAAAGATTTACGCGCCGTTCCAGGTCTATTTCAACGGGACGGCGGACAGTTTGTCGGCCAATAATGACACCGGGCCGTTCGACGTACTGCCGCACCATAAAAACTTCATGAGTTTGTTAAAACCGGGGCCGATTACCGTCCGCCAAAAAGGCAAGCCGGACTTCAGCATGAAAATAGACCGCGGAATTGTACATGTCCGGAATAACAAAGTCTCGGTCTTTTTGGACGTTTAGGCGGCTTCGCCTTATGAGAAACCCCTTCGACGGTTTCTCATCGCGCTGGCAAAATGGAATACATTTTGTCGGGCTGCTCTTCCGGAGAAGAAGACTAAATTTTTAGTTCACTACAAAGTAGTCAAACAGATAGGTTTTAGACGACGAAGGCGTATTGGTCGTGCAGATGCTGAAACTGCCGGTACTGCGGTTAGTATAGTAATTTAACCCGGCAGCGCTGCTGTTACTGGGGCTGATGACTACATGCGGAGTTGTGCTGAACGTGTTCGTAAATTTAACAGTTACAAAACAACCGGCCGGCGGCCCGCTGCCGGTATTTATAGTTACCGTGCCGCCTGTATCAGTGCCGTTTACGCTTACTGTACCGCCGCTGCCTAGTGCTGAACCGTTGCTTCTGGAAGGCACCGAACCGCCGAGCTTTAAGTGGCGGTTGACTTGCAAATCACCGTTGAGCTGAAGGTTTGAAGTGGTGATTTTAGCCGCCGATACATTTCCGCCAAAACTGGCGGCGCCGGCGACGTTCAGGCTCTGCTGGACGCTGACCTGCCCGGAAAACGTAGTATCGCCGGAAACAGACAGGATTCCGTTAATTTGCAGCTGGCCGAAATTGCCTTGGCCGCCGACGGTTACCGACGATAATGCCAGCCCGCCGCCAACTTTAATTGAACCTGCTACTTCCACGTCTTTACGGACCAACAGTTGGCCTTCAAGAATGGTGTTGCTTTGGATATCAAGCGTCTGTTTGCTGTCGCCTACAATTGTAGTATTGCCCTGAAGCTGTGCCAGCTGCTCGTCGGTCAATGAAGACGATTTATTGTTATTCGAACTATTTCGGTCCCAGGTGATTGATACGATTATGGCGGCCGCGCCTAAAGCCAGTAAAAACAAAAAGCCGATAAAGTAAATACTAGAGGCGTCCTTTAAACGCCCGATAAAAGACTTTTCTTTCATGGGACCGGGCCTATTGCCAGCTGGCGGCGGCGGAGTAGCCGGCGGGCTGGAACCGCCCGGTTCAATTACCGTGCCTGAGGTACCGCTGTCTTCTAGCGTCTCCATAGGCACCGGTTTGGCATCTTGGTCTTCTGGCATAGTGCTTATACTTTATATGTAGTATATAGCTTTGTTGCCTTTTAGCCACCGTTGAAGGAAAATTAAACCATAAACAGCATGAGTCCCGTTAGACCTTACCCTCCAACTTTGAGCCTAGAATCAGCGGTGCATAACAGGTTTGCCGTCAAACATGCATCAGTAAATTGGGATTGCGGGGCTAAGGTCTAACGGGATGAGCGATTTATACGTTTACCGCAAACACGTCCGCCGCCACTGGTACAACAAATTCAGGATGCGGCGGCGGCTGGTGGCAGCTTTTGCCCTGATTATTCTTATAGCCGCCGCCGCTTTGGTAATAGACTTAATCCGCAGTGATTCTACGCAGCCCGAGACCTCAGCAATTCAGAACGTTGCAATAGGCGATGCATTGAAAACTTATAAAACCGATTATTTTAGTTTTCAAGATACCGGTAAATGGGTGCTGAGCAAGCAGGAATCTACCAAAACAAAATACGCATATACTCAATTCCGCGGAGTACAGCCGCAATACCAGCTTACGATATATGTAAACGAGAACCCGATTCCACTATATTCTGCAGTTCCAAGGGTTTTGCCGGTTAGGCTGGTAAATGACAATTCATTCGATATCACAAATGTATATGGACCTTGCGGCAAGCAGTACAAACCCGGCGAACTCCATAAAGTTAAAACCGTCACTATAGAAGGCGCTAATATGCTTTGCGACCCTGATACGCCGCAGTATTCTGTCGTACTTGCTGAAGTCGGCGGTGATTGGCATCTGGACATGAAACGCAGCAACGGCTCCAGAGCCAAGTATGTAATTCTATATCGAGATGTAACCCTGCACCCTGGCGCAGATCCGATAATACAGATTGCCGACAGCTTCAAATCCCTTTAAAAAACCATCCTGATGTTATACTTAGCCGTAATGAAAAGCTTACGTTTAAGCTTGGTTTTGGTAATCCTGCTGGTCGTAATAACACCAAAAATCGTATCAGCGCAGTATAGTTCCAATAATTACCAGACTAATGAGTACCAATTCGGGACCGGTGGCGACCCCCAAGTTACATCGCCCAACTATCAGGCGCAAGCCGGTATTGGTTCGCTTGGGGTAGGAACAGTATCCGGCACTGCCTACCAATCGTATACCGGCTTCTTAACGCCAAACGAGCCCTTTTTAGAACTTGGCATTGATACATCTTCAGTTAATCTGGGGGTTTTAGATACCGGGTCTACTAAAACCGGATCGGCGAATTTCCACGTTCGCTCGTATTTGGACAGCGGCTACACTGTTCTAAGTGTCAGCCAGCCGCCAACAGTAACTAGCGGCGCCGGCAGCCACACGTTAGCCGCAAAAGCCTCGCTAGGAGCGCCTGCCCCGGGAACAGAGGAATTCGGCATCAATCTTGTTGCTAATACCTCGCCGACTACTTTCGGAAATGACCCGTCTCCGCAGCCAGATAATACTTTTGCAACCGGCCAGGCGGCAGCCGGATACGGAACGCAGAACCAGTTTAAATATAATCCCGGCGACGTAATAGCGCAGAGTAATGCTAATGGCTGGGGGCTAACGAACTACACTATCTCTTATATCGCGAATATCTCTTTACTGACTCCCGCGGGTAGTTATAGCGCGGAGCAGGATCTGGTAGCAGTAGCGACTTTTTAAAATTGTGGATAACTTTACAAGATTGGCTTGTATGCTAAACACGCTCATGCTATAAATGAGCCAAGAATCTTAAAATAAAAAGAAAAAAATGAAAATAACACCATTCTTCGTGAAAAAATTGTCAAACAACATATTCCTGTTCGGGGCTGCGCTTGTACTATTAGCATCCGCTTTGCTCCCAGTTACGTTGTCGCGTGAAGCGGCCGCGCTACAGTTAGGTGACCGCTACCTGCAGATGGCGTCTGGTAAGCCCGGCCAAACTTCTGTACAGTATACGTTTTCGTTTGAACTGGCGACATTGACAGGCACCAGTGACGTCGAGGGCATTATGATCCAAGCATGTAATACCGCGGTCGGTACTTGCAGCGGTACTGCCGGTACGGATGTTCCTGACGTCAGTGGCGTAACTTTTGTTTCGCAAAATGCCAACTGGCAAGGCGCAACCAACTTTAGCGTAGATGGAACAGGAGCAAACGATTGTACTGCCGGCACCCGGGTGATATGCCTAAAGCGTACCGATACGACGAATCAGACCACCAGCACCGCCCGTGTCGTAACTTTGGGAGGCATAGATAACCCCAGTACGGCGAATACCAGCTTTTTCATGAGAATTACAACATTTGATAACAACACCTGGCACAGCTCTGGTGGCGACCTGCAGCTGGATACCGGTACTGTAGCCGGCGCTGTTGTCCAATCACTGAGCGTTAACGCGGTTGTTGCGGAGGTTCTAAACTTCTGCGCCGGTTCCACAGCCGTTAACGACATAACCACTTCTGTCGCCAGCGATTGCACCGGAGTATCGGGGACTTCATTGAACATCGGTACGCTGGAAACGACAGCTGTAAACACCTCGCCAGTTAACATAAACGGCGGCGATAACAATAACGGCGTTGTTATGCTTAGGACCAATGCCGTGAACGGCGCAACGGTATCATACGATGCTATACAGCAATCCGGCACGAATCACCAAGGAACACTTCGAATAAGCGGAGCTAACTGTAGCGCCACGGACACCGATATAACCGACCAGTGTATTCGCGCGCAGGGCGGCACCCAAGGGACCTTCTCTGCCGGAACAGAACGTTTCGGAATGACTGTTGGCGGAGTCAATGGCGGCAGTACTACATCTGGAGCATATACATGCGATTACGCGGCTGGTCCCAACACCTGCAAACTAGAACCATCCAGCAACTACCTTGGCGCCGGCTCTGTAGGCAGTGAATCGTACGGGACGACAAACGGTTTCGCCTGGGTTGATGATGGAACCGTTACTAGCCTTGCAAGTTCAACGACAGTAGTGGAAGACGAAGCTTTGATTCTGCGCTTCGCGGCAACGCCATCTATCACAACGCCTTTCGGTTCGTATACCGCGCAAGCAGACTTCATCGCCGTAGCCAATTTCTAAGATTCGAACCGGCCTAAATTTAGCAAGCATTTTCCTGCGACTTACGTTTAAAATATAAGCATGCGCATGTTAAAGCCAGGCAATGTCCCATTGATATTATTGATGAGCGTTGCCAGCATAATGATTGCCATCTCTTTTCAGGGGTCGGTAATTGCGGCCGAGCTAACTAGCCGTTCCGTTACCGTATCCAGTTTTCGTCCGACTGTTTTAACAACGCAAATATTCCAGTTTACATTCACAACCGCATCGTCAACCGGTTCACTGGTGTTTGAGTACTGCGATTCGCCGGTGTTCAGCCTATCATGCAATGCGCCGGCTGGTTTAGACGTTTCGGCTGCTAGCTTGGACGCGCAAACCGGCAATACCGGTTTTAGCATCGACGGCGCAAATACCACGGCGAATAAACTTGTACTTACCAGACCTGCCGCTATCGCGGCAACCGTACCTAGCCAATATGATTTTTCAAACATTACGAATCCGACGGCGGCGGGACAGACGGTCTATATCCGAATATCCACCCACTTGACAGCTGACGGCTCAGGCGCATATACGGATAATGGCGCGGTTGCGTATGCTATAAACTCACCCATAAGCGTGGCTGCGAACGTACCGCCTTTTTTGCAGCTTTGCGTCGGTGTAACTGTAGCGGCCAACTGTACTTCGGCATCTGGCGACAGGATTAATTTGGGCAATCTTTCAACAACAACCACAAAAGCCGGCACATCTCAATTTGCCGGCGGCACTAATTCAGTCAGCGGATACACGGTGTTTGTACTTGGTACAACGATGACATCTGGTAATAACACAATTAAAGCTTTAAGTTCACCATCGCCAAGTTTTCCGGGTAACAACCAGTTCGGAATAAATCTAAGAGACAACTCAATACCGAATGTCGGCGCAAACCCCAGCGGGTCGGGATCGGCGGCGCCTATGCCTAACTACAATACCCCAAACCAGTTTAAATACCTGAGCGGGGAAGCAGTCAGCCAAAGCACCTTGCCAAGCAACTATAACCGTATGACTGTCTCTTACATTGTAAACATCAATGGTTCGCAAAAACCTGGCGTATATGCCAGCACGTTCACTTATATGGCAACAGCCACGTTCTGAAATAGCCCTTTCTTTGTTATACTAAGCGTAAGTTTTAAACTACTACGGAGATAAAAGTGCAACGAATAAAAAGATTCCTAGCAGCTGCCAGTGCTCTGGTATTTGTATCTTTAAACGTATTGCCTGCGGCCGCCCAGCAAAACAAACCAGGCAGCGGTTTAAGCATTTCGCCTACTTTATCGGAAATGACCTTAAAACCGGGCCAGGCTGATACGCTCGATATTACGCTTAAGAACATAACCTCAAACGATATAAATGCCCAGGCCAGTATTTATGATTTCGAATCCGATAACAATACCGGCAGCCCTAAAATACTGGGAGAATCCAAAGGCGATAATCCGCACAGCATAAGTAAATTCGTTTCCGGCTTGGAAGATGTTCCGTTAAAAGTTGG
>DASUJO010000045.1:0-5885 GCA_036279215.1 Saccharimonadales bacterium (SeqCode)
AAACTGATGATAAGCCGGAAGCAGCTGCCCAAAAGCCGGCTGAACCGGCAAAACAGGAGGCCAGATAATGGCAAATATTGATATCGATACAATCAAGCGCTTACGCGAGCTTACCGGTGTAGGTATTACCGACGCTAAAAATGCGCTGTTAGATGCCAATGGCGACTTTGATAAAGCACTGGAAGCAATGCGCGCCAAGGGCCTCACCAAAGCCGAAAAGCGGGCCGAGCGCGAAGCCCGCGCCGGTTTGGTTGGAACATACAACCACGACGGACGCATTGGCGTTGCGGTAGAAGTAAACTGCGAAACCGACTTTGTAGCCAAAACGGACGAGTTTAAGGAACTGGTCAAAGATATGTGCCTGCATGTTTGCTCGATGAACCCGACAGATACAGATGAGCTGCTTAAGCAGCCGTTCGTCAAAGACCCATCGGTGGAAATCGAAGAATACGTCAAACAGCACATCGCAAAATTAGGCGAAAATATCGTTATCCGGCGCTTCAGCCGGCTTGAGCTGGGCGAAAAAACGGACAAATAAGCCATGGACCAGGAACGCAAAACAACCGGTGGCCGCAACCGAGACAAATATACATTGGCCGCTATAGCCGCTGCCGGATTAATCGGCGTTGTTGCCGGCGGCAATAGATTCGGTGAATCGCCCAGGCCGCATATTAACAAAGCAGCAGCTACCGAGCTGGCACCGCTTAGCGTCAGCGAACAGTTACATACTTTCAAAAACCGCATGGAATCGCTTGATAATAAAAAAGATGCAAAAGAAGTTACAAAGCTGGCAGACGATTCCGTGGAATATTTTACCGCTTCAATAGCCTGGAAGGATACCGGCGGCAAAACCGTATTCGACCAACTGGTGCTGGTTAGTAGTCATGGTGCCAGCACTCCCGACCGCGTCTTATTGATATTCGGAGCGGACAAGCCGGCGTATTTACCCGGCACCAAACAGAAGAGCTGGTTAGAAATGGACAAACTCACCCGAGAAGAATTCGGAGTGATTGGATTTGATAGCTCAGAAGAAAACCGGATTAGCACACAAGTGGAAGATTTTATGTATAAAGCCGAAGTACTTCTAGAACAAATTGAAGATAGATACTTCGGACCTAAACCAAAAGCTTAGAAATAAAAAGCCCCGGCATTAGTTTTACCGGGGCGCGTGCCCGGAAGCGGAGCGGGGCTCTACGCTTTCCGGGGCTTTTGGAGGGAGGGCTAGCCGATCAAATCACGGCGGCGGCCATGAACCACAGGCCGCAAAAAGCCATGACTGGCGATAGCAGCGTAAAACCGATTGATGTGGTTCGAGTGAGGTAAAACCCGTCCTTAGCGCGCAGCGAGTCTATGCCGAGCTGAAGCATCCTGACAGACTAAATAAAAGCGATGAGGCCAATCAGGAAGATAAATAGGTCGGTTAACGCTTGGTCCATTTTATGCCTTTCTGCGATTGTCAGGGAAGCTGGCGTTTCCGGCTGCGGAAAAACCGCTTGGCAACCGAAAGGGCAAAGCTCAAAAAGAGCCACATCATGATGACCCAGAATGCCATTCCGGGCAGCCAGTCTCCGATGTGCTGGACTTGCTCGTCGAGGAGCAACGCTTCCTCCTTGTTTTGGTGTGCGAGCCGCCAAGTATAGCTCGACGGCCGGGGCGCATCTTCCAAATGCGATAATCTATTATATCACAATTTGTAAGAATATTCAAGCAACTGGCTGCGGTTCTTGCGGTTTAGAACCGTACAGCTGCCGGTTAATACATCTTAGCGCTTTGTTGGCAAAGCTGGAAGATTTGCAGACCAATGCCAGCTCGGCCGTACCTAAATTAACCCCGGCGGTCACAAAATTATGGCTGCCTAAAATAGCGGCTTTATCGGTAGCAATCAGTTTGGCGTGCAGATACGGCGTGCTTTTTGGCAGGCGGCCGGCAAAAAAACTTTTAGGCGCCGAAGCCCGTTCTTTGATAATTATTGCGTGGTGACCGAAGCTATGCAGCCGGCCGTGCTTGGAAGGATGGTTGTATACAAGCGTTATGTCGCAGCCGCGCTGATGGGCGGCTGCCAGGTGCCTGGCGGTATCGCCGTATGGAAAATACTGGCAGAACATATATACCGAGCGGTTTGCTTTGTCTAACAGCCCCATCGCCTGATTATAAATAAGCGATTGTTTTTTGGCGCCCGAGTCAATAAATATTTCAGTCTGGGCGTCAACTTTAAACGATACATCGGTATTTCCGAGCGCTTCCGTGCTGCCGGCGGCCATAATTTTATCGAATACGCCTGCCAGTTTTTTTGCGGCGGATTTTTGTTCAAAGCCGACCATCATGTCTAAATGGCTGCTTGAGTTTAGGTTGCAGCCGCCTACGAACACCCGCGAGTTAATTAAGGCCAGCTTAATATGGTTGCGTCCGCCCATCGGATTGGTGAAGCGGCGGCCGGGCAGGTTAATAATCCGCAAACGGCCGCCGGCCCGTTCAATCGTTTTTAATGCTTCGTATCTGGCCGCGAATAGCTTTGGCATCCTGGCCGGCAGCTTGTTTCTATAAAACAGCGGGCCTGGCAGGCGATTATCGCGATTCAAAAAGGCGTAGGCGTCTATGGCTAATGATACATCCGCGCCGCGGCCGGCCGCCGCCGCCAGTTCTTCTATAATCCTGATTACCTTTGGCTCGCTTAAATCAAAAGCCATACTTGCCAAACGGATGCTATCGCCTTGCCCGGCGGCGCCGAACGACCCGATCAGCTCATCGAAGTATTCGCCGGTGGTATAAAAATTGAAGCTTAACGCCATATTTTAATTTATTCTAACACCTTAAACGGCTATTGATTATTTACGGCGGCAATGCTTAAGTAATGCTAAGCCATGGCAAAGCCATCAAACAAAAAATCCGGCAGCTTATTTTCGTTTAATAAAAGGTTCTCTGAAACGGCGTTGGTCGTTTTCGCGGTGGTGTTCGGCGCTATTGGCAGCTATACGTGGCTGCAAACTTTCGCGGCGCCGGAAGACAGCGGCGTAATAGTCCGCAGTTATACATCGCCGAGCGAGCAGGCATGGTTCAGCAGCCTTTCCGGCGCAAGTATCATCATTCTGGCCGCCGGGCCAATAGCTATGTTGTTTTTGTGGTGGATTTGGCGCCGCTCGGCCTTTGAGTTCTGGGCAAAACTGCTGTTTACGGCCGCGCCCTTTTTAGCCGTAATGGCATTAACTTAGAACAGGGTAATAGGGTTGTAGGGATGCTGGGTTATAGCTAAGATATGGGTATGGATACGGATGCCTTTTTAAGCGAAGCCCAAAACAAACTGGGCCAAACTACCGAACGTTTTAAAGACGAGCTCAAAAAGCTCCGCACCGGCCGGGCACATCCCAATATGCTCGACAGCGTAATGGTTGATGCTTACGGCCAGCCGATGCCGCTAAAAAGCGTGGCTTCTATTACCGTGCCGGAACCACAGCAGCTCCAGGTTAGCCCTTTTGACCCCAACAACCTCCAGCCGATTGCCGATGCTATCCGCAATGACCAGTCGCTAGGCCTTACGCCAACTGACGACGGCCGCGTGGTAAGAGTAAACCTGCCGCCAATGACCGCCGAAAACCGCCAGGATATGGTTAAAGTGCTTCACCAGAAGCTTGAAGAATGCCTTATATCCGCCCGGAATATCCGCCACGAGGCGCTGCGCAAAGGGGAGCAGGCCGAAAAAGATAAACAGATTGGCCAAGACGGATTGGCGCGGTTCGAAAAGCAGATAGACGAACTGCTGGCAAAACAAAAAGACGAAGCCGAGCAGCTAGCCAAAGCTAAAGAGCAAGAGATTTTAACAGTCTAATCTCAGATTGGCTGATATACTTTAGGGGAATGCAAACGCTTCTTTTTATATTCGGCCTGCTGCTATTTACGGGGCTGGTGCTTGTACACGAATGGGGACATTACGTTGTTGCCAGGCGCAACGGCGTAAAGGCCGAGGAGTTCGGATTAGGGTTGCCGCCGCGCGCTATCGGCAAAAAGCTCAAATCAGGCATGATTATCAGCCTTAATTGGCTGCCAATCGGCGGATTCGTAAAACTGAAGGGCGAGAACGATGCCGACAGGCGAAAAGGCAGTTTTGGCGCCGCGCCGTTATCGGCCAAAACTAAAATAATCATGGCCGGTGTATTTATGAACCTTGTGGTAGGGCTTTTGCTGCTGACATTCCTGGCTTGGGTAGGTATGCCGCGCTTAATAACCAAAGAAACAGTCGGCGAAGATCAGTTCACGGTCGCCAGCGACACCAAAGTGGTCCGGCAGGACCTGATGGCCGGTTATATCCAGCCTGATTCACCGGCCGAACATCTGGGCCTGGCCCCGCGCGACGTAATCACGCAAGTTAAAAGCGGCGGCGATGTGCGGCAGATAAAAGCGGCGCCCCAGCTGAAGCAGGCAACCGATGACTTTGCCGGCCGGACGGTGTTTATTACTTACAAACACAATAACGTTGCTGTAACAAAGCAGGTCACATTGCGCTCTGATGCAGAAGTAAACGCCAGTAAAAACACCGATAATCCTAAGGGGCACCTGGGTGTATCACCGACAGAAATGCAGGTTCGCCGCAGTACCTGGAGCGCGCCGGTGGTGGCCGTCGGCTTTACCAAGCAGTTAACCGTGCTTACGTTCAAAGGGCTTGGCAGCGCCTTTGCAGGCGTCGGCTCAATTCTTGCAGGCACAGCCACCGGCAACCACGAGGCTCGCGTAAACGGCCAGACCAAAGCCACCGAGCAGATAGGTGGTCCGGTAGCTATCGGCGCGGTACTGTGGGGAAGCGGCACGCTGGGAATCCTGTTCGTGCTGATGATAATCGCCATTATTTCGCTAACACTGGCGCTTATTAACGCCTTGCCGATTCCGGCGCTCGACGGCGGCCGGCTGTTTCTGATTTTGTTCTCTCGAGGACTGCTTAAGAAACCGCTCAGCCGCCGCACCGAAGAACGGATTGTCGGCACCAGTATGGCGGTGATATTAGGTTTGCTTTTATTAATCACCGTCGTCGATGTTAAGCGATTCTTCTGAAAAGAATAAAGAATTAAGAATAAAGAATAATGGGGAAGCCCATAATTCGAAAAATTTAAAACACCACGCGGCTCATAAACCAGGTTTTGGCCCGTGGTGGCTGGTTGTTTTAGTAACGCTCCTGATTTTCTTTATCAGCCAGTTCGCCGCCGCTCTGGTGGTATCCGCCGGGCTGGTAGTCTTTAAATCTACCGCTTCTATTTCTGACCTGCTAGACCAGTCGGCGCCCACCCAGTTTTTTTACGTCTTGGCGGCAGAAGGCATCGTAATCGCGATAACCCTGCTTGTTGTAACAAAATGGCGGCATCTGCGCCTGTCAGCCATCGGGCTGGGCCGGCTGCCCAAATGGAACGATTTAAGCCACGCCCTGGTGGGCGCGGCGGCTTTTTACGGCTTGCTGATCGTAACTTCAGTCCTGTTGAGCTTCTTGCTGCCAAGCTTAAATACCGAAGAAGCCCAGGATGTGGGTTTTAACGCCCTAAATTCATCGCTGGATTCCATGCTTGCGTTCATCGCCCTGGTTATTTTGCCGCCGATAGGCGAAGAGATTCTGATGCGTGGATATTTATTTTCCGGCCTTCGCTCGCGGATGACATTTGTTAGCGCCGGGTTGTTTACCAGCTTGCTTTTCGGTTTGGCTCATCTGGGTACCGGCGCCACCGATAGCGCGCTATGGATTGCCGGAATAGATACATTCCTGCTTTCGCTGGTGCTTGTTTACCTGCGCGAAACCACCGGCGCTCTATACGCGCCAATGCTGGTACACGCCGCCAACAATCTTATCGCCTTCGGGGTGCATTTTCGCTAAACTGTAACCAATAAATGAGACGCAGCCAATTATTTGT
>DASUJO010000046.1:0-16876 GCA_036279215.1 Saccharimonadales bacterium (SeqCode)
TTGATTGGTGCAATTCGGGTCGGACTGCCACTTAACCCACCCAGTCGTTCGCGCAGCTGAACTGTCGTAACCGTAGCCATCATTGTTCGCTATCATTACCGCCCAGTTAATAGCCTTAGTCATTCCTTCGCCCGCCACACCGGTACCACCCTCGCATACCCCTGATGGTATGGTTGTGCCTCCTTGCATAGGGTCGCCGCCCATGCTTTTAATGTCTTGCATAACGTTTTGTAATGGCGATCCATAGTCCTGAACTTGGTTGTATTCTTTTTTTAACCCGTCAGGATAATAAACTTCCCAAGCCGCTGCTGCCGTTGCCGGGATATATGCTCTGCCAATTGATCCTGACGGCATTTTTTGAAAATCGGCATCACCTGCATCCTTGACTTCTTGCGGCACAAAATCAACGGGATTACCAGCATCAATCCAAGAAGGCTTGCTTGTCATTATTTTTGACGCATCAGCCAAATACTGCGCATCGGCCGTAGCGGCTGCCACGGCACTCAAACCGCTTCTATCAGTATGATTTATGAAACCAAGATTACGACCATTGGAGGCGCCACCTTCGCTAACCGTATAGGCGTAGAAGAATACTGGTGAAACTCCGGCTGCCTTCACGGCTGAAGTGATCGCGCCAATATTACCGGCATTAAGTCCATACCTCAATATTACGGGCGTTGCATTAGTTTGGCTGAGAAACCATTTTTCCACTGTGCTGTCAGATATATTCCACGTGGAGGAAATGGGCGTGGTTGCAAAGGCCTTCAATTGGTCAGAACCGTAAGACCCTCCCGGCGCGCCGCTCCCCAGAGTTCCATCTGACGCCGCGGCCGTACCACATTGGATTGAAGCATTGGTTTTGTACCAAACCGTATCCTTATAGATACTATCTCGCTCAGCTTGGCTAAGCGCAGCAATGCTCGGGCTATACGATAAAACGCTAAACACAAATACGGCTATGCCGAACATAGGCCGCTTAAGTTTTTGTAAAATTAAGTTAACGTTTTTCATTATTTCTTTAGCCCTCTGCTATCGTAGTTTTGGCCGGTGCTATCCTGATACGTGCCGCCGCCAACATCTTTCGTATACGACAAGTCATACGCATCATCAGATCCGGGCCCGCGGCAGACACCTGGATATTTTATCGGAGCCGCACCTTTGCCGTAGTTGCTTCCTTCGCCTGAGGGCGGCGGATTATTTTTTTCCATGTACTCGGTATCTGAGCTATATCCGCCTTCTTCGTACCCGGGGAAATATGTCGCCCGGTCGCACGCGTCAGCCCCGCCCGCCCCGCCGCCGGCAGAAGAACCGCTGGCATCAGATAATTCCTCAGGCGATAACACATCATCCGTAAATAGCGCGCCGGCGCTGCCGACGGCTGCTTGTATAAGCAAACAGCGATTAGTCGTCTTGTTCACGGCAGTATAGCCAGAATCGGCGGTAGCGGCGGCAGCGCCATCTTCATTCCATTGCTGAGTTTTACTGTCTGCCCCAATGCAGTTATTAAGCCAATAGGTATCGGGGTCTTCTTTAAAGCTGGGGTCGTCAATCGGGTAGCCGTACTGTGTAACGCCGAACGGGTCATCTATTACATTTAGTACCGGCGCGGCGCCGACTTTGCCAAAATTGAAAAGCGAACTGGCAATACTATTAAACGTTTTAAACGGATTGCTAAACGTGGACATAATGGAGCTTACAGCGGATGCTTTGTCAGCAGGCATGGCCATTGCCAGTTTGCTGATTGGCGAATATATGCTATCGGTATCTAACATTCTTGATAGAAACGGTTTATTCTTGTAATCCATGAATTGATTTTCTGCCTGTTCGTATTGATTTTGGGCTACCTCTTGCTTGCTTAGCACTCTGCCTCCTAAACCGTAGTGCGCGAAGTCGTTAGCCGATACATCCGCGCCGGAAGCCAGCGTGTCAAACGACCGCCCGCCGCTCATCTGGGTGTTTATTTGGTTAATATTAAAGCCAAGTAAGGTTTTCATTACGTATTGAAGCGCTTCCTGGAGCGGTTTCAGCGCAAGTCCGGCGATAGCACCAAGTATTTTTTCTGCTGCCGCTTTTGCGCCGTCGCACGCATCAACAAACGGAATGATTTTGCATGCTAAGCTGCCAAGCGCACCAAGGCCTTCTCCAACAAACCCTACAACGCCGTTTCTGGCGTCATTCCAGGTATTAGCCGCTCGTTCTAGTAATTGCCATGTCGGACTGGAGGTCATTGTATTAAGCCCGGAAACAATGAAGTTTCCTCCGGGATTTATCTTTTCTTCGTCGCAAATCAGCTTACCCGCAGGGACAGGCTGGCCGTTGGCGCACTTATAGTCGCTTGCTGCGGCATATGTTTTTGGCGAGAGGATGCTTGCAGCTGTACCAAATTTAGTATCGGTTTGGTCGTTCGCAATAAGTGTTCTGTATAGGGGTGTGTTTTCTGCTTCGGCCGTTCCGCCCAACTGGCTGTTTTCACTAGAATCTATAAGAACGCCTGGGCCCAAGCCGGATACAAATGAGCCCAGAATCTCAGGATCAACCCTTCCCTCCTTAGTCTCGTCTGCCACGGTCCGGTACATTGTAAAGAAAGATGATGCCGCCGTTGTGTTCATAAGGTAAACCATTTTAGGCATAGCAACCTGTAGTGTTCCGATGCTGCCAACTACAACCGCAGCGGCATTTATTTGGCCGATGATAGGTATTGCATCAACCGCATTCCTAAGAGTGTTGCTCTCAATTAATTTCTGCAAGGCTCCGGCTTCGCGCGCGCTACCCTCATCTCTAGCGCGCGCCCCAGTATATTTATCACCTGCCGCCACTATGCCGTTTCTAAATTCGGCATAGTCGGATTCCAGCTTATTTACGTCGCCATCGTACAAGCTTATTAATCTTTTCCAAAGAATCGTGGTTCTTATATCCCTGTCGGCTTTGCTTAACGGCTCGCCATTGGTTGCGCAGCCAAGCTTACAGCCATTACGGTCAGCTTCGTAAGAGTCCGGCGTGAGTTCGGTAAAATCTGTAGACTTGCATTTGCCGCTAAAAAGACAGTCAAATAGATATATGTACATAGCATTTTTGGGACCAATGACCCGCTGTGCAATAAACATCTTGGCGGCGCGTTTTTTGTTATCTTTCCAATCGGCGTAATTATCGCGGGCTTTACAGCCGATTATGCAGCGTTTAATTCCGTATTTGCGTTCAAGCAGCCGGCCAACTTTCATCCGGTACATCACTTGTTTATATCTGGTCTCATCTTGAAACGAGTGCCTTACGTATTGGCGGACTTGGTTGCGGGTGGCCGGCGACCAATTTGAATTATTTCGCATAAGGTCGTCTATCGTGTCGGGTCCATTTAGGAAGCCGTTTTCACTTACGTCCAGGAACAGCTTTCCGGAATCTCCTTGTGAAATTTCCAGATACACTTTGGTATCGCCGTCACGCCTGGCAAACTGCATACCGTAATCATTCTTTAGTTTGTCTTCAAGTTTTCCGTCGCTCCATCCGTAATATAATTTTTTAACGAGCGAATTCCGCGCGCTATAAGGGTTACAAGCCGCATCTATCCAGCCGTTTCCTCTGCAGTTGCCCTGCTTCCAGTATTTTATCTTGCCCTTTATGTAGTTGCTGAATAAACGGTCGGTTTCCTTATCCATGGCGTTCTCGGCCGAAGCATAGAACTTGGACTGCAAGTTATTCATAATATGCAGAATCTTAAGTGGAATAAGCGAAATGAATACAGCAACAGCTGCGGCAATGAGAACAGCCACGATTCCAGCGCCTAGCGCGGCCTTGCGCTTACGCGTTTTTAGCAGTGCTGTCCGCAGGGTGCTGTGATGCTCGCCAGCGCCGGCTTTATAGCCTTCGCCGACGGTGTTTTCATGCTGTTCGGATTTTACAGCTTCCTTTTCTGCGGTTTTTAATTCCCTCGAGCTTCTTACTGAATCGACTCTTGGGTCTCTAGAATCACCGGCCGGCTGGTTATCTTTAGAATCCGAATTTTCTACATCTTCCCGGCGACGCAAAAATTCCGGTACATCATCGTGCGGCAAAGAACTTCGTTCTTCTTCTTGTTCTGGTGATGTTGGTGCTGCCATTGCTGTAGAGTTTTATGCTGATGACGGGTTAGACGGATTTGTACGAACCGGCCTTGCATGAGCTAAGTCGGATTGCGAATTTGCCTGCATAATTGCCGCCGCATCCGGCGGCGCTTGTGCACGAAGCTGAACGTCGCCCTGTACTGCCGCTTGGTTTGTGGCGCTTGTGGTAATTAAACTCTCTTCAGTGGGGCTGGCTATTACTTGAAGATGCACGTGGTTCTGGCCGGCAAAAAACAAGCCCTGGCCTATCGGGAACTGGCTAAGGCGATTTTTTTCTTCGCTGGTTAGCTTGAACACGTCTGCCAGAACATCGACGGCGGTAGATGATTGCTTTAGTAAAAACTGCATGCTGGCGTTGGCTACGATTGCCCTGCCCATGCGCGATGCCATAAAATCTTCCACGTCCTGGCTGATAGTGGTAATTCCAAGATTGTATTTGCGTGCGCGCTTGGCCAGGCTGAACAAGAAGTTCGCGCTGTCTTCGTAGCGCATCAGCTGCCAGGCCTCGTCAACGATTAAAATGCGGCGCTTTTTATCTGTTTTGGTTTTATTCCAGATGTAATTAAGTACGATGTACATCGCAACCGGCCGCAGTTCGTCTTCAAGGTCGCGGATGTTAAAGACCACCATCGGGTTGTTTACGTTCACGTTGCTTTGCTGGCTGAAGATGCCGGCAAACGTACCGCTGGTATACTTACGCAGGCGCTGCGCCAGCTGCGGGCCGGTTCCGCCCATATGCAGAAGAGTGTCATAAAGGTCGCTGACTGTCGGCGGCGTGGCGCCGTGAGTCAGCGGGTCGTTGGTAATTCCGGCGCGGGCGTAAGTTTCAATGAGAGCGCTGTCCAAATCAGCTTCTTCGGCCGGGTTAAGGGCCGGAACGCCGGCACCGGCGCCGCCCTGCATCTGGGCTTGGGCGCCGCCCATCATCAGACGCAATAGCCCATGCAGAGTTATCAAATTGGAGCGAAGGGCATTATCGGCCTCTTCGGCGTCCACGACTTGGGGCAAATCGAACGGATTAATCCGTGTTTCTGAATTCAAGCTAAGGCGCACGTATGCCCCGCCTACGGCTTCGGCCATGCGCTCGTACTCATTCTCGGGGTCGATGATAAAAATCTCGGTGCCGAACATCATCGAGCGCAGCGCTTCGAGCTTAACAGTAAAGCTTTTTCCGGCGCCGGACTTGGCAAACACTACGCTATTGCCATTCTCTAAGCTGAAACGGTCAAAAATCACCAAGCCGGAATTGTGCATATTGATGCCGTATAAAATGCCATTCTCTTGGCTTAAATCTGCCGACGTGAACGGAAAGCTGGTACTGATAGCGCCAGTGTTCATGTTGCGGTATATCTGCAGCTGGTCCAAAAACTGCGGGACTGTGCTGTTAAGTCCTTCTTCCTGTTGGGCGGTGGCGGCCTTGGAATAAACAAGCTGCTGGCCGAGCATTGACTCGACCCGCTTGCCTATAACTTCGAGCTCATCAAGCGAATTGGCATAAATAGTGAAGTAAAAGCCAAAGCGGAAAAAGCGCTCCTCACCTACTTGCAATTTGTCGCGCATATCTTCGGCGTCCAAAATCGCGGCTTGTTTAGCCGGATCTCGCACTCTGCCTTTGTCGGCATCTATTTGTATTCCTGCTTCCAGCTGGCTGACTTTTTTACGCAGGTTATTGAGTATTACTTCGGTGCGAACCGGCTGGACAATCATAGAAAGGTCAATAATTTCATCAAGATTAATTATCCCGGAGAGCCAGCCGGTATAAACCTGCCGGGGATAACCATATACGTAATACGTGCGCGCAAACCTCGTGCCCAATTGAAAATAATTTCCGGCAAACTCAATCGAGCTGGGCGCTATAAAATCCCTAAGCGCGGTTACGCCTTTTTGAAACGCTCCGCTTACTTCTCCGGCCTCCCTTCTCTCCTGCATTTGCAGGGGATTTAGCTGAGGCGGGGGCGGCTTCTTTCCGCCGAACAACCCCATTAGGCGCTACCTCCGACAACCGGCTCGCTTTGCGTTCCAGCTTTTTCTATAACAGGCGCGGAAATATCCTCGAACTTTCCAAGGTGCTGGTGGGTGGCGGTATCGGGGTTATAGACGTTGTAATACAGCTCAATTAATTCCTGGGTATCCAGCGGCAGGCTCTGCACGCCGCATTCCTGCAAACCGGACATTACAGATTGCACGCGGTTTCGCATTTCCGTCTTGGAGTCTTCCAGCACCTTTTCGTTTATAACCACGTGGGGAGTCTTGTCTTTGCTGCTGAACAAATCAGCCATTCCCGAGAAGAATCCGGTGCTCTGCTTGATGGTGTTGCGGACATCCTGGTTAGGATCGGGAAAGCTGATAACAACATAAAATTGCTTATCCATGATATTAGTCTGCTGGGCGATGGCATCTAAGAAAGCGACGTAATCTTCTATAAGCAAGCCAAGCAGCATATTGTCCTGTTCCGTACGGATTTTTTGCAGCTTTTTAAGATATGGTTTGATATCTACTTTTTCGCTGCGCATAAATATCTGAATCGGGAAATTAAGCGAGTTCAAGAACCCCTGGTAAGCGAACTCAACCGCCTCGCGCTCCTGCGGGCTCATCAGGTCAAAGTTGATAGCTTTGCACATCACGACGGCGCGGAACGTGCCGTCGTTCATAATTACTATACCGTCGCGCACCTCGGCAATCTGCAGCGTGTTCTGCGTGCTATTGGGGTTTGATGCCTTGGTTTGCGCTGGGTTATTTGCTTGAGCCGGATTCATTATTATCCACCCTTTTTGGTTTTAACGCGGCGGTATTAGTGGAATGATATTACAACCTCGCTGGGGCTGACTTGCTCGACCTTCGTCTGGCGGTTGGCCAGCTTCTGGATTGACGCCACGCTTAAATCATTACCGCTTTGGGCTAGTTCCAGTTTATCAGCTTGCCGGGCGGCTGTCACCTCTGATGCAAGTTGCTTACTAACATCTTGCGTCTGTTTTTTATGGATATTTTTGGCATGCTTGGCTTTGGGCCCTGGATGTTGGGCGCGGAAAGACGCCTCTGCTTCGCGGAATTTTAAATCAAGTAATTCTTCATCCTTTGGAACATGGTAAGCAGGTTGAGGTTTTGGCGTATCGCTAACTGCTCCGCCTTGTTTAATTTTATCGGCCATTTTCTGTTTGCGCTCAACATCACTTATTCTTAGTAAATCCCAGAAATGCTGTGCAGTTGGGTTGCTCTGCTCGTCAAGCATATCCTCGTCGGCCCTTACATCCGTCGTTGCCAGCGATGCCTGCGGCAGGCTTGAGACTCCAATTAAGCGGTCGGAATCGCCAGCTTCTTGGGCTTCCAAGTATCCGGGTTCGTGCGTAAGGTTAACATTAACGTTTTTTACTGCCCATCCGCGCGTATCCATAGTCATAGCCAGAGTTTTTAACCGGCTTTGGACTTGTGACTGGTTAAGACCTTTTGTGCGTGCACGCTCAACTTTCTTGGGCGCTGTTATAGTTACCAGTTGGTTAATGCCGCTTTGGTCCCATACCCGCCGCTTGGGCTGTATAAAAAACTTCACCCTGGATAATAGCCATATCTCAGTGGGTTGGCTGCCTCCCAGCGGTGAAGCTAAAACTCCGAACAGCAGCATAGGCATCGCGAACAAAAAAATTAACGGCCAGCGAAAATAGCCTAATTGGGTTGCTACTACCAGCTTTACGTTAATAAAAGCCAAAAACCCGGCAATCAGGGCATATATAAAACCTTTAAGGGTCAAGGGCCCCACCAGCTTATCTTCGGCTTCTATGTCCTGGATTACTTTGTATACAGCCATTTTGTTTGCGCGGATAACCTAAATAACTGATTACAGTATCTGATACATAAGCATTATTGGCAAGCAGCTAAAAAGGAATATTAATCAGGTTCCGGCGGCAGGTTTTCTAACTTACGTCTGAGTGCTGTTGCGCCGGGATAACGCTCTCCCCGGGCTTTTTTAACTTCATTTCTGAACTCGTCGGAATCATAACTATCAATTGGATTCAGCAACCTATTTTTAAACGCTAGCGATTGCCTTTCTATGGTAAGAATCTGTTCAGCCAATACGTGGCGGCGGCTGGGAGCTTCGTCTGATTGGTACTTCTTGGCCTCAAAAGGGCCTAGCTTTCCCTTCGCGGTCACAACAGCTTGGTCATGGGCCTTTATTTTGGCGGAATATAGACGCCTCTTATTCAAACCCATAAATCCATCATGGTATTGCATATTGGCTTTTTTTTCTAAGTCTGGCAAGCTGCTATCTAAAATTTTTAATTCCAGCTCTTGGTCTGGAGACCTGTCTTGAATTTTCTTTAACTCCGTATACCTCTTCGCGGAGTCGGCGTAAACTTTTTTAACTTCATGCCGCCTTTGCTTCTCTTTTCCGTATATCTGCCATGCTAAAACATAGCGCGCGGCTGGTTTGCCTATTATGGGTATGATTCTAAGCGCGAATGCGCCCGGACGTTTAAGGGTTTTTTTTACTTTGCGCGGATGTTCTCTAATCGCGGCATCAAGTTCAACTACTCTGTCTCGCGCATTTATACCTTGCTCCAGCTGAGCCATATACGGGTCTTTGGCATATTCGCTGTTTGATATTAATCTTTTTTCTTCATCTTCGCGCTGAGATGTCGGACGGGCTTCGAGCGCGAATCCCATCCTCTCAAAAATATCGCGCAGCGGCGGGTATTCCCTCGCGTTAACCAGAGTTTCAACAGGAGTTTCGTATCCATGGCTTAAAGCCAGTTTTACTGATTCCAGCGGTATGCCGGCTTCTTCGGCTTTTTTAATAATCTCTGGTGTGAGCTCCAGAGTTGGCTGGCTAGAGTCTGTTTTTGGCTCTGTACCAATGAACTCAATATCCTTTGCTTTTGCAGGATGTCCCATGCCTTCTATCTTCAAATATTCATCGCCGTTGGGATCTGTGCCATAGCTACCTATGACTAATACCTCTAAGTCTTCAGCAGGACCATGCCAAATAGCTTTCTTTGGCTCACTCCATAGCTCTTCATTCCACCACGAATTATCCTCAGATTCTTCTCCTCCAAATTCTCTGCTAGTTTCAGGCGGTTCAGGAGGCTTATCGCCGCCGCCTGATTCGCCGGTTTGCGTTCGAGGCTCCTTTTTTTGTCCATTGCCAGATTCGCCAAACTGGTTTTCTTCATCCGAAGTACCATCACCTTCTTCGCTTTTTACATCCAGGGCTGTGCGGCCAATCGAGTGGGCTATGGAGCTTCGCCACAACGCGCCTTCCTGCTCTTCGAGCTGCCGTTCAAGCACTTCCGGCGGAGATTTTAATTCAAAATTAAAATAAGAATTTTCCGGTACTGAGCCCGCAGCCCTACCTCCGCTAATTGCTCGATTTACAGGGGGGCCGGCTTCAAAAGTCCCGCCGGTTAAGGGCTGCGATGATTCTGGCGTGTGCATACGGCCATTATGTAATTCTTTTTATTTTTGCCTTACATTTATAAGTTACCATAAATATAAGGTATTGTCAATCATCTCTATCTGTTCTCATCTGAATGGTCAATGTCTAACCCGCCTTCTGCCGGCGGCTGGCTAGCCGAAGGAGACGGCCCGGATAGCCCCAAGCTTTGTAATTTTTGAATTCTGTATTGTTCGGCGGTTCTTCTCATAGCGGCGATTTCGTCTGCTGAACGGCCACTGGATACGGCATGCTCTTCGGTGTCTTTTGCTACTTCGCCCAGCCGTTTATCAATTTCACCAGCAAGATCGGAATGCGCTTTTCTGGCAATATCCGAAGTTGAGGATTGAGCTTGCAAGCCCTGTAAAACGCTTCTTATTTGCACGTCGTCTTGGCTCCCAGGAGGTGTTTGCGCGATCCTTTCGGCAATCGCTGCGCTTGCGGCCGGTGCAAAATATCCGCTTCGTGATGTAAGCAGTTCCCTCATACTTGCTTGAGCCTCAGGTGTACTCATGTCTTGAGGCAATTCTACAGTCCCGGCGCCGCCGCTCCTGCCGGCCGGGGGTATATAACGGGCTGTCGGCGCTTGAATATCAGCTTTTGATAGTGCTTCAACTTTCGCTCTATTGTCTGACGTAAAACGGTCGGCAATATAAGTATTTTCAATCGCTTTGGTAGCAATGTCTTTAATTCTTTGGCGATGCTCAGAGAGCTCTTGGGGGTCAGAAATCATTTCAATAGCGCCTGTCTGGCCGTTGCGCTTATAACCTCCATGGAACTGGCGCTGAAGTTCATCAAATGCCTCGCCGTGCCAGCCGGGCATTTCCTCAGGGCTGATAGAAGTGCTAAGGTTGCTTTTAAGGGGAGATAAGTGCGGAGCTTTTTGATGTATAGCACCGATATTTTTGGCCACGAACATTTGCCAGGTTTGATTATCTATTACGCCCCGGTCTCTCAAGTCAGAAATTTTGTCCCAGTCGCCGAGTTGGGCGAACTCATCAAGCGCCCAACGCTGTGCAATCGGATTTGAGCCGTCAATACCAGATACTGAATCCTTATTGCCCTGTGCCACATTGGCGAGTACTTTCAGTTTTTCTGGATGGCTTAATTTCTCGAACTCACTGCCAATTAAAGATTGGGCAAACGTCTTTTCTGCCTCCTCGCGTCCCTGCGCTATTGTAGATGCGTATTCTTTGCCTATCGTCGTACCCGGTCCTCCTACAACATAACCTTTCTTCAGGGGATTATACCTTCCGGCCAATGCTCTGTCTGTATAGCCGCGTAAACCGGTTGATTGGCCTTCGGCCAGCCTTAGCGCCCTGTTTGCGGCTCTCTGCGCGCGATTTTGCTGGGCCGCGCTGAGCGCCGCGCCTGCCGGCCGCCGCCGCAAGCCCCTTGTACCGTTAAATGCCGCGTTGCTAACAGATGCGAATATCCCGCCGCCCCAGCTGAAAGTTTTTGGTAATATAAACAGCGGTCCGAAAAAGCCAACCAGCACGATAAGCAGGCCGGGAATACTGCCGCCACCTCCAACATATGCAAAGATGCGGCCGGCTGCAATCAGGGCCATAATTAGCGGGAACATCATCAGTATCTTTATAAATGTTTCGCGCCACAGCTTCCAGTATCGTTCAGTTCCAGGTAAGACCCACAAGACGAGAGCTATCGGGACCAATATCATAAGCAGGACTATTAGCAATTGGCGGAAAAGCAGCACAAAATAACCCACGGCAATCGCCAGCACGACCGGTACTGCTAACATAGCTACGCCCAAGACAGTTAGGCCGCTGAACACAACGGCAATACCTGCGGCAAATAAGCCGCCGGCTATAGTGATTTGCGTTCCGGTTGAAAGACGCCCTAGTGCCGTTGCAATATCGCCGACATTCGGTCCGAACGGAGCATACATCAGCTCTTTGATACCCACCCCGATGTCGTTAAAGATATCAATAGCGAACTTGCCCAGGAACCAGGATATTTGTATAAGTATTGCCACCGCGACCAATTTAGGTAAAAGGCTTCGGACCGTATAGGCTTGCAGCGGCCCGGTGTTAAGCGCCTGGGCAATAACCATACCAAGCATTGCCAGCACCAGTATTACGGAAGCGATAATCCTCATGGTTGACCAGGCGCTGTAAACCTGGTCGTTCAGTATATTATCGCTGCCGGCGCCACATTGGGTGGCTCCGGCTGTTGTAGACGGTCCCGCCTTGACGCAAAGCTGCGCCTCTACCTGGTCGTAGAACGACCTAACTACGCCGTCAATTCCGCGTAACACAGCGCAAAACAGCCACTCCAGGCTTATTAAGCTGGCGCTTTCGCATGACTCGCCCGTTTGTGCAGCTGTATTGCCTCCTCCGTTTTGCGTTGTGCAGTCAGGGGTGCCGCCGCCAGCTGGTACTTTGCACACTCCGTTAACGCAATCTGCTCCTCCGGTACATGCTTCACCCGTACCAACTGACTGGCCGCCAAAAGTAATATTGTTCGGGTTTAATATTGTTAAATCACTCACCGTTACTTTGTTTCCGCAAGCTATGCCTGCACGCGTAATACCCGAAATCTGGCCAATATTTAACGCTTGGCCAATCAATGAGCCGGGAGGGTTAATCCTATTTCCTATATTATTAATGCCGTCTTTTTCAGCGCCCGAATCGACGCAAGGCGCTCCCACTGTTCCGCTCGTGGGCTTCCAGTTGTAATTAGTATCTGTAATATCGCTATCTGTAAATGTATAAGTTTGATTTCCTATTTTCACTGATAGATTGCTTTTAGAAACAAGTGTATAAGTTGCGTTCTTTAAATCGGATTCTGTATAGGCGAATACACTTACTAAAGGCAAAAATAAAGCTGCCAAGAATATAAATAAACTTAGCCCAAGCAGTATTTTTTTATGCGTTTTCATTTGGGTATACTCATCTGAAATATATCATAAGCAGGAATAAAGTGGTATAGTACGCGTAAAGCTGCTTAAGCCAGAAAATGAAAAAGATATACAAAATCAATGCAGCCCCGAATGCAAAAGCCGTGCTTGCGGCCTCGGGTTTCTTAGCGTTAGATGTTTTACTTCGTTTAACGCCGGTCTTTGCTGCTCCTGATGCCGGAGGTACTGGAGCACCGGTTAGCCCATCTAGCTCCAGCAGCAACGTATCATCAAATCCCATTTATAAAGATTTAAATATGCTTATAAACTTTGTCAGCGCCGGAGTGGGCATCCTGGTAGTAGGAACTATAATACTCGGAGGCATCCAGTACACCATGGCCGGCGATAGCCCTGACGCCGTCAGCAAGGCAAAGCAGCGTATAACCAATGGGCTGATTGCTCTGGCAGCTTTTCTGTTCATTTATTCTTTTATACAGTGGCTGGTACCCGGCGGAGTGTTCTAGATGTTCGCTGCGGCAATAGTCAATCTTAAATTCTTTTTTGCAGCCTGCGGGCAGGAAACGGTTTTTTTCTTTATTCCCACATGGTACAAGTATCTGCAGTTTAAGCCTGACTGTTCTTTGGATTTTCAGTTTCCCGGCGATATCTGGCTTGTTGCCGTCGCGATTGTGGAAGCGCTATTGAGGATAGCCGGCTTTGTGGCTGTTATTGCTATCATTGCCTCAGGAGTGCGATATATGTTTTCCGGCGGCAATCCCGAGAAAGCGGCTTCGGCGCGCCGGGGCATAATCAATTCTTTTATTGGCCTGGCAATCGCGCTGGTTGCCGCCGGCTTTGTAGCTTTCTTAGGAAACAAATTAGGCGGTGATAATGTTTCGGCATTTCCTCAAACGCCGGCAAACGACGATACGCTTAAAGTCATTCTGACAATTGTTTTTATGGCCATTGGGGCTATCGCCTTCCTGCTAATGGTAATCGCCGGTTTGCGGTATGTATTAGCCCAAGGCGATCCGCAAAAAATAGCTACCGCTAAGAATCAGATTATTTATACGGCAATAGGCCTAATTTTGGCCGCCTCGGCAGCGGCTATTGTTAATTTCGTTATCGGGCAAACATGAGCAAAGCATTTTTACTAAGACTTATATTAGTTAGCTACACAGTCTTGTTTTTTGTACCAGCGTTCACTGCAAGTGTATCCGCCTTTGATTTATTTCCGGACAGTTGTAGCGGCCAAGCTCAAAACAGCCCTGTTTGCCAGCAGGCAAGGCAGCAAGGGACCAACGACCCAATATCCGGGCCCGGAGGGATTATAAATAAAGCGGCTAATATCATCGCCGTTATAACCGGGATTGCCGCGGTAATCGTGATTATAATTGGCGGATTGAACTTTATAACATCTTCCGGCAACGCAGAAAAAACCGCACTGGCTAGGCGTCAAATACTAGGCGCGCTTATTGCCGTCGTAATCGTAGCACTGGCATGGACCCTTACTACATTCATAATAAATCTAATAGGATAAGAAGGGACAATGCTGTTGTCATGAATAAAATCAAAAATATATTACTACTTACACTTCTTCCGGCGGTGGCAATATTCAGCTTGGCGCCAGCGGCGGCTAATGCCGCAAACCCGGCTAAGGATGCTTTACAATGCGGCGCCAACCAAGCTGCAGGTGAAAATTGCCAGGCAACACCGAGTACTAATAATGGTTTGGATGATACGATCAAAACTATCATCAATGTGTTGTCGGCAATAGTCGGGGTAGCAGCAATAATAATGATAATAGTAGGCGGATTCCGCTACATCACCAGCGGCGGAGATACCGCGCAGGTAGCCAGCGCTAAAAATACCTTGCTCTATGCTGTAATAGGGTTGGTGGTAGCGGCCTTGGCCCAAGTTTTAGTAAGGTTTGTACTGACAAAGGTTACATAGATAAACTTCTGACCAGGTGTTGACTTAAACATAAGCGTGTATATAATTTTAAATTAGTAAATATCTCAGATAAGGAAATAGCAAAATGATTCAAAAACTAAAAAGTAAATTACTTGTTCTTAGTGCGTTCATATTTCTTGCAGCGCCATTCGCCGCGCCAGCAGCTGCCTTGGCAGCCTGTACCCCGGGTGCCAGCGGCGGCAGCGACTGTATACAAGGCGGTCTGTGTAGCGGCGCGCAGTCCCTGCAAGTAACTGCCGGTACAGCGACTTGTACTGAGCAGGACAGCGGCCTTCAAGGCATAATACAAACCGTAGTCAACATCTTATCCGTCATTGTCGGCGTGGTCGCGGTAATAATGATTATCGTTGGCGGTTTCCGCTATATCACCAGCGGCGGCAAGGCAGAGAGCATCACCGGGGCAAAAAACACCATCCTATACGCCTTAATAGGGTTAGTAATTGTAGCATTGGCACAGATAATAGTTAGGTTTGTGCTGACCAGAGTTACGGCCTAGCTTTCAACTTAAACTTGCCCAAGAAGGTATAATAATCCTATATGCGGCGCTTCATTGTAATGGCAGTTTTGCTCATAGGTATAGCGTTGGTTCCAGCTGTACCAGCGGCAGCTCAAACAAGCCCGGAAATTACGCAAGGCCTATGTGCAGGTGTAAATCTAAATGTAAACGATACTAACTGCAACGATGGCGGCGACGCGGTATCGACAATCAATGATCTGATTCGTAAAACTATTAACTTGCTTTCAGTAATAGTAGGAGTTGTTGCAGTAATCATGATTATGGTGGGCGGTTTCCGCTACATCACCAGCGGCGGCAGCGATACTGGAGTAACGAGCGCTAAAAATACAATTCTGTACGCAATAATCGGCCTGATAATAGTCGCACTAGCCCAGCTATTAGTCAGATTCGTACTGCGCCAGGTTGGAACAGTTTAACTATAGAACTTGGATTTTCTTGACGGTGTCTTGTTTGACTTTGGCGAAGCTTATAGTTAGCACGCCGTCTTTTAGCACGGCTTCAATCTCTTCTTCTTTTACCGGTACCGGCAAGACTAAGCTGCGGCTAAACTCGCCCCAGTAGCATTCCTGCAGGAAGTAGTTCTCTACTTCGTCTTCGTTGCCGGCGCTTAGCGTGCCCTTAACTGTAAGCGTGTTGTCGCTGATGCTGACGTCCAAATCGCTTTTGTTAACGCCGGCAACGCGGCCTTTAACGACCAGCTTCTCTTTGGTCTCATAAACATCCACCGCCAATTGGCCGGCGGGTTCGTCTTCCCACTCTTCTTCCGCTACAGGCGACGGCCCGGGAGCCGCGGCTTCTTCGGGTTCGGCTACTTCGTCTTCACTCAAAAAAGCGGCGGTGATATCATCGCCCATCAATAGGTCGTCCTGCGGCTGTTGTTGGCTGCCTCGAGCCATCCTTAACCCTCCAAACTTATACGATTATAAGAGTATATTTAGATTTGCATCTTTATTTTAATGTCAGTATAGCTTAGGCGTTTACCGTAGTGCAAACGGAACCCTAATATTTACAACACAAGAATCACAACACAACCAGCATAGGCAATTTACATTTTACATTTCACAGTTCACAATAATTTTTCAATGAACAGTGTTCAGGAGAAACCACAACTTCTTGAAGATAGGACACTTGAATTCTCGGTTGAGGTTATCAATTTTTGCAGGAGTCTGCCGAAATCAAATATAAATGACATCTTATGCAGCCAACTTATAAGAAGTGCCACTAGTATTGGAGCAAATTACGCAGAAGCCAATAACGCGAGCTCAAGACAAGATTTTAAAAACAAAATCTTTATCGCGAAGAAGGAGGCGGCCGAGACGCGTTATTGGCTCAAACTAGCAGAAAAAGTTAATGATGGCGTAGACATTTCTGGTGCCCTTGACGAAATATCCCAGTTGATATTTATCTTCCAGAAAATATCTTCAACTCTGAAAAATGGCAAATGAAAATTTAATGAAAACTGTAAATTGTAAATTGCTAACTGCCTCCAAAAGTATTCTGCTATGAGTATTTTGGAGGCTGCCATAGGGTGGATTGCCCCTCCTTGCTGTATTGTATGCGGCATTGAGGGGTCGGCGCTCTGCGCAACTTGTACCAAAGAAAAGATTATCCCCTATGGCGAACGCTGTTATGGCTGCGGTGTGGTTAGCCGCGGTTCGCGTACTTGCGAACGCTGCCGCGCCGGCGCTCCAAGGCATGTATGGGTAGGTGCCAATTACGAATCCGCCGCCAGTAATTTGGTAAAAGTTTATAAATTCAAACAGCTGCGGCCAGCAGCACATTCTATGGCGGAAATAATGGCGCGAACCTATGCGAAGTATTGCGGATTACATATTGTTGATTATCTCGTGGTACCGGTGCCTACGGCCAGCGGCCGTATCAGGAACCGCGGTTTTGACCATGCGGATTACTTGGCGGCCAAAATAGCCAAAATACTCGGTTTTAAGAAAATAAACGCGCTGGCGCGGCTTGGGCAGTCGCGCCAAGTTGGCGCTGAGCGTACAGTC
>DASUJO010000047.1:0-2421 GCA_036279215.1 Saccharimonadales bacterium (SeqCode)
TTGATTTTTTCGTGCAGCCGGTGCACTAGCAAACTGGCCTGTGAGGTATTCAGGTACATTTTCCAATTACCCACGATTAGGATTTTATTCATAGCCACCCTGCCATTGTCGTTACGTTTATTTTACACGACAGTATCGGAAAATATTTATTTTTTATCCTCAAGCGCTTCTATTCCCGGCAGTCTTTTACCCGCCATCAGCTCTAAGCTGGCGCCGCCACCGGTAGAAACATGGTCAAAATCATCTGTTAATCCGGCGTCTTCCACAAAAGCGCTAGTGTCACCGCCGCCAATCAGGCTGAACGGCTTTGACGGATGGCTGTTGTGCGGGCCGGCCATGGATTCCGCAACAATGCGGCTGCCATGGCCGAACGGCGCGTGGGCGCCGGCAATGCCTTTAACTTCTGCTATACCAAGCGTGCCGTTCCAGATTACTGTTTTTGCCATACCGATAACGCCGGCTATCCTAGCCGCGCTTACCGGCCCGATATCGCAAATCGCCTCGTATTTGCCAACCGTATAGGAGTCGGGTTTAGGTAATCTGGGATAAGCTTCTATGTCAGCGATCGTATGGCTGGCAAAATCAACTATCCTCGTCGGTTTGCGGCCGTCTATCGATTCAGACACCACAGCGTCAACTGGCAGTAAAAAACTAAATGGCTGGGTGCGCGATTTGGCTTCTGCTTGCTCCAGAACATCTTGGGCCATATCCAGCCCTTCAGCGTCGAACAAACTGTTGCCTATGCCGATTCTTTTTATTTTTAAGAAATTATTGGCCATCGCCCCACCCACAGCCACGCAATCTGCGAGTTTTACCAGCCGCTTCATGACTTCCAGCTTGTCGGCGATTTTAGCGCCGCCGATAACTGCTACCAGCGGGTGGTCGGGATCTTTCATCACGCGGGTTATTGTTTCTGCTTCCTTTTGCAGTAGTAAACCAGATACGGAAGGTAGCAGCTTAGTAATCGCGTCGGTGCTGGCATGCGCGCGGTGCACCACGCCGAAGCCGTCCTGTACGAACACCTCCGCCCCGGCTGTATCTATCAGCTCTTTTGCGAATTCAGGCGAGTTCTGCTCTTCTCCGGCATGAAATCGCAGGTTTTCCATTACCGCCATGGAGCCGCTATTGAGGCGTCCCGCCGCATCCTTGGCATCCTGGCCGGTACAGTTATCAATAAAAAACACCCGGCGTTTTAATAATTTACCCAGATGTTCAGCTATTGGATGGAGCGAGTATTTTTTCTCCGCGCCATCGGGCCTGCCAAGGTGCGAAATAATAATTAACACTTCCGGTTTTTGCGACAGGATGTACTCAATCGTAGGCATGGATTGCCTGATACGAAAATCACTGCCGATATCAGGCACATTGTAGTCAGTGCGCAGCAGAACCCGCTTGCCGCTTAAGTTTATGTCCTTGACGGTTTTTTTATTGAAATTACCCACCCTGCTTCATCCTTCAACTTAGTATAAACAAAAAGCCGAGCTAAAGCTCGGCTTTTTGTGGTGATCCCTACGGGAGTCGAACCCGTGTTGCCAGGATGAAAACCTGGTGTCCTAACCGCTAGACGAAGGGACCTGGTTAATAACAGGGATATTTTATCATTTCACAATCAAAAAACCTTCGGATGCTCCGAAGGTATAGGCTCCACCTCTAGTCTCTCTGGTAACTTTACAAATTGTGGCGAGCGGTCAGTCAATGCTCTGGTTAAACGTTAGCACATTTTAGGCGTTTTGACCAGTGTTTATGCACAGGTTAGCGTTGCGGGGAGAGACCTTATGGCAAGGACTCTACCCGCAAGAGGAGCCGCGAACGGCTCCTCAAGCAAGAATAGTTTTTGTTTAGTTGAAGTACTTGCGGAAGGCGAAGTGGCCGGCGCCTGCCAGCGCGCTTACGCCCGCGAACAAGCCCACAACCGCGCCCGCACCGGTGTTAGGCAATTCTGTAGTCTTGCCTTCAACGACCGGAGGAGTCGGAGGAGTTTTCTCTTCTTCCACGGTTACTTGCTGGGTGCAGGTACCCACGGGAGCATCGCCCTTGTCTGTCTTAACCACCACGCTGATTGTGTATTTACCAGGCTTATCCTGTTTGAAGGAGTAGCTGGCGCTCAGAGCGGAAGTGGTAACGGTTTCCGTGTCAACCACGTTGCCGTCGGCGTCTTTAGCGGTAAATACGTAGCTTTGCACGGTAACGTTCGAAACTGAAGCGTGAGCAGTGAAGTCGAACTGAGTACGGCTTACCTTATTCACGTCCAGAGCCTTGCAAGCGAACTCATGCTTTGGCGGCTGTACCGGAGGGCAAGCAACTTTGGCTTTGAAGTTTACGAACCTGGTAGTAGAACCGGCGATATCGCCTACGTTTACTCCGGCGGTAGTGATGCCGTCGGACAGGTTCTTGATGACGCTGCCGTTACTGTCGTAGAGT
>DASUJO010000048.1:0-14991 GCA_036279215.1 Saccharimonadales bacterium (SeqCode)
TTCGTGAAGCCGCGGATCAAACTGCTGGCCGACGGTTTTAATCCGTTCCACGCCCAGCTGCTTAAAACATTGCTCGAACTGCTTAACCACGCCTTTTACGCCTTTAACGTAGTCGTGGTCCTTCAAATCTTTGGGGATGTGCAGCAACGCGCGCTCCAGGTTATCTATCGCCGGCAGCAGCTCGCGCACGACCATCGATTTGTAAAAATCGCCAAGCTTGGCCCGCTCTTCGTCCATACGGCGGCGCAGATTGACCGAATCTGCCCGCTCGCGCTTCAGCGCCTCCGTTAAATCTCCAACCTGTTTCTGTAAATCTTTTAAATTCGGTTTCTTAGACATACAGCGTTTCCTCCAGCGCCTGGCCGGCGCGGCCCACCAGCGTCATTACATCTCGGTAGCTTTGTCGGGTAGGCCCAAGCACACCGATGTAGCTCTTATCTGAATACGGGCTGCGGAAACGGCTGATAATCAGCGAGCATCCGGCGCTGGCGCCAATAGGGTTCTCGCGCCCGATATACACGCTCAGCGGTTTGTTGGGCGCGGCTTCGTGCAGCCAGGGTTCTAGATTATCCAGTAATCTGGCGACTTCCTGGACTTGCTCGGGATGCATGAATTCGGGCTGGCCGAACAGGTTTGATAAGCCGCTCATGTACAGCCGGTCGCCGATTGTCGCCAGTCCCAGGTTATGCGTCAGCTCAACCAAAGTGTCCACGACATTGCGGATGGTGCGCTCCGGCACTCCGCCGCCGCCTACCCTAGCGGCCAGCGCGCGTTCGGCGCGGCCGGTCACGGTTTTTTCTTCCGCGTCAGACAAGCTGTTGACATAGTAGCGATAGCCCCTGTCGGTCGGTATGCGCCCGGCGCTGGTATGCGGCTGGCTGATATAGCCCAGCCTTTCCAGTTCGGCCATTTCTGAGCGGATTGTGGCGCTGGACACATCGAACGCCCTAGCCAGCAGGCTGCTGCCCACCGGCGACGCCACTTCGGCGTACTGTTCAACTATGGCTGCTAATATTTTCTCTTGTCGGTTGGTCATCTCGCACTCCTTAGTGCTAAGTGCCAGTTTAGCTTAATTAGCACTCGGCAGTCAAGAGTGCCAGTTCAGGGGTTATTATCTGTTCTATAGCGTTTTTAGCCGCTCTATAAGCAGCTGGACGGTTTCGCGGTTTTTGTGCTGCGCAGCCTGGTCGTGCCCGCCGGAAGCGATCATTTTGGCCGTCTGGGAAATATCTCGGTTGATAATCAGCGAAAAGTGCTCGTTGCGCAGTACCCTTTCCAGTTCATCGCGGGCGCTGTGCATGCGGCGCAGCCGTTCGGAATGGCTCATATGCCCGCGCTTATCCAGCATCCTCATCCAGTCTTCAAAGCTCGGCGGAATCAAAAAATATGGCCGGAGATTGGTTATATAGCGGTTAATGTCCTCCACGCCTTGGATATCGATTATCAGCACCGGCTTATGGCCGCTGTCAATTACTTCCTTGTACGCCTTGATGCTCGTTCCGTACACGTTATCCCTGTGTACTTGCTTGACCTCTATCATCGCCTGGGAATCAACCAGCGCGAGCATTTGCTCATCGCTGACGAAGTGGAATTCATGCGTGTCTTCGGCTTCGTCGCGCGGCGGGCGGGTAGTGTGGGTTATAACGTGCCGGAATTCGCTGGTCTCGGCCAGAATCCTAACCACCGAGTTTTTTCCCGAGGCCGTAATACCGGCGATAATCAGCGGCGGGTTGGCAGCCAGAATATCCTGCGCCGCTTGGGGCATTTTGTATTCGCGTACTTTTTCTAACAGCTCGCCCCGGCGAGCCTGTTCACCATTCATTGCGTACAGTTTATCACTTAATCGAGGTTGGTCAGCAGCGACTGGGCGATAGCCCGCGCTTCGGCTCCAAGCACTTCGTCCGGCGTGCCGTCAAGCAGTTTCTTGACTTGCTCAACCGCGCCAGGGATGTCATCGCAAAGTATAAAATTCGTCTCTTTATCCGACAGGCCGAACTCCAGCGATACCTTTGCCTCGTCCAGGCGTTTAGCGCGCTGGTCTACCATCATCTCCTGCTCAGACATCCGGCGCATCCATTCCTTATAACTCGGCGGAACCACGAACGCGCTAATAGTCCTGTCGAACCCAAGCTGGCGGAATGAACGCACCGCTTCGGCCATCACAGGCATGATTGCCGCCCCCGATTCTGGGTATGATGAGTATCTGGTGGCGTAAAGCTCGCCGGTCGCGAACGGCGCGATCTGTACAAAATTACCCGCCTTTATATCGGCGGCCAGCTGGTCAAAATCGGTACGGAAGTTCATATCCACGCCGTTTTGTTCGCCCGGCCTTGGCGAGCGGGTTGTATCCGAAGGAACAAAATGGATACCGGAGTTTTTTATTAACGTCGATTTGCCCACTCCCGACGGGCCGACCAGCATTATCAGCGTAACTCTGCCAATATGCTCTATGACCGACGGCGCCGGACGGTAATTCTCTATCAGCGAAGGCAGGGCTTTTACGAAGTCTTCGTGAGTCATTTAATCTCTCTTCAGCATAACAGCAAATGCTTCTGAAGGAATATCAACTTTGCCGAAACGTTTCATGCGTTCTTTACCCTTTTTTTGTTTTGCCAGGACTTTCTTCTTGCGCGTAACGTCGCCGCCGTACAGCCCGGTAGTAACGTCTTTGCGGAAGGCGCTGATGTCTTCGCGGGCGATAAACTTGCCTCCGATTGCCGCCTGCAAGCTGACTTTGAACTGCTGGCGCGGTATTACATCTTTGAGCTTCTCTACCGTTGAGCGGCCTATTTTTTCGGCTTCGTCGCGGTGGACAATGACGCTCAGGGCGTCGACTTTCTCGCCGGCCACGTAGATATCAAGCTTAACAAGCTGTTCCGCCCTGTAGTCGGAAAGTTCGTAATTGAACGAACCATAGCCGCTGGTAACGCTTTTAAGCTGGTCGTAAAAATCGGTAATAAGGTTGGCCAGCGGCGCCTCAAAATCTATCACCGCCAGGCGCGAATCCACATAATTAATGTTTTTATGGAGGCCGCGGGCAGAAGTTATCAGCTGGAGCACCGGCCCTACATAATTCACCGGGCATACTATCTCGCCTTTTATCCACGGTTCATGAATTTCGGCTACCTGGCTCATATCGGGCAGCTCGGCTGCCGATTTGATGTCTAAATCTTCGCCGCTCTGCAATTTGACTTGGTAGTCAGTTGAGGGATTGGTGACAATCAAATCAAGGCCGTATTCGCGCTGCAGCCGTTCGCGGACGATATCCATATGCAGCAGCCCCAAAAAGCCCAGCCGCAAACCGAACCCCAGAACCGGCGAGTTTTCGGCCGAAAACTGCAGTGACGAATCGCTAAGCGATAACTTTTCTACCGCTTCCTTAAGTGCCTGGTACTGCTCGTTGCTGGTGGGGAAAAACCCGGCGTAAACGAACGGATGGATGTCTTTATATCCCGGCAGCGAATGATTAGCCGGCCGGCCGGCTAAAGTTACCGTATCGCCTACCCGTCCGGCGTGCGCGCTTTTTAGGTTCGTGACGATATAACCGATTTCTCCGGTATCGAGCTGCGGCGAAGGCGCAAGTTCCGGGTTCAAAGAACCGACTTCCAATGCCAGCCCTTCGGTTTTGGCGCCCATCATATGCAGCGGCGCGTTTTTGGTTATGCGGCCGTCTACCACCCGCACATAAAGGATTACGCCGCGGTAATCATCATAATAACTGTCAAAAATCAGCGCCCTTGCCGCGTCGCTTCCGCTGCCGGACGGCGAGGGAACTTCGCTTACAATTTTTTCTAAAATAGCTTCCACTCCCTGCCCGGTCTTGGCGCTTATAAGCAATACGTCTTCTTCTTTACACCCAAGCAAGCTGACTACCTCGGCCTGTACACGTTCTGTTTCCGCTGCCGGCAGGTCAATTTTATTAAGGACCGGAATGATTTTTAAATCAGCGGCCATCGCCAGGTAGATATTTGAAAGCGTTTGCGCTTGAATGCCCTGGGTTGCGTCAACCACCAGTATCGCGCCCTCCACGGCCGCCAGCGAGCGGCTGACCTCGTAGCTGAAATCCACGTGGCCCGGCGTATCGATAAGATTCAACTGATACTCAACCGAATCAGAATTGTGAATTATGGAGCTTGGTTTATGGGTCTCTTCATTATTCTTAATTCTTGATTCATCATTCTGCTGGCGCCTGTAAGTCATTCTTACAGGCGCCAGCTTGATGGTAATCCCCCGCTCGCGTTCCAAGTCCATCCTATCCAGCATCTGCTCGCGCAGCCGGCGTTTTTCTACTGTACCCGTAAGCTCCATAAGCCGGTCGGCCAGCGTGCTCTTGCCGTGGTCTATGTGCGCGATAATACAAAAGTTTCTAATCAGCCCCTGGTCCATATCCGCCAATTATACCTTAGAGGTTCTATTGGATACGCACCGGTTTGAGGACGATTTGGCGGAGTTTGGCGATTACCGGCCGGACTTCATCCAGCCCGTAAAGCGCCGATACCAAAATATGTACCGCGAATGTTGGCAGGATAATCAGGAAAATTTTGGTTCCCAGCGTCAGAAAACCTTTGTCGGTGCTTTCAAGCTGGAATATGTGGACCATCGAATAAGCGGTGATAACCGTGAAACCGGTTACCGAGAGCGTACGGGCCACTCCGCTCCAGAATTCGCGGTTGAAAAGCTTGGGGTCGCGCAGCTGCATTATAAGCACAAGTATTACCACCTCGAACGCAGCGACGATTGATTGGGCGATGGCCAGGCCGGCGATGCCGTAACCGCCGGATTCAAGCGGCCGAGCAAGCGTAAATGCCAGATAAATATTAAGCGCGATGGCGAACAGCGACACGAACAGCGGCGTGCGGGTGTCTTTGTGCGCGTAAAAATAGCGCGAAATCATTGAATACAGCGCACGGAATATGATTGCGCCCACCAGAAATCCCAAAATCAATGCGATTTCCGGCGATATGTTCTTATAGATCAAACGGGCGAAGTAAGCGCGGGCGAAGAACGTTATTACCGCCACCGGTAAGATTATCCAAATCATTACCCTGATCACCAGCAAAAAATCCTTGCGGAACAAATCCGGGCGGCCTTGCGCCAACCGGTCGTTTAAGCGCGGAAAGGCGGCGGTGGAGATACTGGTTCCAATCAGCAGTATCGGTACCAGGTGCAGCGTATAAGCGTTTTCGTAAAAAGTTATATTGCCCCTACCCAGTACACTTGCGCGGTTGGTCTCGACTATCGAGTTTATGGAGTCGATACCTTGGTCCACGGCCCGCGGCGGCAGGTTACGCAGAATCCGTCGGAAATCAGCGCTGGCGAAATCGATTGATGGCCGCCAACGGAAGTTCATTCCTATAAGGCCCAAGCAGACTATTGCCAGCTGCAGCAGCGCGCCAGCCAGAGCGCCGACGCCCAAGCCGACCAGCCCAAGGTTATCCCTAAAAATATATACGCTGGCAATGATTGCGATATTATAGGTAATCGGCGCCAAGGCGTAAAAAAAGAACCGCCCGAACGTCTGCTGCACAGACGTAAGGATGCCGGAAATCGTGAATAGAAGCGGGTTGAAGGAAATTATACGCATAATCGCAACGGCGTCGTGCATCTGATCTGGGCTGAGGTTATTACCGACAACCAGTTTGATTAAGGGCTCTGTAAAAACCAGCATAATAACGCCGACGGCGGCCATTAGAATACCGAGCAGATTCAGCAGCCCGGAGGTAATCCGCCATATGGATTGCCGGTCGCCTTTTTCCAGCTTATCGGCCAAAAACGGCATGAACGCCACGCCAAGCGCGCCGGCAGCGATGGTGTAAAAGAATAAGTCGGGTATCTTGAAGGCCGCAAAATAGGCGTCGGTAGTAATATGGCCGGGGCTGTTAAAGTTTCCGTTAATTATCTGGGTCCGCATGAACCCCAGCAGCTGGCCGAATAGCGACGTGCCGATAAGCAAAGCCGCGGCATTGGGCAATGAAACCCGCTGGTTGGCGCGCGTTAACCATTTATTCATAAGTTGTTACTAGTATAAATGTATGGCTGGCAGCGTTAAAGCTCGAAAATACTTGACTAGTCAAGCATTATAGCTGCGCTTACTCCCAGCGAAATACTCTGAAAGCGATGATGTAGATTATTACCGCCCAGATAGCTATTAAGCCTATCTGCGGGCCGATTTCCCATAAGTGCTTGCCTTCGGTGGCAATCATACGAATACCGTCGATAATCGGCGTCAGCGGCAGATAAGCCGAGACAGTCTGCAGCCATTCGGGCATCGAGAACCGCGGGAAAAACGTGCCCGATAAAAACAGCATCGGAAATACTATGATGTTTGCCAGCGGCGCCGCCTGGTTCTCGTTCTTGGCCCAGCCGCCGATCGCCAGCCCGATGCCGAAAATCGTCAGGATGCCAAATACAAGGAATACCGCCAGCTCCAGGTAACTGCCGACTATTTTGAAATGGAACAGCGGGCTGGAAGCCACAAGTATCATTACGCCGATTGACAGCAAACCGATTACCGAATTGGACAGCACGCTGGAAACAAAGAATTGCCAGACACGCAGCGGCGTGGCGCTTAGACGCCTTAATACTCCTTGTTTTTTCATTTCCGGGAAATAATTTACCGGCCCGAAGATGCCCAGCCCGACGATGGCGAACCCTATCAGTCCGGCCACAGTATAGTCCAGCCGCGATAACCCGCTGGTATTGGTGGACTCTTTGGCCACCGTGAACGGCGTTTCGGTTTTAACCAGTTTGGCGTTTACCGCTTCAAATTGCGACTCCAGAACCGACTCGATTGTCTGCGCCGCCTGGTAGTTATTTTCGTCATACAGTACAGTCGCCTGCCCTCCTGGTGTCGCTGCGCCTGGTTTTACGGCGCCAAAATCGGCCGGAAGGATTACAGTGGCGTCAATTTCGCTGCGGCTCATTTTTTCTTTGGCCTGCGCTTCGTTGGTGACTTCCCCGTCTACCTTGAATGTCGTGCTGTCTTTTAGCTGTTTTTCCAGAGTCTGGGCGTATTGGGTGTCGCTGTGGTTCAGCAAGCCGATCTTAAATGATATATCGTCGTGTTTGCTAAAACTGCCGAATACCAGCAGGAATATCAGCGGGAACGCAATAGTGAAGAAAATCGCCAGCCGGTCGCGGAAATAGCGCTTTACGCTGATTTTGGCGAATACAAGTATGGTAAACAGTGCGGTAGGCAGTTTCATGCTATTCCCTCAGGTCCTTGCCGGTCAGATCGATAAATACATCCTCAAGGTTTGCCTGCTCCACTTTCTGTTCTTTCTTAAACCCTTTGTTCAGCAGCTGTTTCACCAGTTTCTTTGGCGAATCAAGAGCCACTATTTTGCCTTCATCCATGATGGCTACGCGGTCGCAAAGCATCTCGGCTTCTTCCATATAGTGCGTAGTCAAAATAACGGTAACGCCTTTGGCTTTAATCTGTTTTACCAAATCCCAAAGGTTGCGCCGTGCCTGCGGGTCCAAGCCGGTTGTCGGCTCATCCATAAAAAACACCTTGGGGCTGTGTACCAAGGCTGCGGCTATACTGAAGCGCTGCCGCTGGCCGCCTGACAGTTGATCTATATAACTAGCGGCTTTTTCCTGCAGGTTAACTTCTTTTAATAATTCGTCGGTATTAACTTTTTCGCCGTATGTAGCCGCTTGCTGCTCCAGAAGCTCGGTAAGTTTTGTCTTGTCCATGAATGCCGTCGCTTGCAGCTGTACGCCAATCATGTATTTGATTTTCTGCGGGTCCTTGGTGACATTAGTCTTATCCAGGATAACTTCGCCGCTGTCTATCGGCCTGAGGGTTTCTATCATCTCCAAAGTCGTAGTCTTGCCGGCGCCGTTGGGGCCTAAAATACCAAAAACTTCGCCAGGCTTTACGGAGAAACTGATAGAATCAACGGCCTTTCTTCTGCCGTACGACTTGCTCAAATTTTTTACTTCAAGGATTGCGTCGGGCATACCGTCCTAATATAGCAAATTAAAGTTAGCCCTTGTTAATAAAACAACGCCGTCTGTAAAAGACGGCGTTGCCTCCGCCCGAGGGCGGTAAGCTGCGGGCAGCTTATTTTCTTTTGAGGGTCAGGAAGCCGTTGCGGGGGTTTTCCTCTACTTTGCGGTCGCCGGGCAGGTCCGTAGCGGTGTCTTTGCGCTCGTCCTTGCTGAAGTAGTAGATAGTCTGTTTTTTGCCGCCGCGGAGCGTAACGTCTTTAGAGTTTAAATAGTACGTAACACCTTTGCTGTTTGTATGCTTATAAGCCATTGCTTATCTCCCTCTTCTCCCATTACTTACTAATGTACACCTAACATAACCTGAGGTGTTTTCACTTGTCAAGCCTGAGGCTTGCTATCTGAAAAGCTTATGCGTTATTATGGTGGGGTAATTTTAAAGCTTTAAGGGAAAAAAAGAGGTAACAAATCGATGGATTTCCTATCACGAGGTGGGGATAGAAGACCCTCACAGCCGATGCCCGCATCGGGACATCCGGCAGCTGCCCACACCGGCCGGCGCAAACATATAGACTGGGCGGCCCGAACCGTCAGAATTGAACTGTTCATAGTGCTGGTTGGCACAGCCCTGCTGCTAGCGGCGCTGTCGCTCTGGCTGGCAACTGGTAATTTCAATAATTCCGCCAGCAAGCAGGTGGAATCAAACCGCTACCAGGCGGTCTTCCTGACAAATAACCAGGTTTACTTCGGCAAAATTACCACAGTGAACGATAAATCCGTAGTTCTTACCGATGTTTTCTACATCGAGACACCTAACTCGAACCAGAATAACGCCACTTCTTCCAACACAAATTACACTCTCCGTAAACTGGGCGACAGCGAACTGCACGCGCCAGAAGACAAAATGGTCATAAATACCAGCCAGGTAATCTTCTGGGAGAACTTAAAAGACAGCAGCCAGGTAGTTACCAAGATCAAAGAGTACAAGAAGAACCCTTCGGCCGCCCAGCAGAACAACAGCCAGGCCAGCCCGAGCACGCAAACACCTTCGAACTCAAACAGCAACAGCAGCAACAACAGTCAAACTAGCCCTTAAGATAGCCGGCTGGCACGGCGCTTAAGCACTCTGCCGTAGACTAGCTTAGCTATCGCGGCTAACAGTAAAAGGACTGTTAAGAGCAGGCTCCAGCCGGCCAGGTCTGGGCTCCAAGACGGGCTTACAAAATCAAACTGGTATAAAGCGGTCGGTATCGCCGCCGCGCGCTTGCCGCCGTGGCTTAATATGTAATCCTGCACGCAGTCAATGCGGCCCCTGCCGGAAATAGATACGCTGGCCGGGATTTTCTCCTGGCAATAGTTTGCCGCCTTGGTGTACAAACCGCTGTCATTGACTTCTTTGGCCGCTTCCGCCGCCAGCCGCTCGTAGGTGTATTTAAGCTGGATCGGCGGCTTGATTGCGTTATTGCCGCCCGAGAGGTTGGTGTTCATATGGCCGTAAACGTAGAGCCGCAGGTTATTAAGCGCCGCGTTAACGTCGCCGCCGCTTTTATCGGCCGCGTAAACCGCATCCCTTAGCTTTACCATCGTCAGGTTATTATGGCGCAGCGCGTAAACGGTGACGGCGGCGCTTAGAGCGAAGGCAGCCAAAAATATATACAACGGCGTGTCTTTAAAGAATTTCTTTATACGCTTAAACATAAGTGGGTTACTCATTACATTCTAAATTAAGCGGACTCTTTACCCTAACTCCTCAACCCTATAGCCACGGCTTCGCTGTATGAAAAACCCCTTCGCGGTATCTGCCACCCCACAAAACAGTGTTTTGCGGGGACCCCGACGCTGGATCGCTCCGGGCAAAAAGTGTGATTTTTGCTCGGGCTGCTCATCCGGAGAAAACTCACTATTGCCTATTTCCTAATTCCTATATCCTATTTATATGCATATTTATTTTTCCGGAATTGGAGGAACGGGAATCGGCCCTTTGGCGCTTATCGCCAAAGAGGCCGGCTTTAAAGTCAGCGGCTCCGACGAGAAAGACAGCCAGTATATAGATTATCTGCGTGAGCACGGTATTGGCGGCATACACATCGGGCAGTCGCAGGCGCAGATTGAAGCCGTCCATAATAAACAGCCGATCGATTGGTTTGTCTACACATCCGCCCTTGGCAAGAACCATCCGGAGGTGGCCTTTTGCCGGCAGGCAGGCGTTAGATTAACCAAACGTGATGAACTGATAAATGAGATTTTGTCGCAAAAACGTTTAAAGATGCTGGCGGTGGCCGGCACCCACGGCAAAACTACCACCACGGCGATGCTGGTCTGGCTGTTTAAGGAGTTAAAAAGACCGGTAAGCTATAGCGTCGGCGCAAAAATTAGCTTCGGCGATATGGGGCAATACGAAGACGGCAGCCAGTACTTTGTATACGAAGCCGATGAGTTCGACCGTAATTTTTTGGCGTTCAAGCCCGCGCTGTCGGTAATTTCCGGTTTGGCTTGGGACCACCACGAGATTTTCCCGACCAAAGAAGATTACCTGGACGCATTCCGGCAGTTCTTAAGCCAGAGCCATGAGGTAGTTTTGTGGCAGCCAGACGCTGAGATGCTTGGTTTGGCAGATAATTCGGATCCGGGAATGTTCGTGGAGTCGCAACGCAACACTTTCATAGACAAAATAAAGCTTATCGGGCGCTATAACCGCTACGATGCCTGGTTGGCGGTTCGCGCCGTAGCCCATCTGACCCAGGAATCGCCCGAAAAACTGGTCGGCCTTATTAACGGTTTCCCCGGAGTCAGCCGCCGGTTCGAGAAACTTGCGGACAATTTATATACCGATTACGCGCACACACCGGAAAAAATTAAAGGCGTTATGAGCGTCGCGCTGGAAACCGCCCAGCGCACCGGCCAAAAGATTATAGTTATTTACGAACCTCTTACTAACCGCCGGATGCACTATACACGACACCTGCACGCCGACGTTTTCGACGGCGCCGATGCCCTGTACTGGGTGCCGAGCTATTTAGCCCGCGAAGACCCTGACCAACCGCTGCTGACGCCTGCAGAGCTGATAAAACAGCTTGACGAGCCGTCCAAGGCCGTCGCCAAAGCAATGGAACTGGGCGGTAAGCTCAAGGCCACCATTAAACAACACCTGGCCGGCGGCGACCTGGTTGTAGGGCTGAGCGGCGGGGGCGGCGGTTCGCTGGATGAATGGCTTAGGAAAAATTTCTCTGCCTAAATCTCAACCGGTTCGGCGTTATTCAAGCTGATAAATTCTATCCCGTGTTTGCCCAGAAGTTTCTTAGCCAGCGCGTAACGGCTTTGGCGCGCTTCTTTGTGCCACTCCCAGTCGTGCAGCGGTATGACCGCTTTCGGCTTGAGCCTCACTGCCGTATCCAGCGCCTGGCGGAAACTGGCGAATGGCGCGGCTACCGGCAGTGCCAGAAATTCCCTGGTATGTTCCAGCGCCAACGAATCTCCGCTATGCGTTAGCTTATCGGCAATATGGACGCCAATGTTAGTTACATTGGGCAATCCCAGCGGCAGCGGTTCGTGCTCGGCTTTGAATATCTTTAAGTTCTCAAAACTTCCTGCATGTATGGCGTTTGGTAATTTCAGCTCGTAAATCTTTTCGGCCAAGTCTTCATTGGTAATAATAGCCGCGTGAGGAAACCGGCGGCTGATTTTTCTTAGGCCGTGCCCGTCGTAGTGGTCGGCGTGTTCGTGCGTATATAGTATTGCGTCCAGCTGCGGCAGCTTATCTACCGCTAATAAGCGGCTGGACCAGGTAAAATTGCCGGCGTCTATCAGGACAGTTGTTTGCGGCGATTCTACCAGCAGGCACGAATGGACGAATTTGGTAATTCTCATTTATAAGCCATTACCGCCGCGGCAATCAGCGCCGCTGCCGCCAGGCAGGCGGCGGCGGTAGCCAGAACCGGTGCCGACGAGCCGCCGGGAGCTTTTACGGCAGGCGGTTTTTTCTTTCCGGCTGGATTTTCGGCTTGCTTTACCGATGCGTTAACATCCTTTAGCACGTGGTCCATGTCTTGTCCGGCTGCCGGCTGCGCCGGCTCGGCCGCCGGGTTATAAACCTGCGACACCGGGTTCTGTACCGGTATGTTATTTACGACTTCAGTTCCGCCGGCTGGCGGCTTGATGTCCTGTACCGGCTGCTGCCCGGTAGTTTGATTAGTTGGTGGATTCAAGTTGGTTCCCCCCTGTTAGAACCAGTTTAGCACGAAGGTTATGCTAACCGCCTGGAACTAGCGGTTATCGCCCGACCCGGACAGCTTGCCGCGGTTCATCCTGCTTTGCAGCTTTTCGACGTTCTGGCGGCCGACTTCTTCCAGGGAATAACCGAGCGTCTCGGCCAGAGTCGCCACGTACCACAAAACATCGCCCAGCTCGTCCGCCATCATTTTTTTATCTAACTTATCCCATTCGGCTTCGTCATCGCGTATCCATTTTTTAACTTTATCGGCCATCTCGCCGGCTTCGCCCACCAGGCCGAACATCCGGTCAAAAAACAAATGCGTTCCCTGGTTTATATTCGTGCTAAGCGCCTTTTTTTGATATTCGTCCAAAGTCATTGCAGGCCTCCGTTATTTATAACTTATATTAGCAATCGGTTTTTGCGGCGGCTAACCGTGGCCGAAATAACCGGTTTGTTCAAAGTCAGTAATTTTAACCGGTTTGCCTCCGCCGCTGCTCATAATATACAGTTCGGTGCCGTCCTTGGTGACCAGTATGTAGTCATCGCCGTACCAGCCGTACGCGTCATATTTGCCTAGCGATTGGATGGTTTTTTCGTTCAGGCCGGCGGCATCGCCGACAAATAGCGAGAACTTGCCATCGCGCGATTCAGACCACAGGGTCTTTTGGCCCGAACCTGAAGTATAAGGAGTTTGCTGGTCGTTATAAAATTGGTCGCCGTCCAGCTCGATGGGCGCGGGCGCGCTAGCTCCTACGGTGTATTCATAAAAACTGTCTTTGTTCGTTGTTTCCGGGGTCCGCCAGATATAAAGAGCCGTCGGGGAATGCTGCACATATTCCAGGTAGTCGTTTACGTCGTAAGCGGCCAAGCGTTTATAGCCTTGGCCGTCGGCTGATATAAGCGATAGAGTGTTTTCTTTGCCGTCAAAAAAGCCGTCCGGCGTCGCGTCCTGGTAGTAGATTGACCAGGTTTTTGCAAACACTACATTCTGGCCGCTAATCATAATGAACGGATACGTCTCTACTCCGTAGGCGGTCTCGTCGCCATTGGCGGCGGCTTGGTTTAGCAGATTGATTTTGCCGGAAGACGCGTCATAGCTTTTTAGCTTATAACGGCCCGGCTGCCATTCAGGCAAAGTAGAGTGGTCGACCGTATATATAAGATTGTTTCCGGACCAGCCGATAATATTAAATTCGGCTTTGGCGTTATCCACGCCCAGCAGCCGGTCGTTAGCGGTTGAAAGAACGTATATTTGAGAAGTATTGTAATCTTTGCTTCTGCGCGATAGCAGCGCGACATATTTAGTATCGGGCGAAGCTACCAGCTGGGTATCATAATCATGTTCGCGGCCGGTGCCGGCGGCGACCACTTGCGCGTCCGAGCCGTCCAGGTTGGCTTTCATCATGTCCAGCCTGCCGGTGCGTTTACTGATGAAGTATACCTTGCCTGCCGGTGTAAGGTTAAAATCATTTTCGGCGATTTCCGCCGCGCTGACCTTTACCGTTACCTGCGCGTCGTTATAGCCGTCCAGGCTAAGCGACGCCTTTTGCTCGGCCACTCCGGCCGGCAGCACAACAATCGCTTCGCCGCTGCTGTCTGTCTGGGCCGTTATATCGGCGACCTTGATGCCGACATTGCTTAGATTCTGCTGGTTAATAAGGTTTTTGGTAACGATTTTTACTTGGCGCCCGGTGGCAGAAACTTCAAATGAGGGCGTGGATTTCTGTTTTAGGATGGGAACTAATACGCTTGAACGCTGGTCCTTATAATACTTTTTGGCAATGGCCAGGTTGTGCCTGCCCGAGCTAAGCATCAGCGATGCCTTGCCGTTGCCGTCGGTCTGGGTAATCTGTCTGCCGGAGCTTACCGTGGCGCCGCTTACCGGTTTATGGCTGGTGGAGTCCAGCACAACGATATTGAAGTTTTTCTTAACAACCAGGCCGGCGGCGGCATAACGGCTCCATGGCACAGCGGCAGATAGCAATAAAATTACCAGCACCGTAGCCGGGATAGATAATTTCTTGTGCGTACCGTACCAGCCGCGGAAGCGGCTCAACCGAGAAGCGTTTTTTGGCGCCGAGCCGGCGGCGGGCGCTACCGGTGATTTTTCTGGTTCTGGAGTTTCCGTTTGCGGTACGGCGGTTTGGGGTGGTTTTTGTTCGTTATCCATAAGGAATTAATGTTTAAACTATAAGCTTAATGGCTTATTTTTGCCAAATGGGTTATCAATTAATAACCAATGATTCGAGCATGTTTGTCAGCGGCGTCGAGATACTGTCGTCCTGCCAGGTTTCCACGCCGATGCCGCTAACGCCGCTTACCTCTACGCAGCCGCTATCCGGGCAGAGGTAAAATTCGATACTAATTATTGGCTCGACGTTTTGGATATCGGCTTCCGGAATTTCCTGGTCCTTGGTATATCCCAGGTCGCCGGTAATGTATACGGCGTCCAGTCCTTCGGTATTATCGGCGTAGCGTAAAAAGCTGATATAAGTGGATGCTCTTTGCACTTCGGTTGGGTTGGCGTAAGCGATTTTTTCCGAATCAAGTACGGCAACGGCGTTTCCGCTGTCCAATCCCGTCAGTTTTTGCCCTTTAGCGCGTATTCTGAAAAGAATCTGGCCGGTTACATCTTTGCCGTCGGTACCTTTGAGCTGAAGGTCCGGCGATAATACCTTGATTTCATCCGGGTTATCGTCGCTGGCAGTCCAGTCGCCCGGGTAGTCAAAGCTAAGCTTGAAACTATCGGACTCGTATTTCTTGGTTTCGGTGTTGATTGCCGCCGGCGGAGGCGACGCGTTTTTTGCGGTTTGCGAAGTTTGGCC
>DASUJO010000049.1:0-5598 GCA_036279215.1 Saccharimonadales bacterium (SeqCode)
TGCCAGAAGCCGCCGAGCATCTGAATTTGACTGGGCTAGTTTGCCGGCTACCAAAGCGTCAACTATGCTGCCGTCAGCTGCCGATTTTACCGATGGAATCTCGTTTCTAATGGCTGACAGGTCTTCCTGGCTAGCATCGGACAAAGATACTTGACTTGTTAAGTATTTTGTCACTCCCGAGGCCGCGCCGGTTCCGCCGTGGACGACTTTTGTCGCTTCTTCCGCCAGCGACTTTTGCGCCAGCCGCTGCGATGGGTCGGATTTATGCCTGGACAATATACTTTCTACCTGCTCTTTTGGCAGCAGCGTGAAGACCTTCAGATAACTTTCTACGTCGGCATCGTCGGTGTTAATCCAGAACTGGTAAAACTGCGTGGGCGTGGTTTTTTGGGGGTCCAGCCATACCGCGCCGGCCTCGGTCTTGCCGAACTTTTCGCCGGTCTGCTTATTGACGACCAGCGGCATGCTCATGGCGTGGACTTCTTCACCTTCTTTTTTTCTTATTAGCGCGACGCCCGATAATATATTTCCCCACTGGTCGGAGCCGCCAATCTGCAGTTGGGCGCCTTTATTTTTATACAGATGCCAGTAGTCATATCCCTGAATAAGCGAATAGCTGAATTCGGCATAACTAATACCGGTGCCGCCTTCACCCATTCTCTCGGTTACGAATTCCCGCTGCATTAGTTCTGACATCGAAAAGCTTTTACCGACGTCGCGTAAAAAATCCAGCAGGTTTTCGTGCTGCAGCCAGTCGATGTTATTAACCAGCTCGTGCGGCTTGCCCCCAAGAATTTTTTCCATCTGCGGCTTAATGCCCTCCACGTTTCGGGCGATATCCTCTTTAGAAGGCAGTGAGCGTTCTTCTTTTTTACCGCCTGGGTCGCCTACCAGGCTGGTGGCGCCGCCGGCAAGCAGTATCGTATTCCAGCCGGCGTCGGCAAACCGCCGCGCCAGCATAAGTACAGCCAGGTTGCCGATTGTTAAGCTGTCGCTGGAAGCGTCGATTCCCAGGTAAAAGGTCTTTGGCTCGTCAAGCCAGGCGTCGTCGCTGAACGTCTTGTCTTTTATCAAGCCCCGCCAGGCCAGGTCCTCGCTAAAATTCATAAGGTATTTCTCAGTAACATATTACTAATATTTAAGTATGCCATATCTGAACGATTCTTGTTATCGGGCCGCTTCTGCTTACGCGCCTTTTTGATATAATTATGCTTAACAGGAGATGAAATAAACCAATGATGGTTAAGGGACCTAGCGGCGCCGGGCGCCCAAAACGCGGCGGTAAGCCGCTGACTACCCGCAGCGGGCGCGTACTTAAGGTTAACCAATCCATGGGCCAGCGATGGACGGCTATGCGCGATGCTAAGTCATTAAGGAAACTGAACAGGTTGAAGGGGCTGCCGAAATCCAGAATCAAGCGTTTCATCTGGCGAATGCATCCGCGGCGGCTTTATGCCTATTGGTTTAGCCGCGACGGCGGGATCATGGCGCTTAAAGTTGCCGGTATCGCCATCTTGGCGTTGTTCATCCTGACCCTTGGGATTTTTGCTTACTTCCGCAAAGATTTACCAGATATCAAAGATATCTCAGGCAGCAGTTTGGGCGGCAGTATAAGTTATTACGACAGGTCCGGTAAAATATTGCTTTGGCAGGATTACAACGCCGTAAAAAGGGTGCCGGTAGACGGTGATTCTATTTCAAAGTACATGAAACAAGCCACGGTAGCTGTCGAGGACAAGGATTTTTATAATCACCGCGGATTTGATATCAAGGGTATTTCGCGCGCCGCCTTTAACGACGTGCTCCATCGCGGCGCTACCCAAGGCGGATCTACAATCACTCAGCAATTGGTCAAATTGACACAGGACTGGTCGCAGCAGCGTACATTTACCCGCAAAGCCAAGGAACTCATCTTGGCGGTAGAGCTTGAACGGACTTATTCAAAAGAGGACATATTAACCGGCTATTTGAATGCCGCCCCTTATGGAGGCATAGACTACGGCGTTCAAGTTGCAGCGTCTGACTATTTCCATAAAAGCGCCAAAGATTTGACCTTGCCGGAAGCGGCAATGCTGGCGACTATTCCTAAATCGCCTACGCTTTACTCACCATACAGCGGCGAATATTTCAACAAAAAAGAGTTTATCGACCGCTATGATTATGTGCTGGATCAGATGAAGAATCAGGGTATGATTACGCAAAAACAGGCTGATGACGCTAAAGCTACAGATGTACTTGCTACGGTGCATAAGCAGCAGACCAAATACGCCGGTATCCGGGCGCCGTATTTCGTACTGGCGGCTCGCAACGAGATTATCACCAAGCGGGCGCCGCAAGGCCCCGGCAGTAATAAGCCAGGCGGCTGGAAAGTAATAACAACTTTGGACATGAAGCTTCAGAAGTTAGCTGAGCAGACTGTAGCTAACAACCGTGTAAATGCCGCCACTTACGGCGCCGACAGCCAGGCTCTGGTAGCTGAAGATGTTAAAACGGCGCAGGTCATGGCTCTGGTGGGCGGCAATGACTTCAACAATAAGGATTACGGCAAAATTAACTATGCCCAATGGAATGTTTCTCCTGGCTCAAGCTTCAAGCCGTATGATTACGTATCGCTTATAGAAAACAATAATGCCGGCGCCGGTTCGGTGCTGTACGACGTCCAGCAGCCTCTGCCGGGATACCCATGCACCAATAAAGCCAAACCTTCGTTTGGCCGCGGCCCGTCTGCCGGCGGAAATTGCCTGTGGGATTATGATTTCCGTTACCCCGGAGCGGTAACTCTGCGCTACGGCCTTGGTGGTTCGCGCAACGTTCCCGCCGTAAAAGCCATGCTTTCGGTCGTACCAGGCAAAGAAATCGAATCAATAAATAAAACAATCAGCACCGCCGACCAGCTGATGGGCGTAGATAACGCTTATAAATGCTACCAACCGGGCGTCGATGTGAATACGGCTACTAAAGCCGACGAGTCACAGTGCTATGGATCTTCAGCCATCGGCGACGGCGCTTACATACACCTGGACCAGCATACAAACGGCGTGGCGTCGCTTAGCCGCATGGGTGTGTCGCTGCCGCAAACGTATATCCTGAAAATTTTTGACTCGCAGAGCGAAACCAAGCCGATTTATGAATGGAAGCAGCTAAAAGCCGGCGATGACGGCGCCAAACAGGTAGTAAGGCCCGATGCCGCTTACATCGTGGATAGCATGGCGTCCGACCCTAACGCCAGTTATTTGTCCTTTGGCCGCAAGTGGCACAACTATAACGGCTGGAAAACGGCAATCAAGACCGGCACGACGAACAACGGCTTCGACGGCCTAATGATGGCCTGGAACACCAAGTACGCCGTAGGAAGCTGGGTGGGCCACCACACGCGCAACCAGCGCCTGACCACGTTCATGGAAAACCTGACCGAGCCGCTGACCCGCGGCTTTATGACAGCCGCCCTGGACCAGTTGAACCAGCAGCCGGAAAACTGGAAAGAACCATCCGGCATCCAGCACCTGCCGGCATACGTAGTGCGCTCTCACGTCGGTAACTCATCGGTAGAACCCAGTCCGAGCACCGATGTCTTCCCTTCTTGGTATAAGCCCAAAACCGCCGGCGCATCAAAGAGCGTTACTTTAGACAAGATTTCCGGCCGCCAGGCTACAAACTGCACGCCTGCTCTGGCCAAACAAACCCTAGGCGGCAGTTCGGCGCCAAACAGCTTCTCTGTGGATCCGTTCTATCCGCCGGGCGCCGGTTCGTCATCTTCAAACAGCAGTTCGACATCCGGGCTTGGCTCTGACGATGTTCACAGCTGCAGCGACGATCCGCCTTCTATAGTAATAACTGCTTCGGATTGTAATAACAGCTGTACGATTTCGGCCACGCCATTTGACGGTACGCATCCGCTAAATGACCCTCAATACCAGGATTATCCCGGCACCGTCAGTATCTCTGTTAACGGCAAGAATATCTGCACGTCAACGAATATCTCAAACGGCAAACCGGTATCTTGTAACTATAAACCGGATTTTAACGGTAACGGAACAATAAAAGCCACAGTTACCGATAGCGTACTTTACGAAGGGAGCGACTCTACCGTCGTAAATTTTTCGGGGGGAAACACGGGCGGGAACGATTCTGTAAGCCTAGAAGATGTTAGCAACACTGATGCAAGCTGGTCTGGCGGAACGGGTCCATTCTTCATAACGCGTAATGACACAAACGTGACTATATGTAATGCTGGAGTTGGTGCAACGAGTTGTCCATTCAATACAGTTCTACCTAATAACACCTTCGTTACCATAACAGATAATGGTACCGGAGATACTGATACGAAAAAAGTTCACTAGCAATTAGCAGCTAGCTTTAGTCCTTTTCGAGAAAATTATTCAGCGCTGAGCGTACGTCTTTGACTTCGTTCAGAAATGCCGGCTTCTTGCCAGAGCGCACTGCCGGGCCGATGGCAGCCTCAAAACCTAGTTTTTTAGCTTCGGCCAGCCGTTTTTCCAGGAAAGGTACGTGTCGGACTTCACCGGATAATCCTACTTCGCCGAACACCACGGCGTTTTTCTTGAGCTGCATGCCTTTTGCGGCGCTGGCTATTGCCATACATATAGCCAAATCGGCAGCCGGCTCGCCTAATCTTATGCCGCCGACAATATTCACGTAAATGTCGCGGTCGGCCAGCTTGAGCTTAGTACGCCGCTCCAGCATCGCGATTAATAGGTTGACCCTGTTAAGGTCTATACCGCTGGCGGTTCTTTTGGGATAGCCGTAGCTTGTCGGATTAACCAGCGCCTGTACTTCTACCAGCAACGGGCGACTGCCTTCCATGGTGGCATGTACTACCGAGCCGTCGCTTACCTGGCGTTCGGCAAGCAGAGCCGCCGACGGATTATCGACCGCCTGCATTCCTTTGTCTGTCATCTCAAATATTCCGGCCTCGGTAGTTGCGCCGTATCGGTTTTTAATAGCCCGCAGAATCTTGAAGCCGCCGTAACGGTCGCCTTCCAGCTGCAGCACCACGTCGACAATATGCTCCAAAACTTTCGGGCCGGCGATTGAGCCCTCTTTGGTTACATGCCCCACAAGAATAAGCGCGGTGTTAGTGGATTTCGCGGCGGCACTAAGCAGCTGAGTACTGTTGGTTATCTGGCTTATGTTGCCGGCGGCCGACGCAATCTCGTTTACGGCGATAGACTGCACTGAATCTACCACCACCACTTCATATTCGCCTGTGGCGATTGTAGCCGCGATGTCGTTGGTAATCGTGGAAGTTGCCAGCTGCAGCGATTTTGATTTGATCCCCAGCCTTTCCGCCCTTAAAGCTACCTGCTGGGCTGACTCTTCGCCGCTGATATAAAGTACGTTATTATCGGCCGCCATTTTGTTGGCAATTTGCAGCAGCAGCGTGCTTTTTCCCATGCCCGGCTGGCCCGCTAGCAAATTTACGCTTCCGGCTACCAAACCGCCGCCTAAAACGTCATCTACGTCGTTCATTTTTGTGGCCAGGCGATTAGTTTTGGCGGTTGCCGCTTTAGCTACGGGTTCAATCTTAAGCTTGGTGCCGCTGGCACCCGCCGTAGCGGTACTGACATCAACCTGTTC
>DASUJO010000050.1:0-18423 GCA_036279215.1 Saccharimonadales bacterium (SeqCode)
GTATATGGCAAAAATCCTGCTGCTCATCGTTGAAGACGAGATGACGCTGGCGCAGATGTACGAAACGAAGTTCAGAGCGGAGGGGTTTGACATTGAAATCGCCCACGACGGCCGCGAAGGCATTGATAAGATGCGCCGCGACCACCCAAGCATAGTCTTGATGGATATAATAATGCCGAATTTTGACGGGCTTGAAGCGCTTAGGCAGGCAAAAGCAGATTCTAAAACTAGCGCCATTCCAATAATAGTCCTAACCAACATATCAGATGAAAAATATGCCAAAGAGGCGATTAAAGAAGGCGCTGCGGCATATGTCATCAAATCGGAAAATACTCCGGCCCAGATGGTAGAGCTGGTTAAAAACACCCTCAAATAAACCGTCAGGATAAAGTTTAAAAGCAGCAATATTTATGAACGGCGTAATACAAATCAGACGCCATTTGTGTTAATCTTAAGGGGATAAGGGCAAATAAAAAGTGGCTAAAGTAATAGCGGTACTGAACCAGAAAGGCGGGGTGGGAAAAAGCACTACCGTAATTAACCTTGGCGCGTACTTAGCCAAGAACGGGTACAGAGTTCTGGTAGTAGATACCGACCCGCAAGGCAATTCTACCAGCGGTCTGGGGCTTGATAAAAAAGCATTGGATGCTACATTGTACGACGTGCTGTTTTCTAGAGCCGATGCACCTAGGACTATCAAAAAAGCTACCTCTCACAAGCTTTCAGTTCTTCCGGCGAACGAACAGCTGGCCGGCGCCGAAGTTGAAATGGTCAGTGCGCCGGCCCGCGAGTTCAAGTTAAAAGGAGTGTTAGACAATTTGCCGCATAACCATGATTACATTCTGATTGACTGCCCGCCGTCGCTAGGGCTGCTTAGCGTAAACGCCTTAGCGGCTGCCGAGCACGTTCTAATTCCGGTCCAGGCCGAATATTATGCACTAGAAGGCTTGAGCCAGTTACTCTCCGTTGTGCAGCAAGTTAGATCAGCTGTGAATCCGAATCTGAATGTATTAGGTGTGGTGCTGACGATGTATGACAGCCGCAACTCCTTATCTGAACAAGTCCACAAGGAGTTAAATGATTATTTTGGCGACAAGATGTTCGAGACGGTGATTCCGCGCAACGTCCGCTTAGCCGAAGCTCCCAGCTTTGGCCGAACCATTGCCGAGCATGACAAGTGGAGCAAAGGGGCGAGAGCATATAAAAATCTGGCAAAAGAGTTTGAAAGGAAGATAAATGGCTAAGAAACAAAGCTTAGGTCGCGGGTTTGACGCGCTTATTCCAAAAGAGTTAGACAGGTCAATGCTGGAAGAAGATAAGCATAGGGTACAAAGGTTACTCATCGCCGATATAGTGCCAAACCCTGAGCAGCCGCGGCGTGAACACGCGGATGATACGCATAAAGAGCTTACAGAATCGGTAAAACGACATGGCGTACTGCAGCCGATCATAGTCGTTAGGCGCAAAAACGGATATCGAATCGTTGCCGGCGAGCGTCGATGGCGAGCTGCTAAGGCTGCGGGACTAGAAAACATCCCGGCAGTAGTACGCAGCCTGCAAGAGTTGGAAGAAGTAGAGTTGGCGTTAATTGAGAATATCCAGCGGGTAGACCTATCACCCCTTGAGCAGGCAATGGCGGTGTATAAGCTACAACAGCAGTTTAATTTAGGACTAGAAGAAATAGCACAAAAACTGGGCAAAGCCGCCTCTACAATAAGTAATTTAACCAGATTACTACAGTTACCGGAAGAAGCGCGTGAGGCGCTTGCCGAAGGCAAAATCAGTGAAGGGCACGCCCGGGCTATACTTGCCCTATCCAAGCAGCCCGATAAACAGAAGCGGTTATTGGGTAGTATTTTAAACAACGGGTGGAGCGTGAGACAAGCAGAACAGTTTGCCATCGGCTTAAAGTCGGGTTCTACAACCGCTAAAGCAGCCAAACGCACTGACAGCGAATCCGGCCTCACCAGGCAAATCGCACAGAACCTAGGAGCAAAAGTGAATTTAAGACATACGGCAAAGGGCGGGCAGTTAATTATTCATTTTAATAACGACCAGGAATTGCAAAAGATAGCCGACAGAATCTTAAATCCGGAAAATTGATAACCGAACAAATTAGTAGTACAAAATAGTTGCAACTATCTACCAACTACCAATAACTAACTGGCAATTGTTCAGACAGTCGCGCCGGTCCAGTCGGACAAGGCGATGACAATAATTAATATCGCGAACATAAAAACCAGCAGCTGGCGTTTGAAACGCGGTGTCAACCGTTCAGTAGCATCCAGGTAATACAAAGCCGCCAAGCCATAGCCGATGGTAGTCAGAAAGATAAGTATTTGCGGTACTGAGCCGTAAAACAACAGCCAATGTCCAAGTATAAAGGCCAAACCGGCCGAAAAGTAAGCCCATACATGGGCAATCAGCGAAGCACGGGTTTCTTCAAAACTGGTCAGGAAATGCCTGGCTGCCAGATATGTGATAGCCCAGGTACCGGCTACCAGAACCGCCAAGCTGTCATCACCGAATTTTAAGTATAAAACTGTAAGCCCGAGCAGCTGGCCAAGCATTGCCTGGGCCGATACGCTTAAAACATCAGACTTTGGCTTAAGCCATACCAGCCAGCCCATATAGAGCGCCGCCCAGAACAGCTGCCACCATTCAACAGAGGTACTGGACATCAGCAGAACAAAACTGATGCCGGCCAATATATCTATGCCGTTAGATACGACGTTTACCAGCCAATAGCGCGGCCGCACCGCAAAAATACGCCACTTGGCCAGCAGAACCAGCGCGATTGCCACCCAGACAAAATCTATGCGTACAAGTACGTACGCCAAAATCGGCAGGATTATATTGAGCCCCAGGTGAATAAAGTGCGAAAAGCCGCTGGCCGGCTTTACTGCTCGGCGAAGTCTATGTACCGGTGTTCTCATCTGTACCGACAATTATAACAAAGGCGGTACCTTGCGGCGGATTAATTCCCAAGCCCGATGGAATGCCGTTTACCGCCGATACGCCGAACCGGCGCTCCAGGTAATTGCGCGTGTACTTGTTGGCGCCGTGGCTTAGATCCACGACCACGGTGTTGGGCGGGTTGGTCTGGTTGGTCGAGTTTTCTACGGTTGTGACGTTATAGCCGTAAATTTTTAGCGTGTCGCCGGTTTTGGTAGCTAGCCCGGCGGTGGTAGTAGCATTATAAACAGCTACCGGCGCGTTTTCTTTAGCCAGCAGGCCGTCTCGGAAGGTTTTGCGTACATAATCGCGTATTTGGCTGTAGTCAAAAAAGCCGGCAACCGGGCGGACGATTGAGCGTCCCAGATACGGTCCGGTTGTAACCAGGTTATGCGGCGGCGTAACCAAATCAAGCGATTTAATGTTAGACGATTGCACCTCTGATATCTGAGTGTAAAGGCATTTTATGCTTTGCGTATCAAAATCTGTATAGACGTTCCGGCCAAGCGAGTTCATTAGCGAAACGACTTTAACAGGATTAGAAAACGTACCGAGCGAAAACGCCTTGTCTTTAATCGCCGCCAGCAGCAAGCGTTGGCGTTCGTTTCGGGCAAAATCGCTGCTGGTTTCGCGCGACTTGGCATACAGCAAAGCGCGGGCGCCATCGAACTGCTGTACGCCTTTGGTGGCGATTACCGGGTTGTAGTGGTTTTCCCAAGCAATAGTAGGGTCGTAAAGCGTTTCGGGAACATTGACTGTAACGCCTCCCAGATTGTCGACAATCTGTTTAAAGGCGGTGAAATCAAATACCGCATGATAATGAATATCCACGCCGGTTACATTTTGCAGTACTGTATCAAGCAGTTTGACGCCGTCGCGTTTCTTTTCAAATTCACTCTTGCCTTTGGAGTTTTTTATTCCAAAAGAGTAGGCGGCATTGATTTTTTCCTGGCCGTTGACGGGAATATTAACCCAAAGGTCGCGCGGAACGCTTAACAGGTCAACTTTGTCGTTGAACGGGTCCAAGCTGGCAATCATTATTGTATCGGTTAAGATTCCTTCGCTGCCGATACCGAGCAGCAGGATGTTTACCCGGCCGTCGCCCTCTTTGTGAAGCGCGCTTACCGGCACGTTGCCGTCGCAGACGGACGGCGAACGGCCGCCGCCGGAAAGCACCTGCCGCTGGGTAGAATAAAACTTATAGCCCATAAAGGCGCCGGCGGCGATGATAAATGCCAAGAACAACAACAAAGCCCTCTTTAAGTTCTTGCGCAGCCGGGCGCGCTTGGCTTTGCCGCGAGCTTTGTCTTTGCGCTTTGGCTCGTCAATATCGTCTAAGACTATCGGTTCATCAAGTACAGCTTCGTCTTCGGCCCGGGCCAGGTTGCCGGCCGTAACCCCGGCGTGGGCGGCTCCAAAACTCGGCTGCTGTATGGCATGGAAGCCGTCGGGCCGCCGGTGCATGCTTTCCAGGGTAGGAGTAGGCGTCTCGCGGTTCGGCTGGTAAGAATAGCTTGACGGCGTGCCGAGGCGGCGGCCACTGCTTACAAAACCATCCAGCGAGGCTCTTTTTTTGTTCACAACTTCGTACAGTATACCATTAGTGTTAACAGTTAAAATACTTAACTAGTCAAGTATTATTTAACCTAAGCTAATCTTAAGCTCTGGGATATAATGTTAACTTATGCGACCTGAAAACAACCTTAACGAGCCGCCGCCGCGGCCGTCAGACCCGATTGTTCCGCCGCCGCCGCCAAGAAGTCGGGATTCGGATTCCGGCAAATGGCGCTCGGTTTTATCGACTATTTTCTTATTCTTAGCCGCGCCGGCTATAGCCCTGATGGTAGCGGCATTCGTGGTGCAATCTTACCAAGTAGATGGCGAGAGCATGGAGCCCACGCTGCAGAATAACGATCGCTTAATAGTAGATAAGTGGCAGCGCTCGTGGGCGCGCATAACCCATCATAATTACATCCCGGCGCGCGGTGACATTATTATATTCAACCAATCAGGATTGGACTTTGCCGGCAGCGGCACCAAACAGCTTATTAAAAGAGTTGTCGGGCTGCCGGGTGAGCGGGTGGTGGTAAGCGGCGGCAAGGTGACGATTTATAACCAGGAACATCCAAATGGTTTTGAGCCCGATAAAGTAGGCGGGTATAAGGTCAACACGCCGGTGACTAGCGGTGACGTGGACCAAACTCTGGCCCAAAACGAGATATTTGTGCTGGGCGATAACCGCGGCAACTCTGAAGATTCACGCTACTTCGGGCCGATAAAAGCCGACCAGATAGTCGGCAAGCTGGCATTCCGCATCGTACCGCTAGACAAAACCCAAAAATTCTAGATTGACACCAGCATATCCCTATCAGATACTTTAAGCATAAGCTAAAGGCGGTGTTAATGACCCGTTTCAAAAAGATAAATCTGCCCCAAAAATCTAAGCCAATTATCTTCATGGCGGTTTTCGCGCTCCTTGGCGGCGGCTATTTGGCATATAAGAGCTTGGCTGCTGCCGCTTGTGCGGGAACTGTCACAACTACATCAAATTTTGCCAGTAATATATCGGCCGCCTCTAGCGGCGCCACACTTTGTTTGGCTTCCGGCAACTATGGTACGTGGACCGGCACCAGCAAAGCGATAACAATAAAAGCAGCTGATGGAGCCACCCCGCAGATGAAGGTCAGCTTTGGTTCCGGCGACGCCAACTTTACTATAGACGGCATGGCGGGTATGGGCGGAACTGTCACCAGCGCCAGCAGCGTCACGATCAAGAACAGCGACTTCACGTCCCCTATTGATTTCCAGGGGAACAACCAGAACGTTGTTCTGGACCACAACACATTCAACTGGAACGCACAATCGGCTAATGGCGAAGGTGATACAAAAATCAACACAGACAGCACTGGCACTCACAGCTTGTCGAACCCATCTGTGACGATCGAGAACAATGTGATTACGAATGGCGACCTCGATGGTGTCCGGGTCGGTATGGTCACCGGGCTGCTAGTTCTTAACAATCACTTCGAAAACCTTTGCGATCAGAACCTAAACCATACGGACAACATCCAATTTTACGGTGAGTCTAGCCAAGTTCGGATCGCCGGCAATTACGTCTATGAGAGCTACAGCTGCGGTACCCAAGGTATAACGTCTTACGACGGCGGTACTAACGGTATAATTATCGAGAACAATGTGGTGGATATCGGGCGGCCATGGGGAATTGAACTTTATGCCGATAAGAATTCAATTGTCCGCCACAACACGGTAGTCTATCATCCAGATTCGGCATGCTTCTTCAACGGTCTGACGTGCGGCCAGATAGATATTAACCGCAAGAGCGCGGATCCAGCCGGTTCGGGCACTCACGTATATGACAACTTAGCAGTGGTCGAGTTTAACAACGGTTCTACGGGTACCGCGGACCACAATGTCTCCAGCCAAAATGCCGTATATGTCGGTCCAACTACCTCTCACGACGGGTTCCTGCTTGCAAGCAGCTCGCCGGTCGGCCGTAACGCCGCTTCTGACGGAACTAACATCGGGGTATATGCTATAGGTGAAGGCGGCGGCTCAGGAGGAACTCCTGCTCCAACTGTCACAGTTTCTGCATCGCCATCGACAATTAACTCTGGCAATAGTAGTACCCTATCGTGGTCTTCAGCCAACGCGACCTCATGCAGTGCATCTGGCGCTTGGAGCGGTACAAAAAGCACTTCGGGTACTGCCAGCGTCTCGCCGGCGAGTACATCAACATATAACCTATCCTGCAGCGGCGCCGGCGGCACCGCCAGCGCCAGCGCGACAGTGACAGTTAGCTCTCCGGTCGGCACAAATTGCACAACGGTAGGAAGCGGCTGGGCGGGCGGCAGTTTCGCTTCGCAAAACGGCAGTTTTACGGTGATATTCACTGCATCGCCCGGGTCGGCAGCTACCGATGCCGCTATCGGTTTAGCTAACGGCGCGGCAGGGGACTATACAGACCTTGGTCCAATAATAAGATTTAATCCTGATAATCATGTTGACGCTAGAAACGGCTCCGGTTACTCGGCCGTTAATAACTTCAGTTATTCCGCCGGTTCAGCTTATAAAGTACGCATGGTAGTAAGGGTCTATAACCATACGTTTGATGCTTATGTCGCTCCTTCCGGCGGCAGCGAAACTACCATTGCCAGCAACTACGCATTCCGCGATGAACAGGCGTCTGTTAACCAGCTGACTAACTGGGGCTCGACCAATCCGGTAAGCAGCCACCAGGTATGCGACTTAGTTATTAGCAATAGCGCGCCGCCGCCCGGCACCAAGCAAGGCGACATAAACGGCGACGGCTCGGTTAACATTTTGGACCTGTCAATCTTGCTCGGCAATTGGAATACGTCCAATTCCGCATCGGACATCAATAAAGACGGCACCGTCAACATCCTGGATCTTTCTGTCCTGCTGAGCAATTACGGGACGTAAAAAAGTAAACATAATCTAAACCGTTTGCGTTAAACAACTGTTACTCTATAATTATAGATAGTTAACATATAAAAAATGAGGGCGGTCAAAACCGGGCGCTAGCAGCACCAACTCCATAAAGGTGCTGGTCGAGAACACAAACCCATGTATTCCAAGCCTTCCTTCTCTAAGTTCTTTGCTTCGCATAAGAATCTGATAGCTTTTGCTCTGGCGTTTGCCATTATTGGCAGTTTCTTTATATATAAATCCTTCGCCTTAAACCCCAACCTCCCAGGCGATGTAGACCAGACGCTGGCGCCGGACGAGATTTTTGTTTTGGGTGATAACCGCGGGAATTCCGAAGATTCGCGTTTCTTCGGCCCGGTTAAAGCCGACCAGATAGTCGGCAAGCTGGCATTCAGGATCGTACCGATAGACAACGCCAAAAAATTCTAAATTAGGTTCAGTGAGTTCTCAGAAAATATGGGTAAAACTATTGTTGATATGGTTTTAGATAGGTTCAGAGGTTCCAATAAGGCGCCGGTATCAAAATACTCCACCGTGCAGGCCAGGGCGGCCGGGCAGCGTCCGGATTGGTTTGTGCGCGGATTATTGCTGGCGATAGTTATTTTGCTTCTTGGCTTTGGCGGCGGCTGGCTGGGCGCCAAAACTTATAACGATAATTTGCAAGCGCCATCTTCCACGGCCGCCAAGCAGAAGATCATTTCCGGAGAAAGCGATCTGATATCAAATATCGCAACAGACAGCGGACCGGGTGTGGTTTCTATTGATGTTGAGCGCCAGGTGAACTCGCAGGATGTATTCGGGTTTGGCACTACGCAAACTCAAGCCGCCGCCGGCACCGGATTCATTATTAATAAAGACGGCACCATAGTTACCAACCGGCACGTTGTGCCAAGCGGAACATCGAGCGTCAGCGTTACGCTGGCAGATGGCACAAAGTACGATAATGTAAAAGTAATCGGCCGCACCAACAGCTCCAGCCCTTTGGACGTAGCATTTTTGAAAATAACCGATCTAAAGGGCAAAATACTGTCGCCGCTAACGCTCGGCGACTCGGGCAAAGTAAAGGTGGGAGACAAAGTTGTTGCCATCGGCAATGCGCTGGGCCAGTTCCAGAACACCGTAACTTCCGGAATAATCTCTGGGTTCGGCAGGGATGTGAGCGCCAGCGATGATGGCGGTTCAGGCGCCGAAACGCTGACAGATCTGTTCCAGACCGACGCCGCTATCAACGCCGGTAATTCCGGCGGCCCGCTGATGAACATCAATAATGAGGTTATCGGCATAAATACCGCGGTAGCCGGCGGCGCCCAGAACATCGGTTTTGCCATACCCATCAACGATATAAAAGGCTTGATTTCCAGCGTTTTAAAAAACGGCCAGCTTAAACAGCCGTTCCTGGGTGTCCGCTATGTGTCGCTTACCGATGATCTGGCTGAAAATTTTAACCTTACTGTTAAACGCGGGGCATACATTTTGCCGGGCAGCGGCAGTGAACCGTCGGTCGTAAAAGACAGCCCGGCTGATAAAGCGGGATTGCGCGCCGCCGACATAATTACGCAGGTCAATGATACGAAGATTGATGAAAAGAACAGCCTAAGCAGCGTTCTAGGGCGGTACCAGGTTGGCGATACCATAAAAATGACCGTCATCCGCGGCGATGAACACTTGACTCTCACCGCGACGCTGGAAGCCGCCCCAAGCAATTAAAAGTTAAGGTTTTACACAATCCAAATCTAACTGCTTGCGCTTAGCGCCCCATTCATTATAACTATTCTTAAGTTTATAGGTATAAAATGGCGCTCAAAACCAAAATCTCGCCACTTAGCCGCTTCTCCCACTCCCAGCTAATAGTCTTCGCCTTATTCTTTGCTCTGGTAGGGGGCTTCTTACTCTATAAATCCTTCGCCCTGAACCCCAATCTCCCAGGAGACGTAAATAATGACAATACGGTAAACATCACCGACCTGTCCATCCTGCTATCCAACTACAACACCAACTACCCGGCCGCCGACTTTAACTCCGACGGCACGGTGTCCATACTCGACCTATCGGTACTTCTTAGTAATTACGGGCGCTCTTACGCCGGCACGCCGCAGCCGGTAACCAACCAGCGCCAGACCGGCTCAACCGCGACTTCCATCACCATGTCATGGGACTCGCCATCCTCCGGCCCGGTCGTCGCCGGCTACGACGCTTACTTAAACAGCAATAAAGTAGCGTCGCTTGGCGCCAGCGCCACATCATATACCTATAACAACTTAACCTGCGGTACAACCTATACAGTCGGCTTGGTAACCAAAGACGCAGCCGGTAATGGCTCCGACATCACTATGTCCCAAGGCCCCATGAGCACAGCCAGCTGTACGACCCCGCCACCAGCGCCGCCGCCTCCACCGAGCGGGGGAGGCGGGACGCCTGTAATCTGGATGTCGCCGAGTGGCAGTGATTCTACCTGCGTCCGCGGCGATAGCGGTAAACCGTGCTTGACTATAAATAAGGCGCGAAGTATTGCCCAATGCGGCGATACCGTAAGCGTAGCTGGCGGAAGCTACGGCAGCCAAAGCGTATCCGGTGGCCCAAACTGTTCGACGAACCCAGTAATATTTAAAACAAGCGGCTCAGTCAGCTTTGGAAGTATAACTCTAAATGTCGCTGGGATACGGCTGGATGGCATAACCTCCGCCAGCCGCATGAACCTGAATTCGTCATGTAACGGATGCCAAGTTTATAACGCAACCATACAATCATTTACTTCTCATGGCGCCGATAACGTATCATTTGTAAATAACAATATCGGTCCGGCTACACCGACTTGCAATGTTGCCCAGAATTTCTTATGGTCAGCCAGTGATACCGATGGCTCATCCGGCTGGCTGCTGCAAGGCAATACTTTCCATGACTTCCAATGCGACAATCCCCATTCTGAAGCACTTTATATTGCAAACAGAGCCGGCCCGGGTCTGATTGAAAATAATATTTTCACCAACAACGGCAGTACCAGCCACATTTTCTGGACTTGGTACAACGACCAGGGTAGCGGCTGTACTGCATACGGACAGAATAACGGTTCTCCGCACGATTGGTGTACTAGAAATAACACTTTCTATGACACCTGGGATGCGTATTACGCAATCAATATCAGGGAAGAACTGGAGCTTTCCGGTAATCCTAACCATTTGTACATAGATAACCACCAAACTGTTACCGGACCCGTAATACCGCCCGGTGCCGGGGGTGGTTCAAATCTTGCGCAATTTATCACGGATTGGGGTAAATTCATGCTGGTTTCATCTTGCTCAGATCCAAGATAAATATAAGCCCGCCCGGTGTTTTGTTGTGCATAAATCAAAAGTATTACCCTTGTGCTTATTGCTTATTCATTTATAATCAGTCTTAATAAGCTATTAAAATGAGGGCTGCTGGAGTAAAACGCAAAAAACCCAGCCATAAAAAATTAACCCGCCAAGCACACAAACCCATGCCGCAAAACCCAAACAATGCACAGAATAAGTTTAATAAACTATCTACGAAATGGCTCAAATCCCCGCGCAGCTTCTCCCACTCCCAGCTTATAGTCTTTGCTTTGTTCTTTGCCGCCATAGGCGGCTTTTTGATTTATAAAAGTTTTGCCGCCACACCGACGGTGGCAAACTTATGGGTGGATACAAACGGCGGTTCTTGCAGCCGGCAGTCTGCAGCTGGAAGTTATTCAGATAGCACAGCCTGTGCCTCGATTGATGCCGCTTGGGACAACTGCCAACCGGGTGACGTAATTGTAATAAAAGCCGGTACTTATGGCGCCCAAACGATTTCTGGAAATAAAAGCTCGCCGGGATGCGATGTTATCGGCGAAAATACAGTTACAACCGGAATCTTAGCCACAAACGGCGCGTATCTTACGCTTGAGAATATAACAGTTGATGCCGGACCTAACCATAACAGCGGCGGGTGGGATGCCGGCGCAAGTAATGTAACACTGAAAAATGTTAAGCTGCATGGCCCGTACGTCTCCGTGTCTATTACCGGCGTGAATAATGTGAAGTGGCTTGGCGGCGAGCTCGGTGAAGCAGGCAAAGTTGGTGGAAAACGTTCTATAAATTGCGTTACCGAGGGCGACGGCGAGCCGGTATTCATGAACAATACCAGCGGCACTGTATTTGACGGCGTTAATTTTTATCCGCAGGATGCCGACACCACTCCGGTTTCATGCAGTACAAACGGCTTCCATCTGGAAATGATACGCATGGACTACGGTACCGTAAATACAACGATTAAAAACTCCACATTCCATAATGGCGACCATTCAAACACTTCCTCAATATTTATAACCAGCGACAGCGCGGGGGTAAACATTCCGCATGATCTTACGTTCGCTAATAATTTTTTTGGCTCTGCCGACAACAATTCAATAAGCATGCACCCGAACGTTAATGTCTGCCAAAATATTACATTTGCCTACAACACCATGACGAACGGCACGGGGTCGCTTGGATGCGCGACAGCAAGCAACCTGGTGTATGTAGGCAATGTTGGGGCCAGAGCTTCATACGAAGAATGCTTCGGTACGCATATTAAGAACGTATGGCAGGATGACAGGACTTATACTTGCGGCAGCGATAAGGTACTGGTTGGTACACGCGGCGGCGAAGAAAAGCTGGGGCTTGGCGGCACTGAAGGATTTTATATCCAAGCCGGCTCGCCGGCTATAGATGCCGGGGAATCCAGCTATTGCTCGAACGTTCTAGGTAATAAGGACCATGATGGCAACAATAGGCCAACCGGTACAACCTGTGATGCCGGCGCTACTGAATACGGCGCGACCGGCGGCGGAGGCGGCGGATCTCCGGCTCCCACGGTATCATTGGCCTCCAGTCCGGCTAGTATAACTTCTGGCAGCAGCTCTACACTGACATGGAGCAGCACCAATGCCACATCATGTTCGGCCAGCGGCGCCTGGAGCGGGTCCAAATCCACAGCTGGTACGCAATCGGTTACTCCTTCCGCTACATCGACTTATAACCTTTCATGCACGGGCTCGGGAGGTACAGCAAACGCCAGCGCCGTAGTTACCGTAACAGCCGGCGGCGGAGGCAGCAGTGTAACAGGCGACATCAACGGTGACGGAAAAGTAGATATAACTGATTTATCAATTCTTTTATCTAACTACAGCACTACTAATGGCAGCGCCGATTTGAATAAAGACGGCACGGTAAATATCCTAGACCTTTCTATATTGCTGAGTAATTACGGTTCGAGTTCAACTACGCCTCCGCCAGCGCCGCCCCCACCGCCACCAACCAGCGGCAACGTTCTGACATTCAGCGGCACGGTATCAGCCAGCAGCTTCTTAAGCCAGGTGAATGCCGCCCCTGCAGGCGCCCTGACAGTCAAGCCGGCCACCGGCCAGAGTACTTTCACAGTATCGGGCGATATATCCAACTTCACCCGCGCTAATGTAACCATTCAGAACATGAACGCCACCGGCGAGCTGGACATCAGCCCCACCGCCGACTACCTGACCATAGACCACTCAACACTGTTCATGTTCTATGTGCAGGACGGCGGGGTAGACCACTTCACGCTTCAGAATTCGCTCATAGACTCGCACTGCCAGGCGGCCCAGAACTGGATGTACGGCGCCACCAACTTCCAGATACTTAACAATACCTTCCAGAACTTCCACTATTGCCCCAACGAAACCGCCCACTCAGAGGGCATATTCGTAGCCGCGCATAACAACGGCGGCCTGATACAAGGTAACACCTTCCAGGATAACGGCACCACCGGCCACCTGTTCTTCTCCTGGTGGGGCGCCAGCAACGACGCTGCCAGCCCGCATACGGAATACCCGCGCAACATCTGTGTCAAAAGCAACACGTTCATCCGCTCATTAAACGGCTACTACCACATACAGTTCCGCGCCGAATTCGACGGCTCGGAGAACGTAGACATCGACCCCAGCAACGTTAAAGGCGAATCTATTCCGGGGTATAATACGGTACTAACATCAGCGTTCGCACGATCTTGTACTTAAAATGAATAAGCTCGCATCTTATAAGGATCGCTGGTTCAAATCCCCCCGCAGCTTCTCCCACACCCAGCTTCTAATCTTCGCCCTCTTCTTTGCCCTGGTAGGGGGCTTTCTGCTTTATAAATCCTTCGCCTTAAATCCCAATCTGCCAGGAGACGTAAATAACGACAATACGGTAAACATCACCGACCTATCCATCCTGCTAAGTAACTACAACACCAACTACCCGGCCGCCGACTTTAACTCCGACGGCACGGTATCCATACTCGACCTGTCGGTACTGCTTAGTAATTACGGGCGCAGTTATACGGCAACGCCACCAACAGTCTCCTTATCCGCTAACCCCACCACCATCACATCAGGCAGTAGTTCCAGTTTGAGCTGGAGCTCCACCAATGCCACTTCTTGCACAGCTAGCGGTGCCTGGACCGGTTCCAAAGCCACTTCCGGCACGCAATCTGTCACGCCAACCGCAACATCTACCTACACGTTGTCATGTACAGGAGCCGGAGGCACCGCCAACAAAAGCGTTACCGTGACCGTTGGTGCCGTTAACCCGCCGCCGCCTCCTCCGCCGTCTGGAGGAGGAGCAACGATTACCGGTTCGCAATGTAATTCACTTGCTGCCGTAAGCAGCGCGGTAATCCAAAATTACACGGTAAACGGCAGCTGCAGCGTAAGCGGTACTAATGTGACGTTTAATAACGTTACGTTTACCGGTACGATAGACGTGGGCAACGGCACGGTAGTTACCAATTCACGTGCCATGGGCTTTAACTCGTTTGGCAAAGACAACTGGCGTCTGGAAGGCAACTTCTTTGACGGCAAAGGAATAGATAACCAGAACATTATTTGGGACGAGCCGGCAGGCGTGACATCCGATAACTGGATTATCCGCAATAACACATTCCAGAACTTCTATCTGGACGACGGCCAGTCGCATTCAGAGGCTTTGTACATCGGATATTCGACCCATGGGCTGGTGGAAGGCAACACCTTTACCAATAATGGAAATACCGCCCACATCTTCTTCACCACATTCGGCAACCAGTTTGATAATAATTCATATCCAAGATATATGTGTGTGCGCAGTAATAACTTCGGACCGACGCACACCGCGTACTACGACGTCCAGGTCCACGCTAGCGTGCCAAACCAGGCCACTACCCAGATATACGTCCAAGCTGACGCTTCCATTGGTGCGAATTACGACTACCACGGCACCTGCTAGTTATTTTGCACGCCCAAATACCTGGATAAAGCCCCGGCTAGACTTCAACCGGAGGCCTTTTTCCGCCGCAATTATTGCGAGTTTTTCGTGCTGAGGCGGCAGTGCTTCGGTTAGTACAAATATTGGTTTCCAGCTGAAATGCGACAGCTGTTCAAACAATCGCCGGTAAACGTCCAGCCCGTCATTGCCGCCAAAGATAGCGATACGCGGTTCCATAGCCGCGGCTTCATTAATTTTCCAGCCGTTAGGCACATAGGGAAGGTTGGCCAAAATTACGTCGTATGGTTTATGGCTGTAACGCAGCAGATCGCGCTTGGCGGCTTTAAGACGCAGTTCGTGCAGTTCGCAGTTATGTTTGGCAACTGCCAACGCCGAGGCATCGATGTCATATAGATCCACGTTGTGGTTATGCAGCTCAAGCGCCGCTGTTATGCCCAAGGCTCCGGAACCTGTACCGATATCGGCAACAGCAATGGTAGATGGAAGATGGTAGGTGGTAGTAATTTCTTTGAGTAAATCGATCATCGCTTCTGACTCAGGGCGGGGTTCAAGTACTCGGCGGTTCACCTTGAACCGCCGGCCGTAAAATTCTGTAAATCCTCGTATGTACGCTATTGGCTCGTGTTTTTGCCGCCTATCGAGCTGTTTTTCCAGTTTATTTAATTGGCTGGCTGTGAGTTTAGCTTCAGGATGGGCAAGAATCCATGAGCGGTCTTTGTGAAGCGCGTCTTCCAAAAGTATCAAAACATCCAGGCGGGAAGAGCCTATGCCGGAGCCGCTTAGTCTTTTAGTGGCAGACTTAAAGTATTCATCGAGTTTCATTTTTGAGCAGCTCTAATTCTCGCTCATGAAGCTTCTCTATAAGGTCATTTATGTCGCCGGCCAGCGCGCCCGGCAGATTGCTCCTGGAATAGTTGATGCGGTGGTCGGTAATGCGGTCCTGAGGGAAGTTGTAGGTGCGGATTTTTTCTGACCGTTCACCTGAACCAATAAGCGATTTTCGGGCTTCAGACATCTGTTTCTGCTCTTGCTCCATTTTTAAATTAAGCAGCCGGCTTCGTAGAACCCGCATGGCTTTATCGCGGTTTTTTATCTGGCTTTTTTCGTCCTGCATACTAACCACAATGCCAGTTGGAAGGTGGGTGATACGGACTGCAGAATCGGTAGTATTGACGGATTGGCCGCCGTGTCCGCTTGCACGGAAAACGTCAATTCGCAGTTCATCGGGGTTTATTTTCAGGTCTGTTTCTTCGGCTTCCGGTAATACTGCCACAGTTACGGTGCTGGTATGGATACGGCCGCTGCTTTCTGTCACCGGTATGCGCTGGACACGGTGCACGCCGGCTTCATATTTCAGCGCGCCGTACGCGCCGCTACCGTGCACTTCGAATATTATTTCTTTAAAGCCGCCGGCTTCGGACGGGCTTTCGCTATCAAGTTCCAGCTTGTAGCTTTGTTTCTCGCACCAGCGCTGGTACATGCGGTATAAATCGCCGGCAAATAAACTGGCTTCGTCGCCGCCGGCGGCTGCCCGGATTTCTATTATGCAGTCGCGTTCATCATTTGGATCTTTTGGCAGCAGCAATTCACTTAGCTGAGAATTAACTTCGGCAAGCCCTTCTTGCAGTTGGGCAAGCTCGTCTTTTGCCATCTGGGCAAGCTCAGCATCTTCGCCATCTGCCAGCTTCTTTGCTTCGTCTAGCTGCTTAGAAAGTTCGTCTTTTTGGTCAAATAAAGCGATTATATTAGCCAACTCCGCTTGCCGTTTGGCCAAAGACGCGTAATCCGTCCGGCCAAACACATCGGGGTGCTGGAGCTGCTGCTGGAGCTGGGCTAGCTCTTTACGCAGTATAGTCGCTTGGTCTTGTTTGGGTTGATCGCTCAAGCAGCGCCTCCTTTTTAAACAGGGCTTTAAGAATTATGGCGTATCGGGATGCCGCCGCGGCAGTGTCCGGAGCGTTTTGAACTGATGGTATTAGGTCTCTCATTAATTCTTTAGCGTCAGAATCAAGCAGATGTTCCTGAAGCAATGGATCTATAGGAGTGCCTTCAGCTACAAAGCTGCGCAGAGCTGATTTAATATCTGTCGGTTCGGACTGCTCGCCGTACAGCGGCGTTTCGCCATTACCCATAGTTTAGTTATTCCTGGGAGTTTTTTGAGGGCTTGGCGCCCAGTTTTTGGGCGTCAGATTTGGAAGCTTTGCGGGCTTTGGGCTTGGCCGCCGCTTTGGCGGCGCGAGCCTTGGCCGCCGCTTCGCGGCGGGCTTTGAATTTATCAACACGTCCTTCTACGTCAACGATTCTTTCTTCGCCGGTAAAGAACGGGTGGGAAGCTGAAGATATATGGACTTTTACCAAAGGGTATTCAACGCCATCCAAAGTTATGGTTTCTTCGGCTTCGGCGGTAGAGCGGGTTACGAAAGTGGTTCCATTATTGAGGTCCTGGAACACTACCGGCCGGTAATTAGTTGGGTGGACTCCCTTCTTCATAACCGTGAAATTATATCTGTTTTACCTCTTTGGGTCAACGCCAGATTCAATTTCTTCCCGGATTTTTTTATAGTGTTCCAAACCCAAGTCGTCTATCAGGTCGATTATGTAACCGCCGACATTCGAAACCCTGTTAATCTCTAGAACTTCCCACAGCACAACGTCGGCATTGAATCTTCCGTCCAAACGCTCATAAACGCCGTGTGCGGCCTTGGCAGCCGCTTCGATTAGGTCATACTTTGGCTTGACAGTCATCGACATATCTTACTAACTCTTGTAAAAAGCGGCAATAACAGCTACACTAACCAGGTTAATATTAAACAGCGAGGCGTATTAATCCTCCCGGGCGTATCTATGCAGGAACGCTTGGGCGAACACCGCGCGAAGAGAAAGGATTTTCAATTGTCAAAAGTTAATGTTGACGTTAAGGCTCTTTTGGAGGCCGGCGCCCACTTTGGCCACCGTACCAGCCGCTGGCATCCAAAAATGGCTCCTTATATTCATAGCAAGCGGGACGGCAGTCATATTATTGACCTAACTAAAACGGTTTCGGCGCTCGATGAAGCGTTGGATTTTTTAGCCAGGACAGCTGCTACCGGAAAGCAGATATTGCTTGTAAGCACCAAACGCCAGGCAAAAGACAAAGTCAAAGAAGTGGCAGACGCCACCGGTATGCCGTACGTTACGGTGCGCTGGCTGGGCGGTATGCTCACCAACCAGCCGACCGTCGGCGCCCGTATACGCCACCTTAAGGATTTAGAAACCCGGATGGCCAACGGCGATTTGGAGGCCAGATACAATAAGCTGGAAGTCCAGCGCTTTGCCGAAGAAATCGAAGAAATGAACCGCATATATGGCGGCATCAAAGAATTAAACGGCATGCCGGCGGCGGTGTTTGTAGTTGACGTCTTGACCGATTATCTGGCAGTCAAAGAAGCTAAAAAATTAGGCATCCCGGTTATAGGGCTGGCTGACAGCAATGTGGACCCGACACAGATCGAGTATCCTGTCCCATGCAATGACGATGCGGTAAAAACCATCGACCTAATTCTGGATTACGTCAAACAGGCCATCGAAGAAGGCAAAAGCAAAGCCAAGACGGCCGCCAAAACTGATGATAAGCCGGAAGCAGCTGCCCAAAAGCCGGCTGAACCGGCAAAACAGGAGGCCAGATAATGGCAAATATTGATATCGATACAATCAAGCGCTTACGCGAGCTTACCGGTGTAGGTATTACCGACGCTAAAAA
>DASUJO010000051.1:0-21825 GCA_036279215.1 Saccharimonadales bacterium (SeqCode)
GGCGCTTGAACCGGTCAAAAATTCATCCTCCTACAAACGCAAGAAAGAGAGGTGGTGATCTTCGTGAAGAAGATCGCACTATTTATGGCGCTGGCTGCCTTGGCCATCGCCGTACCGGCCGCATGGGCCGGCTCCAACGGGGGTAACGAGGAAGCGGCGATGCCGCCGAACGTCTACTGCTTCAACGGAGAGACGGCGGCGGCTCCGGTCACCATCAGCTTCGATGGCCATGACATCCCGCTCTTCCAGAGCTCCTTGGAGAGCATCCTCGGCAAGAAGCAGTCGGTGACGCTCCTCTTCGGTTACCAGAAGGGTACGACCGACTTGCTGCTTGGCTATGCCGAAGACAGCGAATTCTTCGCTGACAATCCGGCTCCCACGGTCTACACGCTCGCACGCGGTGCTTGCGCCGCGCCGATGGCAGTACAGCCGGACCGCAGTTTCTGGCTGTGCTATAGCAGCTACCAGACCGACCCGGCGGTTTACAGCCGGGCAACGGCCGAGGCTCTGCTGAAGGAGGGCATGTGGGTGCCCTATGCCGTCAAGTCGCCGGTCAGCAAGACCGGCATCGGCAACGGCGTCTACCTGACGTGCTCAATCCCGGCGGGCATGAGCCCCACGGGAGCGGCAGTCAGCACCGGCGGCGGCGAGGCGTACAACGCCCCGTACGCATCGGTCCCGGTGGCCAACCGCCTGGACGAAGCCATGCTGGTGGGATGAACCGGTTCAACAGGGCGGGTGCGCAAGCACCCGCCCTTCTCATATCAGTTATTTATCTATTGGTCGACTTTTATGCTATTTCTTACAAAGTCCCAAGTTTTGGGGTTCTCGTTCCAGTTATTATCTGTTACGGCTATCAAAAGGTAGTAGTCAGCGTTTTTACCCTTGGCCTCTACCAGCTGTCCGACTAAGTGTTTTACTACTCCGGGATCAACATTAGACGGCAGCACAGTGGTGATGTCCTGAATTTGAGCGTGCTTTTTGATTGCAGGGTTAGTAAAGTTTCGTACTGCCGTTACGTTTAGCGCCAGCCGTGAAGCATCAGGCCGGCTAGTATTGAAGCTTAGATTTGCTAATACGTCCCTAAAATATGTACTGCTAACAAAGTTGGGCTGGTCAGCCGGCGGCACAATCAGAGCCGCCACCAAACCCTGGAAGGTAACTTTATTATCGGCAGTAAAAATCCTCTGCCCCAGTACAACATTGTTGCCTTTTTTTGGAATCGGTTTAGTTAAATCATCTTGCGAGCTTGTAGGGCGCACAGGTAAAGCCTTATCAAGCGGTGAATCAATATACATGAAGTCGTCCCATGGCAGACTAAATCTCATGCCGGCGCCGGACTTTGTACCTTGCAGGAAATGGTTAGCCATTGATGTGGGCCGGGGGTTGTCAGGGTTGACTATATTATTATCGAAACTGGACGAGCGTGTGGCCGGAGTTGGCGCCACCGCGTTCTCGTGCCGATAGTATAGGTAACCGGCAATTGCCCCTGCCAGGACTAATACTAAGACTGCTATGGACAGTTTATGGCTTGTGAATTGCCGCCAACGGTTTCTGATTCCGGGGCTTGAACGCCAAACGGTTGCTCCCGAAGGTTTGTCTTTAGTATCATTCATAGTATCTTTTACTCATAATCACTAGATATTGCACCACTGGCCGCTAGTCGTTTCATAATCACCTGCGCCATCGTACAGCCATACGTCCCAAACATAAACGGTCACTGCCCAGGTGCCATTCCATCCACTATCTCTACATATACCGCCGGTAATTCTTGTATACGTCGAGATAAGTCTTGGACCGGTATTGGGGGGGAGGCATGTATCTGTGCCGCCACACTCTGGAGGGCAGCCGGGGACCGGCGTGCAACCACCGCCGCCGCTTGGCGGTGGTGTTGTACCGCCTCCGCTAGGTGGGGGGGTTGTAGCTGCACCTATGGATGTTGAAGCTGAAGCCGTGCCATTGCCATTACAAGAAACACTAACGGTTCCACTGGCACCGCTGCCGGCAACATCGGTCTGGGCCCAGGCGCCGCCGTCTGCCCAGTTTATACCGCCGCTGCCGCCCGGCCATGAGGCAGACGCGCCGCTATAGCAATGCGCAGCCGATAGCTGTATGTGTATCGTATTTGAACCTGTGTAGTAACCGGCAACTAAACCATAGATACACGGATTGGGCGGTGACGAAGTACCGTTGCCTCCGGATGGAGGATTGGGGCATGCGTTTCCACCGGTTCCGCCGTTATTATCGCATGCCGGCGGGTTAGTTGCGCCATTCGGGCAAGAAGGCGGCGGGGGCGGAGCGCTGCATAAGTTCATGCCGCCACCGCCGCCGCCGTCAGTATCGGTTCTATTCATTTTGAAGCACTTGTCCGCACCGTAGCTAGTGCCGCCGGCATTGGTAGCCACAACTCTGTAATGATAGACACCGAGTGGCGCCAAGCCGTCCATATAGCCATAGACATCAACTGGGTTCGTGCCAGACCCCGGTGAGATACTACAAGCCGATTTATTGGGGAATGAAGTCCCGCCAGTCCCACCTGGGCCCCACTCCAGATGGCAATCGGTTACGTTAGAACCATTGGGATTGACCGTTCCGTATCCGGTGGCGCTGGGCGGACCGAAGCCCGTTACCTGCGTTGTGATTACAGTCGGCGGCACCGGCCGAGGGCTAACTTTTACGGTCGTTGAGTCATTAGCCGGGCCGCCGGGGCCTTCGCAAGATATCGTATAAGTTGTATCGGAGGTCGGGGTTACAACCTGAGATCCAGATGTTCCTGTAGAACTTGTCCACGGCGCCGAGCAACTAGTTGCGTTTGTAGATGTCCATGTAAGTGTTACGCTATCTCCTTCATAAATATCGGCGCTGTCCGGTTTTAGGTCTACGGTTGGAGCCGGTACGGTAACCTCGAAGAATTTACATTCGGGCGAATTTGAGTCGCTGTCGGGGTCAACCAAAACATATTGTGAGAACTGGCTGCTTAAGTCGGGTACAACCAAGCGTTTACAGATAGTGCCGGCCGAGCGGATAGCGTCTTCAGGTATAGAATTGTTACCGGCATTGACCGTAATCGCGCCTTCGGTAGAAATCCTAGCCTGGATACGCCGTACAGCCGTGTCTGAGCGCCCGGTCACGTCAATTACGCTCTGGGCGTCGCGGAAACTTACGTTTGAGGCGCCGCTTTTACCCTTAATGGTTATATCGGCGGCTTTGTATATGGGAGTTAAGCGGGCAATGTAATAGTCTGCGGCTGTCAGATTTTGAATCGTGACCGCACAGGAGTTCTGCGTGCTCGTGCAGTTACCCTGCTTGATCGAGCCGCTGGGGTCGCCATATGAAAATGTGCTTCCGCCGCCGCCCGGATTCGGATATAGATAAAAGGTTTTATATGCGGAATTTCCTGGGATGCTTGCCGGACTGCCGCTCATAGGGTATAAAGTTACCCTCAATACCGGCCGGCTGCTGCCCCACGCCTGTTCATTTGCAAAGTTAGGGTAATTATTTACCGAGTTGCGACTGTTTTTATCGTTGGCATCCCAGTTGATGGTTACTTCTGTTAACTGGCCGCTTTCCGGCTGCAGCTTTACCATCTGTGAATTGTAAGCCGGTACATTCTGGTAAACCAAGTCGCCGGGAACAGGATCTACCAATACGCAGGTATATTTGGTCAACCCATCGGTAGTCAGGTTGGTTTTAGCCGATAGTGCGGCGCCTATTGCCTTAGAGGTGTCATTTAAGTCTTTGCAGTCTGTGACAGTTGTGGACGGGTTCTTTTTTACGAACGCAATCGCGTCATTAAGCCCGGATTGGGCGGCGTAATCCGCGGCTGCACCCAACTGGTTATTGGTTACATCGTTAAGCGCGCGGTCCATCAGCCGTGCGAACCCTAAACTTACCAAACTGATGAGAATAGTGATGATAAAGACGACGATTATCGAGGCGATGCCGCGCTGTTTGCCAAGTTTGGCTGTTAAGTCCAAGGGATTTTTAGACATATACTATAAACCCTTCCTGACTATGCTTCGCAGGTCTGAAACAAAGCAAAAGCTGGAACCGACCGTATTGTCTGTTATGCACTCAGGATTGTCTGATGTTGGACTCTGGAGCACTGAATCGTCCCCGTACGCTACCTTAATGCTGATAGTATAAAGCTTATCGTTAGGTGATGGCAACTGCTGAATTGAAATCGAACTTAAACGCATCTTATCGCCCAATAATTCGGTAACTGTAGAGCCTGAACTTGATGGCGGTATTATTGCCCCAGAACCGTTGAATGGATCCGGGCAGCCGCTAACTACGGTATCTTTAAGCAAGGCGAATTTGTTCCAGCCGGAAACCGATCCTGACTGGTTCATCTGGGTAGCTTCGGCATCAGCATCCAGCTTCTGGTGCAAAATGTAAGTATAACGGTTAGTTCCGGCGCAGAAATACCGTCGCGGTGAAACAGGTGTAGGCGTAAGCGGCGATATCTGAGGCGCGTATGAGGTCGTTAAAATGTCAAAAGATACGTCGTTTTTTAAGCTATTTAACGTCTGTTTGCTGACATCATTGGTCCTGGTAATTGTCACGCCTTTATAAAACAGCTTGCCAATTTGTATGAAACCGGCCATTGCCAGCAGCAGTATTATAGAAAAAACACCGGTGGCAATTGTGAGCTCAACTACAGTGAAGCCGCGAGAATTTTTATTTCTTGGATCTAAACGGCGCATAATGCTACTGCACCGCCTTGTAGTAAACCATTAGCTGGTTTTGCCTGCCGCCAAGCGCTTCCCAAGACGCCGTAACGGTAAAGACATTCGGCGAACAGCCGCCGCCGCCGCAATAACTTATATCGATATTGTACAAAGATTTGTTATCTGATTGGCCGTAAGGATAACAATAGCTGCCGGTTCCGGCTGATACTACGGCGCCGGTATCATCCCTAAAGCAGAACTTGCCGCCATTGCCATAATTGGAAGTAGTCAGAAGGTTATCAATTTCGCCGTTTAGCCCTAGGTTTTTTAGGAACTCCACCTGCCCTTGGGCCAATGCCAGTGCTTGTGAACGCTCAACCGTTGACTGGCCGGTTTTATACGAACGGTTCGACAGCGCGTAAGCAGTGCCTAGCGCTAATCCGATAATGGTTATAGCCGCCATTACCTCGACTATCGTATCCCCCAGCTGATTGCGCTTCATGAGCAAGTACCGTAATTTACCGAGGTGCTGATTCCGGCCGATGACGATAAGACTTTAAGGGTGGCCATCTCGTTGCTGGTGCCGCTTTGGAAACAAATATTCCACGATTTGGTAATTTCGCCGGAGCGTGGAGCATTATTTCGTATTGAAGCCGCAACCTGCGAAGCGTTTGTAAGGTTGGTATACCCTAGCGTCATCAGTGATAAACTTCCCTGGTCGGTACTGGATTGCTGCCCATTATAAAACCCCACCAGGTATGTTTGTGAGTTGCCGAGATTTTTTTCTGTCCTAGCGGACACTACAGTTGCGCTAAAGGGTATCTGGTATTTTTCAGTTATGTCCGGAGCAGAACCTGAGCCAGTATCAGGCGTAAATGCTTCCGGCCTCGCATTAAGGAAGCTTGCAGGGTCGTTAATCTGGCTGATTAAATTACCGCTGTTGTCTAACCGGCTGCCGATTACCGTATAAACTAAAAGTCTGTTTGGGTCGGAACTGTTGTCAATGTAAACGGCTTTACCTAAAAAAATACAATCCTGGCTAGTTCCCGTCCCTTCGCTAGATGGTGCTAGTGTCGGCCGGCCGCCGCCTGTTACAGTGCAGTCATATTTATCTTCATTCGGAAACAAGCTGACACTTACATCATTCACAACCGATTGCATCTGTGCTTCTACGTCACGCATTGATTGGGAGAATTCCGTTTTGCCTTGTTTGCCGGCGAATAATGTTATCGCCGCGAAAAATATTATGACCCCTACTGTCAGCACCACTAAAACTTCAATGATGGTATAGCCACCCCGGGTGCGACGCATACGAAAAGTATAGCATAAGCGTAACCTTGTGAACACCTTTGGATTGGCGGCTCTACCCCAGAAAGTCCTTATACCAATCAACAACACCTTGTCCGAATATAAGGACTAGAAACGTAGCGGAAATCAGGAATGGCCCAAAAGGCAGCCGGCTGGTCATTTTACGCCTGCCGGTAATTAATGCGGGTAAGATTACGGCAGTTCCGAGCACGGAGGCAACGAATATCATCAGCATGCTATTTAGAGGCTCGGACAGTACCGTCCCTAGAATCAAGCCTAAGCGAACATCGCCAAAACCTATCCATCTGCCTGAAGAAGCGGTGTAAATAAGCAGAAACAGACCGCTGGCAATCAACAGCGATAATGCCCAATTTATAAGGGCGTCTATTTTATCCGGTTCAAAACTCAAGATGTAAACCAGCCGGCCGCTTACAGCAACAGCCAGCGTCGGATACAGGATTTTATTAGGTAGAATCATCCATTTTAAGTCGTAAATAAGCAAGGCCAGCAAACCTACAGAAGTGAGCAACCAAGCAATAAGCATAAGCCAATCGCCTACGCCGTAAACTCCCCCGGGCCAATAAGCGTAGGACACCGTGAATACTGCAACAGCAGACACCTCTGTAAGCGGATATTGCCATGATATGCGTTTGCCGCAATAGCGGCAGCGGCCACGCAGAGCCAGCCAGCTGAACAAAGGCAGCAGGTCATACCAAGTTAGGATGTGATGGCAGTGCGGGCACACACTCCGTCCCTTCAGAACGGAGTAGTTGGTAGTTGGTAGTTGGTAGTTGGTATTTTTCTTAGCTTGTTCCTTGTTTCCTGTCCCCTGTTCCTCAGACAGCTCTTGCTGTCTGACGCGCCAAACTACGGCACTTACAAAACTGCCGGCGCATAAGCCGAAAACAACTAAAATTACCCAAATCATTAGCATTATTATAACTAAAATGAGCGGGCTTTACGCCCGCTCATCCGTTTTGGTCAGCTTTTTATGCTTAGCCTTGAATACAAGCTGCTGCCGGTGTTCCACCCGTCTCAACTTGGAATGAAACAGAGAAACTCCGCGAACTAGCACCACCTATAACCGGAGGATTAGCCGTTGGGTCGCATGTTGTACCCGTGTTAACTCTTGCATCCGTTAAGTTCCCTACCGTACCGTTACCGGCTACAACAGTGGAACCGTTAGGCGCATTAAAAATAGCCCATTTTTCGCTAGCTGTAGCAGTTTGAAGCTGCCCGCTGGTTGGCAGCTGTCCGGAGTGGTTCGAGGCATACTCGTTAACGATACCCGCCAAGTGCGCCGCGTCGCTGCGCCGCGAGTTATTGTTAGCATTCCTTCTTAACGCCGGTACGGCCAAGAAGACAATTGCCATAATCAATCCGGCTATAGCCAAGACTATCAAGACTTCGATGATGGTGAAGCCCTGAGTTGATTTTTTAGTTTGTGTTCGCATATGATTTTGCCCCCCTAGGGTGTTATTAACTACGCTTATGCTTACAATATTATTACGTTTTCCCATAAAAGCAATAGCGATTTATCTGACGAGGTTCTTACCCGCCAAACTGTAAATCGGCAGCAGCACCGCCGCGACGATTACCAATGCAACTATACCGATTACAACCATCAGTATCGGCTCAACAAGCGTTGATATGGCCTTTATCTGGTTATCCACTTCTTTTTCGTAGTAATCGGCTACTTTGGCAAGCATATCCTGCAAGCTGCCCGACTGTTCACCGATTTTTATCATATTAGGTACCAAATCCAGGAAGTTCGGGTCGCCGGCTAGCGCTTCCGAGAGTGACTTGCCGCCCTTCACCTTCTCTGCCGCCGCGTTAATTGATGCTTCCACATGCACATTGTTAATAGCATTGGAGGTCGTACTAAGCATCTTGAGCATCGGTACTCCGCTGCCCACCAAGGTGGAGGCAGTCCGCGCGAAACGGGCCATATATAACTTCATAAATAACGGCCCAATCGGCCACATTTTCATTTTGGCGCCGTCTATAGCATGTTTACCCGGACCAGTTCTGGCCCATCTGGTAGTTAAAAATACGATAAATCCCAGCAAAATAATTGCCAGCCACCAGAAATGCGTCAAGAAATTAGATACAGCCAGCAGCATACGGGTAAATATCGGCAATTCAGCCCCCGGCAAACTGCTATAAAGCGTCTGGACCTGCGGCAAGACTGTCACCAGCATAAATGTAACCACGCCGATCATTACTAGAATTACGATGAAGGGGTAAATCATGGCGCCGCGGACTTTCGAAATAATTTCGGCGTCTTTTTCCTGCTGGTCTGCTAGGCGTTCCAGTGATTTATCAAGAGTTCCGGATGTTTCGCCGGCGGCCACCAAGCTTATATATACCGTATCGAAGACTTTGGGATGGCGCGCCATGGAATCTGACAGCGTAGAGCCGGCCTCTACATCGGTAATAATCTTACCTATGATGACCTGCAACGCTTTGTTACTAGTCTGGCCGCGGACGTGCTCCAAGCTTTGTACCAAAGGTAAACCGGCATTTATCAAAGTGGAAAGCTGGCGTGAGAATATTACGCGCTGTTTGGTGGTGATTCTATTAAGCAAGGCGAACGCGCCGCTTCTTTGGCCTTTGAGCCTGATTTCCAGCGGCGAAAGACCTCTTTCTAATAATATTTTGGCGGCCGCGCGTTCATCCTCCGCTTCGATTTCCGCCTGTATGCGTTTGCCTGTCGTGCCTTCCCGGGCAGTATATACGTATGTAAGCATCTTATCCCCGCATTAACCTATCAAGCTCATCCAGATCTACCGCGTAATTGCGGGCTTCGTCATAGCTTATAGTACCGGCATGAATCAGGTTAACTAATTCTCGGTCCATGCTTTGCATGCCGAACTCGGCGCCGGTCTGGATAACAGCTTCAAGCTGGTAAGATTTTCCTTCGCGGATAATATTGCGTACCGCAGGAGTAGCAACCAGAATTTCGGCGGCGGCCACGCGGCCGCCGCCCAATGCCGGAATTAAGCGCTGAGAGCAGATTGCCATAAGGATGTTACCCAGCTGGGCCCTTACCTGCGGCTGCTGGTGCGGACTGAAGACATCTACCATGCGGTCGATTGTTTGGCTGGCCGAGTTGGTATGCAGCGTAGCAAAAACTAAGTGCCCGGTCTCGGCAATCGTAATTGCCGCGGCGATTGTTTCCAAATCCCGCATTTCGCCGATAAGTACCACGTCCGGGTCTTCGCGCAGAGCCGATCGCAGCGCCGCCGAGAAACTGTAGGTATCGTAGTGCACTTCCCGCTGGGCGATTAGCGACTTCTTTGAGCTATGGTTGTATTCAATAGGGTCCTCTACTGTAACTATGTGCTTGGTTTCGTCGGAATTAATCTTGTCTATCAAAGCAGCCAGCGTGGTTGACTTACCCGAACCTGTAGGGCCCGTTACCAGCACCAGGCCGCGCGGATAATCGGTGAATTTATTAAGTATTTTTGGCATGCCCAATTGTTCTATAGTACGGATTTCATTAGGAATAAGGCGCATGGCAGCCGCCAAATTACCGCGCTCATGGAATGCGTTAACGCGGAAGCGGCCCAGGTTGCCAAAGGCGAAACTGAAGTCGAACTCTTTATCACGCAGCAAGATTTGCTTCTGCTCTTCATCCAGCAAAGAAAACACTAGGTTTTCTACAGTTTCTTCGGTCATCGGCACTATTCCTTGGATAGGAGCCAACCGGCCGTCAATTCTAAGCATCGGTGATAGGCCAACCTGCAGATGAAGGTCAGATGCCGTCCGTTTGACGACTTCTTCCAACAGTGTTTCAATTTTTAGTTGCTGCTGCATTGCCTACCCCCTCTATTAAGCGTCCGTGCTGGCTACGCGGTTTACCTCGTCAATAGTTGTCAATCCGGCTAAAGCTTTAAGATATCCGTCCTGGCGCATATTTACCATTCCCTGGTCTGCCGCTGCTTTTTGGATTGCCGCGCTTGTAGCGTGCTTGAGTATCAAATCCTGTATTGTTTCTGTCACTTCAAAAACCTCGTAAAGGCCGATGCGCCCTTTAAATCCTGATTGATTTTCCGGCGACTTTTTACCTTCCAGCAAAGTATAAGCGTTTTGGTTTGCCAGAGGCAAGCTGGAATAGCCCAAATCTGAGGCAACTTTAGGCATTTCCGCCCTGTTTTTGGGCAGAAGCTTGCCAAGCGCCGTCTGGATAGCTACGGTTTCAGCCTTGCTGCTTTGATGTGATTCGCCGCCGGGAACAACTTTGCGGACCAGCCGCTGTCCGATTACGGTGTGAACCGTACTGGCAATCAAGAACGGCTCAATACCCATGTCCAGAAGCCGAGGCAGGATGCCGGCTGCAGAGTTTGTGTGCAGTGTACTGAACACCAAGTGCCCCGTTAACGCCGCCTGGATAGCCAGGTTGGCGGTTTCTTTGTCGCGGATCTCGCCCACCATTACGACGTCGGGGTCCTGGCGCAGGATAGAACGCAACCCGGTAGCAAAAGTAAGTCCGACATCGGCATTTACTTGTATCTGGTTTACGCCGTCCATCTTATATTCCACCGGGTCTTCCAGCGTAACAATGTTTATTGCCTCGTCCTTAACTTCGGATATCATGGCATACATACTGGTGGTCTTACCCGAACCGGTGGGTCCAGATGTAAGAATCATGCCGTGCGGCAACTTTAGTGCCTTTTTAATCAGCCGCAGACTGCGCCCGGTGTAGCCCAGGCTCTCTACACTGAGTTTAGCGTCGCCCTTGTCCAGAAGCCGCATAATAACTTGTTCGCCCCATACAACAGGGCTTATTGCTATTCGTAAATCTATAGGACGCTTATCTACCATTATTGTAAATTGACCGTCTTGCGGTATACGGTGTTCATCAATTTTTAAGTTAGACAGGATTTTAATACGGCTAACAAGCGGCGGCTCGGCGCTTTTTGGCAGCCGCATAATTTCGCGCAATACCCCGTCGATCCGGCAGCGGATTTTCAACTCGGTTTCAGTAGGCTCAATATGGATATCAGATGCCTGGTTGCGCGCGGCGTAGTTCATGATTGCCGAAAGAGCGCGGCTGATTGGCGAGTCCTGCACAATAGTTTGGACATTGGCTTCATTCTTCTTGGGCTTTTTTTCTTCTTTTACATCGGCGCTTTTATCTGCGGCGGCTGTGAGCTCCTCTACACCGCTATGCAGGATTGAGTCGACGCCGTGCTGCAGTCCGACTCCGCTGTACTGGCCCAAAACGTTGCGAATGCCTGATTCGCTGGCGGCAAATACTTTGATATCACGGCCGATTTTATTACTCAAAAAGTCGACGGCTTGCACGTTGCCGGCATCCAGCATCGCAACCACCAGCTTGCCCTGCATTTCGCCGATGGGAACAGCCATATTGTGTTCTGCGGCGTCCTGGGGCAGAAGCACGAGGATTTTTGGATCTACCTGAACGCTGCTTAAATTTACATACGGCAAGCTATTAACTTCTGCCAGGGCTTTGGTAAGCTGCTCGTCAGATATGCGGCCGCTGTTTACCAGCAAACTGACTAGCGGCTGTTTGGCTTGCTTGGCATCGCGGCGGAATTTATCAAGTTCAATTTCGCTTATAACGCCGTCGGTTACCAGCACCTCCTCTACTTTCGATTGAGTAACCGGCGATATCAGATTCATACCGGTTTATCTAAATGGTACTGAATTATTTTGGTTACCAATCTGAACCGGCTGGGTCGGGTCGAGCGCCTTTTCATTGAATATACTGCTGTAAGTTGAGTCATTATGCGTATCCGGGAAATTAGGGTCAATGGCGGTCACTATTGGAACCTGCGTCGATCCTTTTGGCGGTTTAAAAATCATGTTGGCGACTATAAAAGATATTACAGCTGCAACAATCGCGAACATGGCTATGGATAATAGGTCTTTTTGCTTCATTTCACCTCCTTAGTAGTCAGGTCTAAAGTCAGCGCCGGCTGGAAGTACGTATCTACCGTTAGCGTTACGACCATATTTGAATCCGAGCCCTCTATGTCAACTTTAGTTACATCAAATGGCCGGATGGAACGCTCCAGGTCTTTTATAAGACTGCGGGCGGACTTGTAATTGGTCGTGCCTTTAACATCCAGCGTAATTGTAGTTACTTCCGGTTTGGCCGTAGGGCTGGAATTTATCGTACCGGAATCGTCGGTACCATTTACAGAGGGATCTTTAACGCCGTTATTAGATAAAATTGCTGCTACAGAGCTGATAAGCGCTGGGAAGTCGTAATGCGATGGCAGGGCATCAAGGACAATGCGGGCATTATCTCCGTCCGGTGGTTTCAAATTAGCGTCGGTTGAGTTTTTACCACCGATGATGTTAGTTTGGTTGCCTGATTGGAACACCTGGTATTGCTGTACAAGAGCGTTGGCGGCATCGACATTGGCGTTAAGCTGTTTGACTGCGCTATGGCGGGCATCGATTACGCGTTTATGGTACATTGCCTGTCCCAATAATGTTTTAGCGCTAACCAAACAGAATACGGAAATTACAGTTGCCGCGGCAACGATTAACACCAGCCGCGACTCGGCTTTTTGCGATTTTAGGCCTTTAGTTAAATTTTGCGGCTTCATATCAGTTTTCCTCTTTCTTGGTCTGGCCGGTAAAGAGCTGGTTATTGGGATCATCTAAGACCGAACGGGTAGTAGTGAGTGTTGGGACCTGCAAAGTTGGCGCAGCCTGGCTGCCGCTGAATAATGCCGGGTCGTATGTGACATCAAGAGTATATGTAACTTGCTTGTCAGTCGCGCCGCTCAAGGCGAATTCGCTTTCAACTACCGTCGGGAAAGCTTGTTTTTGATCATCGCCTTTGTTAACCGTGTAGGTTGTAAATTTAAGCGTGTCAGCGAAGGTATTAACCGCATGCTGCGAGTTCGCATCACCGCTAATTTTAAGCTGGTTGTTTTCGGTGTCGATCGTAAGGTGGGTAATGCTAACGTTCGTTGGCGTGACCTGGGGTAAATATGAAAACAGCCGCGAGCTAATATGCTTGTTTTGGTGCAATCCGGGCAATGTACCAAGTTGTTTTTGGACCGTAAGAATCTTTTCCAAGCTATTAATGCTCTTTAACTTGGCGTTGGCAGCCTCTATATCCTTATTCGCATCGCTCAGCTGCTTGTTTTGGACTAGATAGACGGTAAACAGCAGAAGCAGGAATATCGCCACCGATGCCGCGCTTACCAAAAAAGCAATGCTGACGATGGTATTACGGGTACGGCTGGCTTTGACCACATCCATCTTAGTATCGGGCAACAGGTTGAATTCTACGCCGCTCATGCGCTCCTCTCCGCCAAACCGGCAGCAACGCCAAAGTGGTTAGAAACAGCCATAAGTTCGTTCTGCCTTTCGGCTGGAAAACTCACGTTGGTCCATGAGTTACCGATTTCGACGCTGATTCCGGTCTTGTTGGCAATATAAAGCGGCAGTTCTGGCATAGTGCTTGCGCCGCCGGTTACTATGATTCTTTCTATTCGCAAGGTTGTGTAACGCTCATTAAAGAATTTGATTGATTTCTCAATCTCACTCATCAAGCTATCTATGGTTTCGATTATGGCAGAATATACTCGGCCCTCCAGCTTATCCTTGCCGAGGCCGAATTTGAATACGAACTGTTCCGCCTGGTTCTGGTCAATTGACAGATGCTGCATGGCGGAACGAACGATTGCCGATGAGCCGGTAGGTATTGAACGCACCAGCCTGGGGGCGCCGGCCATGACTATGACCAAATCGGTGTACATGTTTCCGATATCCAGGACCATCTGCGGGCTGGCAACGTCTGCCGGAACGATTGAACGCGCCAGCGCCATGCCATCAGGCTCGATGGCCACCGTGGTCAAACCGGCAGCTTCAAGCATTTGCAGCCGCGCTTCCACGAAAGCATTGGGCACGCTGGATAATAACACTTCAACTTTCTTCGGGTCTTTTGGCGAGTCGCCTAGTATAGCCCAATCAATCTTTGATTCCGCTAAAGGAGTGGGTATGAATGAGTCCGCCTGGTAACGGATAGATCGAGCCAAATCGGCTTCCCCCATTTTGTCCATATCTATTATGGCTGTAAAAACCTTCTGCGACGGGATATTGACTGCTACGCTTCTGGTTGCCAAGCCGGCCTGGGCAACAAGCTCCCTGATTTTTTCGGCGACTTTATTGCGGTCGGCCGGTGCATCGCTCATTGTAATATTACCCTCAACAGGCAGCATGCCGTAATTAGAAAGTACCTTGACCACGCCGCTTCGCCTAAGCTGGACAGCTCGCAACGCTGACGTACCGATATCTAGGCCGAAAAAGTCCGTTTGCCCACCAAGCGGTATATTCATATTTGTATTCTTGCTTCAAGTCCTATTGATTTTGATTATACATAAGAACTATAAGACAGACCATAGTTTTTACGCTTGTTCGATATGGGGTCAAAAAATCGGCGGGAGGCTTATTAAGCTTTGGATAGCTCCGGTCGAGTCTGAGCCGGCGCTGGTCTCATCAAAGAACGGGCCGCCCAAAACCATTTCCGGAGTGAAGTTAACAGTTTCCGCCGGGGCGCTTCCTAAGTTGCCACTGATGCGCCCCAGATAAACATGTGCAGCTGTTATCGCGCCATTAACAGTTAACCGATTATCATCGCATTTATCGCGCATCCACTGGTCAGTAGGTTTATTTGTTCCGTCATGGCAAGTCCAGATTTCGCCGCCGGCCGCGCCGTTAGGCTGCGCGATATACCAGCCGTCCAGCTGGTGGACATCAGGTGATATATAAATGTTACCTTTCACTACAAGAGCGAACTTTGGAATATTTGATGAATCGTGAGCCGCGTATTGGATATCTCCGTTTATAAATACGTTCCCGTTAACAAATATCAACTGCTTGCCGCCAGCAGCAATGGTCCTGCCGGAAATTGTCTGAGATCCGCTAAGCGACTGGGTAGCTGAACCGCTTTTAGTCCCGTAATAGTCAGGTATGCAATGAGAGTAAGACAATAGCCCTTCCAGGTTGCCGCCCCAAAAGTCACTGATTGATGGCGATGATGTGTTAGAGTTAGAAAAACTCAGTGCATTGTTACCGCTAATACCACTATATAAACCGTATTGTTTAGCGCCATTGCCTTCTATTTTACCCAGCGCGAATGCGTCTTGTTCTGAGTGGGCGCCGCTACGGGTAGTCGGAGCGCTGACGGTTCCAAACGCCATAATTGCTCCTTGAAAGTAATTCGCCGGGCTGGCACTATACGGGGTTTGGTAATTAGTGCTGCATAAACCGGCTGAATCCTTAAATGCTCCGCCGGCAAACGGCCCGCCGTACTGGGTTATAAAATACGGTTTAGTGTCAGCAATCGCCACGGACACAGGCACCAGTGCCGTTATGATTACAGCCAGCGAGGCGGCGGCAGTTTGCTGCCAGAAACTAGGCAGGTGCCTTTTCATACATAAGCATTATATGGACGAGTTATCCGTAGCGCAACCCCACCCGGTTTCACGATTAAAACCGGGCGGGGCAAGACAGCCTTTATTTTTCTTTGGGTTCCTCCGCCTTGGCGGATTCAAACTCTTTTTGGGCGGCATTTAAATCCCAGCCGGCAGAAGCGGCCAGCTCACCCTCCACATGATGTTTTATAGTTGCCCACTGCACGGGGCTGAATATCCTTAGCTTCTGCGAGTAAGTTTCGTTTTCGGTATTTGGCTTCGGCCCGAACTTGGCAAACTCTATATAGTCTTTGCCGTCGGCACTGCGCCCATGGCGTGCGTAAAACTTGTTAGCCGATTTCTTGTTGATAGCAATTTCCAAATGCACTTCCTCGCCCCAGGGCAGGATTTTTACTGATTGTAAAGTTTTAGTTGATGTTGTCATGGTTAATTCTCCTTTGCCCACCCCCCTAAAAAATTTATTAACAAAACAAAAAAACCGCTCATTTGCGTTCGCAGAGCGGTTAAAATACTTGTCTATACATTCGTCCTCCTTTCGCGGCTTTCTCGTGGTGGCAGTCGTACCGCGACTTAATGTAATTCGAATATATACCCGGTTTGCCGCCAGTGCAAATTTTTATTATGCTTAAGCTAAACTGATGTGGATAACTTATTTTTTGCCGGGTTTCGGATCCATAAGGCGGATATAGCGCCGCCGGCGAGCATTAAGCCCGATACTGCTAACACGCCGCTATGAAAGGCCGTAACTGAAGCCGCCTGCAAATCTGATTTGAACTGGCTGCCATTAGGTAATCCAGATGGCACACTCACTTCAAGCGGTTTGGATTTAGCATCCTCTATCGCGCTGCTAAGTGCCGGGTTTGGCGGCTGGCTGGCAGCCGTCTTGTCCATCGCCGCCGCGAATTGGGCGGCCACAACCGCGCCGATAACGGCTACGGCAACCAGCCCGGCCACCCTGGCGACCGCGTTATTTACCGCCGAAGCGATTCCTGCGCGTTCGCTGCCAACGTCGCCCAAAATTGCGGTGGTCAGCGGCGCCACCGTCATTGATAGGCCTAAACCAAAAATCAACACCGCCGGGAATATTTGGCTCCAGTAATCTGGCTGCGCGCCTAGTCTTAAAAACAGTAAAAAGCCGATGCCGGCAATTATCGGACCCGCGCCCATAAAAAACCGCGGGCCGTATTTACCCGCCAGACCGCCGAATCTGGATGACATTAAAAACAACAATAAAGTAATTGGTACCAATGCCATTCCGGCGGCGATTGCAGAGTACCCCCCTACCTGCTGCAAGTAGACAATTACTAAAAACGTACCTGCGGTCAGCCCGGCGTAAACCGCAAGAGTTGAAATATTACCGATGCTGAAGTTATGGTGCTTGAATAAACTAAGAGGCAGCATTGGATGTTCGGTTTCGCGTTCATACAATACAAAAATTATAAGAACAGCTATTCCAAGAACTAGCGGAATGATTATGCGCGGCGCGGTCCAGCCGTAATTCGGCTGTTCTATTAAGGCGTAAACCAGGCTACCCAATCCAAGCGCGCACAAAAGCGAACCTTTTATATCAATAGACGGCTTTTCCCTGGCGGCCGGTTTTTGCTCTACCTTCGCCAGCAACCAAAGAGTTACTGCTATCGGTACCACATTGATGGCAAATACCAGGCGCCAGCTGGCGCTATCCACTAAGAATCCGCCTAGAAGCGGACCGACTATAAAAGCTATGCCTGTCCAAGCAGTCCACTTGCCGATTGCCTTTCCCTGCTGCTTCCCGGCAAACGAGGTCATGATAAGCGCCAGTGAACTGGGCACCAATAATGCGCCCGCGGCGCCTTGCAAAGCCCGCGAAGAAACCAGCAGCGGCGCCGTTGGAGCTAGGGCGCATAGCAAGGATGTAATTCCGAAGCCCAAAAGGCCGTAATACATAACACGTTTACGCCCAAATAGGTCGGAAAGCGAGCCGGCTATTAGAATTAACGAGCCTAAAGTAATAAGATAGGCGTCCACCACCCACTGCTGGGTGCTCAAACCGCCGCCTAAATCATCTTGAATTGCCGGCAAGGCCACGTTAACAACGGACATATCAAGGAATGCTACGAAGGAAGCAAGAATTGCTACCCAAAGCGCCAGCTTCTGCTGCCCTGTCATGTTTTAATCATACCGAATATAGTTTTATATCTGTAAAAATGCTAAAATAGCAACTCGTATCGTCCCCATAGTTTAACGGATAGAACACTGGCTTGCGGAGCCGGCGATAGAGGTTCGAATCCTCTTGGGGGCACCACATTATTATTCTTTTGTGATTTTGGCGGTGCAGTACTTGCAGCGTAAAGCGTCTTTTGGAATCTCGCTAAGGCACTCGGGGCACTTGCGCGTGGTCGAAGCTTCAGTTTCTTTACTGCGTACAAACCTATCGGTCAGCCTGTTGATTGGCTGGACTACAAAAAAGAAAACAACCGTGGCGACAATCAAAAAACTAATCAGCGCGTTCAGAAAATCGCCGTAATGAAATGTTGATCCGCTAAGCTCAAACGTTGCTTTTGAAAATTCATTGCCCTGGTAGAAAAGCGAAATTAGCGGGTTAATCACATTAGCAACGAATGAGTTCACCACGCCGGTAAAAGCCGCGCCGATAACTATACCCACGGCCAAGTCCACCACGTTGCCGCGCAGTATGAATTTCCTAAACTCTTTGAACATCCTGCTGGTATTTTAAACCAAAACCGGCGGATTTGGGGTAAAATTCACCCAATGGACAAAATAAAATGGCCGCTAAAAACCGCCGATAAGCTGCAGCAGCGTTTCAAGCCCGTAGCATTTACGGCAGCGGTTATCAAAAAATACAGCGAGGATGACGGCGGGCGTCTAGCGGCATTAATTACTTACTATGGGTTCTTGTCTTTGTTCCCGCTGTTACTGGTAGCGACTTCGTTGATACATATATTGCTTACAAATAACCAGGAGCTCCAGGACCGGATTATCAATGGCATCACCGACTATTTCCCTTCTATTAGCCCTGCCCTGCAAACTAGTATCCAAGGTTTTCATAGCAGCGGCTTGGCGCTTTTGCTGGGTATTCTGTTCACCCTGTACGGCGCCAGAGGCGGGGCAGCAGCAATACGATTTGCTTTTAACCAAATCTGGCAGGTGCCCAAAAAAGACCGCCTGGGGTTCCCGCAAAGTATAATTAATAGTTTTTTGATAATTTTCGTAGGCGGCGGCGGTTTGATTCTGGCGGCGGTATTGTCCGGTTATGCCGCCGGGCTGAATCATACCCACGCGTATAAATTGATTCCGTTTGCTATCAGCTACGGCATACTGATCGGCATATTTTATCTGGTGTTCAGTCTGGGAATCAGTTCTACGGAGCCCTCGCGGAAAGACTTACTGGTAAGTGCGCTGGCCGCTGCTACCGGCGCCCAGATACTGCAGATAATAGGCGGCTACCTTGTCAGCCACCAGCTGCAGCACCTTAGCAGTTTATATGGAACTTTCGCCGTTGTTTTGGGACTGTTCTTCTGGATTTATTTGCAGGCCCAAATCCTACTGCTCGCCACTTCCGCCGGGGCTGTCCGCTCCAAGCGCCTCTGGCCCATCAGTCTGTTCTGATGCTTTGTTAAATGTAGCCAGTAGCATCCTGGCTGCCTCTTCGCTCAATCCTGGACGGCCTAATTTAGCGAATCTGACGGACTCATCAATACCCTTTTTTGCCAATTCCAAGTGGTCCACATTGCTTGTGCCGGTGTTCGTTTTGGACCGATGCTCGTGTAACCCGCCGCTTAGATTAACTTGGAATTCATACATCTGAATGCTTTAGAAATTTCATTCTCTCAATAAACCAAGTATTCAATTTACTCTTATTTTTTGTTATTGCAACTCGAATTTATACAAGTGCCGTTTGGTATGATAAATGGTGCGAAACCAAAGGGGTAAAATGCTAGAAACAGCTCATGCTTTAATCCGGAACGCCGGCCGCCGGCTGGAACTGAACGATACAGAAATTAATAATCTTATTGAAGTTGACGCCGAACACCGGTTTGATATCCAGCTTAACAATGGCAAGAGCTATAAAGCATACCGGGTTCAGCACAATAATAAACTGGGCCCTTACAAGGGTGGTATACGCTTCCATCAGCAAGTTAACCCGGATGAGGTCAGGGCGCTGGCGACCCTCATGAGCCTTAAGACAGCGGCCGTCGGCTTGCCAATGGGGGGTGGCAAGGGCGGGATTGCCGTGAATCCAAAAGAGTTAACCCGCAAAGAACTGGAAGAAATCAGCCGCAAATACGTGCGGCATTTACATCCGCACATCGGCCCGGACAAAGACGTGCCTGCCCCGGACGTCAATACCAACGCCACGATAATAGACTGGATGGTCGATGAATATCAAAAACAGACCGGGGATAAATCTGGCGCGTCATTTACAGGTAAAAGCGTCGGTAAAGGCGGCAGCCTGGGGCGCGACGCGGCTACCGGCCGCGGCGGAGTTATCGCCCTGGCTGAGCTTCTGGATAATTTAGGCCAAAAACAAAAGAATATAACTTATGCTGTGCAGGGCTTTGGCAACGTCGGCGCGTTTTTCGCCGAGACTGCCCGGGAACAGCATCCTGAATGGACGCTGGTTGCAGCCAGTGATTCCGGCGCTACGGTGATTAACAGAGGCGGTCTGAATGCCAAGAAATTAGCGGAATTTAAAGCACACGGCAAGCGGTTTGCAGACTACACCAATGGGCAAATTGCCAGCCCCGGCGAAATTATCGGCTTAGAAGCAGATGTGCTGGTATTAGCGGCGCTGGAAGACGCAATAACGGATAAAAATGCCTCTGCGGTCAAAGCAAAAATCGTAGTCGAGATGGCCAACGGCCCGGTAAACGAAATGGGGCAAAAATATTTGGATGGGCATGGAATTACAGTCCTGCCGGATATAATCGCAAATTCAGGAGGAGTTATTGTCAGTTACCTGGAGTGGCTTCAGAATAAAAAAGACGAGCACTGGACCGAAGAAAAGGTCAACGCCGAGCTTAGCGGCTACATCAAACCGGCAGTCGGCAGTCTAATCATAACGGCAGATGAGTACAAGGTATCTCTAAAAGAAGCCGCCTTTATCATGGCCCTAAAACGTCTTATTTCTTAGGCGCCTTGCCTCCGGCCCGGCGGGCTTTGCTCAAGCCGACGGCAACTGCTTGCTCCCGGCTTTCGTATTTGCCTTTATGTTTGTGCTCATGCATCGCCTTTTCTACTTCTTCCTGCGCTTTCTTACCATATTTTCTTGCCATATAAAATCCCTCCTTACACTTAACAGATTACTATTTTGAAAATAATTATCTGCCAAAAAACTCACACGCTTAGCGTCTGGTCTTCTTTGGCGCGGCCGGCTCGTTTTTACGCCGGATAAAATAATATCCGCCCAATCCGGCTACACCCAATATCAAGTAACCGGTTCCGAACGCCAGTAACGTATTGGTTGTTCTTTTGGCGATATCTCCCGCTAACTGGCGCAAGTCGTGCTGCAGTACGGTGTTATCAATGTTTATTTGAGAAATCAGCTTGTTATGCACCGCCTGGTCCACAGCCAAAGCCAGTAAAAGCACAAAGATTCCGCAGCCGGCAAGTATAAATCCTACATGCTTTAAGCCCTTAACCTTATTCTGACTGAGAAAGAATACTCCGATTAACGCCATGGCGGCGATTATGAATAAGACCAGCGGCGACGCTTTAAACCTCTGGTACGCCGCCGGAGCGTTTTTGAGCTGGCCGCTAAAGAACGGCTGGTTTGAACCGCCTGATTTGATGTCGGCGGCGGTTATGGCTTTATCGTTTAGGAATTCGCTGTTATTTAATATATCTTTACGCACCACGGCGGAGGCCTCAGCTGATGTCACGGATGCCGGCCGGCATTTAGCATTGAATGCATTGAAACTGGCGCTACTTAGCTTCGTACATACCGGTAACGAATCGATTCGTTTTTTAACGGCGGCGGCTACCTGCTTGGCGAACTCTGCTTTTTTGGCGGCCAGGTTTATCTTAAAGTCAGGTTCCGAGCTTTGCCCGTCCAGCCAGCGGAAGATGCTGTCAATGATGCTATCAGATGTTTTCTGGATATACGCGCCGTCAAACGTCTTTATGGCGGCGGTTTTTACAAGCTGGCTGTCAAAAGGAATATACCCGGCGGCGGCTGGCTGCAGTTGGTCGGATTCAATCTGGTCAAGCGTACTGGGAATAATGGAGTCGTAGATACCGCTATCGGCCAAGGTCTTTTTTATCGGTTCGGGGCTGCCGATAACCTTAACTACTCCGATATCAATCGCCGCGGCAATCAGAAAAAGCACGGCTAATACCGAGATAGCGATTAACAAAGTCTTACGGACGATTGGCATAAGCTAATTGTAGCTATAAAATCTGGAACCGGCTAATGTGGCGGA
>DASUJO010000052.1:0-3458 GCA_036279215.1 Saccharimonadales bacterium (SeqCode)
CCGCCAAAGCGCTGCCTCTGGCGCTCGTACGCGGCTTCTACGCGCGGTTTTATAACTGCGGTTTCGCTTGGCCTGTCGGCATTCTCCAGAAGCCGCTTGTGGTCTACGCCGTGCACGGGCAGGTGCAAATCAATCCTGTCCAGTATCGGGCCTGATAACTTCTTTTGGTAGCGGGCGATAGCTGACGGCAGGCAGACGCACGGCTTTGAGGTGCCGTAGTAGCCGCAGGGGCAGGGGTTTTGGGTAGCCACCAGTATAAAATCGGCCGGATAAGTGGCCGAATCCTTAACGCGGGCAATAGTTACGCGGCCGTCCTCGAGCGGCTGGCGCAGGGCTTCCAGGCAGTCCTGGCGGAATTCCGGCAGCTCATCCAGGAAAAGTACGCCCCGGTGCGCCAGCGAAGCTTCGCCGGGTTTCGGCTTGGTGCCGCCGCCGATAACCGCCATAACTGAGGCCGTATGGTGCGGCGAGCGGAACGGCCGGCTGGAAATAATCCGTTCGCTCATTCCGCCGGTCAGGCTGTGCAGGTGGGTTACTTCAAGCACCTCCAGGTGGTCCAGCGCCGGCAGTATGCCGCACATTGCGCGTGCCAGTAAGCTCTTGCCGGTGCCGGGCGGGCCGTGCAGCAAGATGTTATGGTGCCCGGCGGCGGCGATTTCCAGCGCCCGCTTGGCAATCGGCTGGCCGACGATTTCGGCAAAGTCCACTTCGGGTTTGTCTGATGGCGGTGTTTGCAGCCGTCCGCGGCCGGTATGAGTAGCTTTAAGAGGAATAATTCCGGCTAAGTCCAGGAATACATCCCTTAGCGAAGGAGCGGCTTTAATGGTCATACCAGGTACCAGCAGCGCCTGGCTAAGGTTGTGCAAGGGGATATAGACTTCGGTTTTACCGCTGTCTTTGGCGCTCAACAGGCGGCCTATCAGCCCTCGTACGGGGTTAAGTGAGCCATCCAGGCTCAGTTCGCCCAAAAATACGGCGTCATTCAGTTTATCGCCGGGTATCTGCTTGGCGGCCGCCAGGATGGCTACGGCCATTGCCAGATCCAAACTAGTGGAGTCTTTAGGCAAATCGGCGGGCGATAGGTTTATGGTCACGCGCTTTTTAGGCAGCTCCAGGCTGCTGTTGGCGAACGACGCGCGCAGCCGGTCTTTAGCTTCGTTCACGGCCTTGTTGGCGTAGCCGATTATCGTTACGGCCGGCAGGCCGTTGGTGATGTGGCACTCCACGCCGACCGGCAAACATTCCATGCCGGAATAATCAATGATGCTCGCCACGCTGCCAGCCATACGTCAATTTTGGCACCACGGCGCCCAAATAAAAATTGCTTGAGTTTATAAAAAGTTCGTAGGTTCTTAGATCCGCGTTCGTAGCCGCGGCGGAGCGGGAAAAGCAGGTGCCTTATAACGTAAAACGGCCCGGATTTTGCGGGCCGTTTGTACGGGTTGGTTGGAGGTTTTGCGGATTTTTATTTGAGGCTTTCGATGGAACAACGGCTTGCGAGGAAGCCGTTGTTTCAGATCGTTTTTGTTTTGAGCACTTTTTTTATTCAAGTGCCATCCTCATCTTATATTTACCTACAAAACCTTGTCAACAAGTTTTTTATGCTTTTTACAGCAAACCTGTGGATAAATGGCGCTCGCTTATGGCTTTTTCAAACGCCTGCCGGACTTGATTAGCCTGCCAGTCAAGCCAAACAACGCGGCTGCGGAACGCAAGCGGCCTCGCTCATGGATCTTCACAAAGAATTCGCTCGGCTTGTCCGCAGCCATTGGCTTAGTTTGTTTGACTTTAGCCTATTCAGGTCCTGCAGGATAATGTTTTCAAAAGCCACAAGCTCGCTTGGGCGTATAATTTAATTAATGAGGCAGCTGGCGCGCGAGCAGGCAGACGTACTTTGGGGCAAATGGTGGGATGGCATGCAAGTCGAATGGTTCAAAGTCGAAGTCCTGCAGGATTACACGGGCGAGGATAAAGGCCCATCCTTAAATAATTGGATGGACGGCAATAGGCGGCGGTCTATCGAGCTCATGGAAGCCGATCCAAGTCCGGTATTCACTAAAATGTGCCAAGATAAACTAAAACAAGGTGTTAAACTCCTAAGAGTTCATATTGTAGAAACCCCTTATACACCCTATCTTGAGTGGGAAATCGAGTTATACAAACGATTATCTATTCCCAGGCGAGGCGAAAAAGTACATCTGTTAAACAGATCAGATGCCAAAGATATGGATATTCCGACCGGCGATTTGATGATTTTTGATAAAAAGCGGGCGATTGTTAATACGTATAATTGGCACGGGCTTATGACGCACGAGACTTTTTATAACGAATCGGACGATATAACAAAATTTTTGGAGCTTAGAAAAAAGCTAATTGAACTAGCCAGGCCTATATAAATTTTGTTCGGTTTGGCGTAAATTTAGAGCATTCAGACAGCCTTGTTTTACGAACAAACTCATAATATATCCAGCCGCAAAATTTTGGATATACAAGCCAAGAAACCGCATGTAAAAAACGTATGGGTTTTGTTCGTATTTGAATATTCTTTGAACAAACGTTGTGCAAACTAGCATGTGTATAAATACCTATTTATATCCTTATTGTTGTGCTTATAACTATAGTTAAGTCTTGACTTGGCTTAAGAAGTTTGCTAGAGTGTGCTTAGTAAGCCAAAACAAAAACTTACAGCAACGGGCCGGTAGAGTTTGACGCCCGGATGACGCTCAAAGCCGGAGAGATTCGGCCGCGAGCGGTCAGTCAAAGCCAGCGGACGGTAAGCGCTATTAAGTAATTACAAATGGGCGCATTTACCGTCCCGGCTAACATTAAAGAACCCGAACAAAGGCCGCCAAAAACCAAGTTCGGGTCCTTTATTTTATGTATTCAAAGCATCGGCCGGACTATTAGCGATATAATCATAATTAGTATGCCAAAAAACCGCCGTTTAAAGATTGCGTCAGCGTCGTTTCTTATCAGTTTAGCGGCGCTGGTATTGCTGGTTGGACTAACCAGCCCGGTAGAAAATATCAGTTTTGCGCTGGTGTTTTTTGCCGTTGCTTTTTGGTTTTTTGTAAGCCTGGGACATCTGTTGATTTACTTACGCCGCGGCCAGCTTGGACCCAAAAGCCGCGGGCGTATTGTAATCGTAAGTGTTTTTTTGGTACTTCTTATGATGTTCAGCAGCTCGCAGTCGCTTAACTGGGTGGACGGCCTGATACTGCTTCTGGTGCTGGCCGGGCTGCTTTTTTACAGCTCCAGGCGCGCCGCCTAAAAACTGTTGCGTAAAGCGTAATAGGTTATAATTAAGCTATGCACAACGAAGGTGGTAACAGTTTCGAATTGCCCGTGCAGCCGCCGCCGGAGGCCGGCGAGCAAGCGCCGGAGCAAGCGGTCGAACAGCAGCGCCCGGCTTCACAGGAGGCCGGAGTAGGTAAGCGTGCTCCCCAGCCCGGTTCCAC
>DASUJO010000053.1:0-18677 GCA_036279215.1 Saccharimonadales bacterium (SeqCode)
AACTGGCGGCGCTTCCCCTGCCGGGACCAAAAACAATCCCGCGGTCCTTGCCCCAATTGATAAAATCAGAAACGATCAAAAAGTACCCGTTGAATCCCATACTGTTTACGATTTCTAATTCATACACGGCTCTTTCGATAACGGGTGCGGGCAGTAGTTTTTTGGCTTCTGCCACGCTAAGTTTGTCGGCTTTGCTTCGGGCTATACCACCGTAGCGCCAAGCCAGGCCTCGCCAAACTTCCTTTTCCAGGTAGCTGCGCTCCGATTCGCCTTTTGGCGTCGGGAATTTTGGAATAAGTATTTTGCCAAGTTCAATTTCCACTTCGCAGCGGCCGGCGATTTCCCGGGTATTTAAAATCAACTCGGGATACTCTTTTCCCCAACGCCTGATAATATCTTTGGGGTCGGTTACATGCAGTTCAAAATCCTTTAAACTCATGCGGCCGGCGTCTTCCAAAAAGGCCCCGGTCTGAATACATAGCAACGCTTCATGCGCTTCCTGGTCTTCGCGCATCAAATAATGCGAGTCGCCGGTTACTACCGCCGGGATGCCCAGCTCCGCGCTAAGCTTGAGCAGCTGCTCGTTTACTTTTGATTGCTCATCCCAAACGCTCGGATGCTCGGCGTGCCCATGGTCCTGAAGTTCTAAGTAATATCGGTCGCCGAATAAACTCCTGTACCATAAAACCGTCTCTTTGGCCTGTTCATACTGCCCGGCACGTAAGGCGTCGCCGACCTCGCCTTGCATACAGCCGGATAATACTATGACGCCCTCGTTATACTGCTCAAGGAGTACGCGGTCGATTCTCGGCCGGTAATAAAATCCTTCGAGGTTGGCTATAGTGGAGAGCCGCATCAAGTTTTGGTAGCCGGTATTATTGGCGGCCAGCATTGTTAGATGGTAGGCCGTGCGGTCGTGTGCCGGGTCTTTGTCTTTATGCGACCTTGGCGCCATATACGCTTCCATGCCGATAATCGGTTTGATGCCGCTGTCTTTGGCGGCCTTATAAAACTCTATAGCGCCGCTCATCAGCCCGTGGTCTGTCATTGCCACGGCCTCCATACCCAGTTTGCCTACTCTTTCCATCAGCGCCGGTATCTTGGTCAGACCGTCCAACAGTGAATACTGCGTGTGGTTATGCAGATGAACGAAATCACCAGTTTTAAGTTTTACCCCAGCTTTTACCATTACCTAGATTATATAAAAAGAGCGCCTGTAATAGGCGGCTCTTTTTTACAACAAGCTTAAATATCAGCTTTTAAAATAGCGGCTGAGGTTTTTCTGGGCTTGTTTGGCTTGTTTGATGGCTTTATTAAGCTCTGGATCGTCGGCTTCGCCGGCCCTGAAGGCCTTAATCACCATGCCGGCTTTATTTTTGGCGTCTTTGGCCGCCACAACCGCTTCATTGAATTCTTCGCGTGATTTTGCGCTTAAGGCCACGGTCTTACTTTTGGCCGTATCCAGTAAATCTTCCAGTTCGTCGCGCAAGTCCTGGAGTTTATCCAGTCCTTCGTCCTTAATATCGCCTGCCTTTTCGGTAATATCATCCCTTGTTTCTTTGCCGCTTTTTGGGGCTGTGAGTATGCCGGCGACGTAACCTGCGGCACCGGCAACCAAAGCGCCGACAGCGATTTTTCTACCGGTATGAGGATCTTTAGGCATTTAGCACCTCTTTCTAGCGCTTTTTGCGCGTCATTAAATTAGATACAAGCTTGACGAACGGCATGGCTTGCGCGCTGCGCTTAAACGCCATCGCTGCCGCTTCTACTCCGCTGACGGCTTCGTCCGCCTTGCGCAGAAACTTGATGAAAAACACCAGCGTAATCGAAAGCAATATTAGAAATATTGCCAGAACCGAGCTGACGATAATTAATAATACTTGTGCCGCTGTTTCCATCACCCGAAGTATAACCGTTCATAGACTGGCGTTGCAACCAAAAATATTACTAAATACTGGCGGGTTATTATACGCCGAGGCGGCGTTTGATTATTTCCTGGACAAGCGCCGGATTTGCCTGGCCTTTGGTAGCAGCCATAACCTGTCCGACTAAAAAGCCGATGGCTTTTGTCTGTCCGGCTATTATGTCTTCGGCCACAGCCGGATTTTTGGAAATAACATCATCTACGTTCTTTTCTAATTTCTTTTCGTCTGATACCTGGAGCAAATTAAGTTTTTCGGCGATTTTATCGGGCGTTTCGGGCGAGCTCAGCATTTTGTCAAACACTTTCTTGGCGGCTGAAGAATTAAGCTTGCCGTCATCGATCATTTTAGAAAGGCCTACAAGCCGCCCGGAATCCACTTCTGGTTCTAAGTTGCCTTCTATATTTTCATCGGCTGGATCGGCGCTAATCAGCCAAAATGCGGCGCGGCGGGCATCCTTCGCGCCTGCTACCTCTAATACATCCATTACCGGCCTGACGATTGATTGGCGGTCTAGTATGTCTTCAATAACCTGCGGTGTTACTTCCAGCTTCATTAACTGGCGGCGTATGTCGCCTGGCAGCAGCGGCATCTTGCTTCTGGCCTCTTCAACAAAGCTTTCGTCTAGTTCAAGCGGCGGTACGTCAGGCTCGGGCATATAGCGGTAATCTTCGGCTTCTTCTTTAGCCCGCTGCGGCAGCGTTTTTTGTTTGGCTTCGTCCCAGCCGCGGGTTTCCTGGATTACTTTGCCGCCGCCGGCAAGTATTTCCGTTTGCCGTTTTATTTCAAACTGGGCGGCGGCTTCCACGCTCCGGAAGCTGTTTAAGTTTTTAATTTCTGTTCTGATTCCAGGCTTTTGCGGGTTATCGCTGACGCTAACGTTTAAGTCGAAGCGAATATGGCCATGGTAAAGGTCTCCGTCGGTAACGCCGGCATATTTCATTAGAAGATACAGCTCCCTAGCATAAGCTTTGGCTTCCGCAGGCGAGCCGATATCCGGGCGGCTGACGATTTCCAACAGCGGAGTGCCGGCGCGATTTAAGTCTACCAGTGAATAATCAGTTCCCGGCGGGTGGGTGTTTTTGCCGGCGTCTTCTTCCAAGTGGGCCCGTTCGATACCGATGGTCTTTTCCTTGCCGCCTGTCGTGACTACCACCTGGCCGCCGGATATAATTGGATCCTCGTATTGCGTTATCTGGTAGCCCTTAGGCAAATCCGGATAAAAGTAATGCTTGCGCTCGAATTTGGAAAATTTTTGCGGTTTAGTGCCAAGCGCAAACGCCGCGCGCACGCATATGGCCACAGCCTCGCGGTTAAGCACGGGCAAAGCGCCCGGCAAGCCGGCACAGATGTGGCTTATCAAGCTGTTAGGACCGGCGCTTCGGGCGTCGTTGCCTACCGCGGCGAATAATTTGGTCTTGGTTTTAAGCTGGACGTGTGTTTCGATGCCGATTGTCGGCTTATAAGCCTTATTGTTCATAGCGCTCCCAGGTCTTGAAGGCTTTGTTTTATACCGGCCAAAGCGTTTTTGGCGTCGTTCTTGCGCAGCCTTACATTAGGTTCGTGCACCAGGCGGTTGCGCAGTTTATGGGCGTACCAGACAGCGTCGTTATTGCTAAGGTCGCGCTGGGCGGCAACCAGCCGCTCGCCCATCGTTTTGCCTTTGTACCCCCGCCTTTTAAGTGCTTCATCAAGCAGTTTGTCTGCATCGATGACCGCCAAAGCCATTCCTTCCGGGGTTTTTACCCTGCCAAGGATCTCTGACCAGCGTTTATCAAAATATTTGCGGTTCATTGGCTGGACGATGCGCCGGCCGAACCGGCTGAGCGCGAACAAAATTATGATGCCGAATAAAATAGCGCCGGCTAAAAATGCCAGAGTCATTCCAGCTCCTCGAATGCCTTGGCGGCTAGCAGTAGTTTTTTATCTGCCCGCTGCGGCGCGATGAGCTGCAATCCTACCGGCAGCCCGTTGTCTTCGCCCGCCGGAATGCTGATTGCCGGGTGGCCGGATATGTTAGCGCCGACTGTCATGATATCTGCCAGGTACATCTTTAGCGGGTCATCAGTACGCTCGCCAATTTTAAAGGCGGTGCCTGGCGACGTCGGCCCTAACAGCAAATCATACTCGCTAAAAGCCGACTCAAATTCGTTGATTATTTTGGTGCGGACAGTCTGGGCTTTTTTGTAATAGGCATCATAATAACCGCTGCTCAAAACATGGGCGCCAATCATGATTCGCCGTTTGGCTTCGGCGCCAAAACCCTCTTCGCGGCTGAGTAGATAGCTTTCTTCCAGGTTATTTGCGTCTTCGCTCGTGTGCCCGAACCTTTGGCCGTCATACCTGGCCAGGTTACTGCTTACTTCCGCCGGGCAAACAATGTAATAAACAGCCAGCGCCAGCGGTAAACTCGGCAAGCTAACTTCGCTTATCTGCGCGCCGGCTGCTTTAAGCTTCGCTATCGCTTCATTTATCCGCTTACGTACGCCTTCGTCCAGGCCTTCAGACATATATTCCTTAATAACACCGATTTTGGCACCTTTAAAAATATAGTTGCCGCCGGCAAGACTATAGCCGTTTTTATCGCGCTCAATCGTGGTACTGTCCAGCTTGTCAATTCCCGCTATTACATCCAGCACAGCGGAAGTATCGTTTACGTTCCGTGCCAGCGGGCCGATTACGTCGGTGCTGCTAGCCATGGCAACCACCCCGGATCGCGAAACTAGCCCGTACGTAGGTTTATAACCGATTACACCGCAAAAACTGGCGGGCAAGCGGACCGAGCCGCCTGTATCGGTGCCGACGGCAAACGGCACTGCGCCCAACGCCACCGAAGCTGCCGAACCGCCCGAACTGCCGCCCGGCACGCGGCTTTTGTCATGCGGGTTTTTTGTAACGAAAAAATCGCTGTTTTCTGTGCTGCTGCCGTGTGCCCAGGCATCTAAATTCACTTTGGCGACGCAAATGGCGCCGGCGTCTTCAAGCTTCTGGATAGCAGTTGCCTGGTATGGCGCATGGAAATTTTTTAGCATCTTCGACGCTGCTGTTGTTTTACTGCCAATCGTCAGGAAATTATCTTTAGCCACAAAAGGAACGCCGGCAAGCAGACCGGGATCTTCGCCTTTGGCGGCCAGAGCGTCAATTTCATCGGCCCGTTCCAGGGCCCGGTCCTTACAGAATGATATGACGATATCGTAATCTGCGGAGTTTTCCAGCGCGGCAACGGCTTTTTCAACCTGTTCCCTGGCTTTAAATTTGCCGTTTTTAACACCCGACGCAATATCGGTTACTGCTGGCCAACCTGTCATATTATTCCAAAACTCTTTTCACTTTGTATTGGTGTTTTTCTGCCGACGGCGCGATTGCCAGCAAATCGGCCGGTTTGGCCTGGTACTCTACCGGTTCATCGGCGCGCATAACGTTTTTTAAACCGGTGACTTGGTAGGTAGGCTGCATTCCTCCGGTATCGGCTTCGTCCAGTTTCTTGACGTACGCCAGAATTTCGCTAAGTTCGCCTCTGAAGAGGTCAACCTCTTCATCGGACAGTTTCAGCCGGCATAACCTGGCCAATTTTAATACTTCTTCCCTGGAAAGCTTGCTCATAATTAATCTGTTTTAAGTATAGCAAAAGCGGCCGGTAAAATGCTTTGACAAAATGCTATTGTTATTATACGATGGCTTTAACTGAATAATTACCTCGTGCGGAAGCGTGGGCGTATTATTTGGTTGATATTTTAAAACGTAGCAGCGCCTCAAGCAGAGGAGTTGTGCAATGTCCGAAAAACCCGGTTACATTACGGTGCGCGCAGCCGCGCACAAAGGCCGGGACTGGCGCCTCTTTGAGCTGCCGCCGGACTCGCAGCTCGACACTCGCGCACTGGCCTGTATCAAAGACGCGATTGCCGCCGGCTTCCCGGAATTGGTAATTACAGTCGAAACCTCGCCGGAAGGCGTGCTGGTCCAGGCAATTGACGCCTATGAATGGCGCCACAGGAATCATCTCAAGCATTGTGTAATCCGCACGATTAACCAGGAGGTGAAACGGCAAAAGGCCCCCAAGTAAGTCCCGTGCCGGAAAATGCAAATAAGCATAACAACGGGAGTATCAATGCAACAGCCATGGCAGATTCAGCAGGATTGCAGGCAGATCGAAGTAAGGGTTAAGAACGGCCCCCCGATCTCGTACTACAGCGGAATTGTCACCTTCTCGCCCGATTGCCCCACTGGAAAGTGGTGCGGCGAGGACGTACCCAGCACGGCCTTAGGCCGCGTCGGCGAGTCGATCGTCGGACAGCTCCGCGGGCACCTTACCCGCCCCGAAATCCAGATATCAAGCAGGCATTTCCGGGTGGTCCTCGAGCTTCCTGATGAAGCAAACAAGGCCTTGGCGGTCATCGATAGGCTTAAGGCCAACTGCGCTGGCATCCCGTCCGCGCACATGGCTGCCGCCTAGCTTTTTCAGCGCACAGGGAAGGCCGGCCAACGGCCGGCCTTCCCTCCAAGCGTCCGCTGCTACGTTTTACTCTTTATTTCTTCTATTAAATCCCTTAGCTCAGCGGCTTTTTCGAACTCCAGGTTGGCGGCCGCCAAATCCATCTGCGACGTAAGGTCGCTAATCATAAAGCTATATTCTTCTTTAGGAATCTTACGCAAGTCCAGTTTGCCGCTCTTTGATGGCTCCTCTTCTTTGGCGGTCCGCGGCAGCATATCACCCACGCCGCGGCTGATGCTTTTAGGTTCGATGTGGTGTTTCTTATTGTATTTTTGCTGTATATCGCGGCGGCGGTTAGTCTCGTCTATAGCCCTGCGCATACTTCCGGTTATATTGTCGGCGTACATCAGTACTCTTCCCTCTACATGCCGGGCCGCCCGGCCGATAGTCTGAATAAGCGCCTGCTCGGAACGCAAAAATCCTTCTTTGTCGGCATCGATAATCGCCACTAGGCTGACTTCCGGCAGATCCAGGCCTTCGCGAAGTAAGTTTATGCCTACCAGCACGTCATAGACTCCCAGCCGCAAATCGCGCAGAATATCGGTGCGTTCAAGCGTGTCAATTTCGGAATGCAGATACATTGTTTTGATGCTCAAATCGGCCAGATATTCTGACAGGTCTTCGGCCATGCGCTTTGTAAGAGTGGTAACAAGAACTCTTTGTTTTTTGCCTACGGTTTGTTTAATTTCGGCTACCAGATCGTCAATCTGGCCTTCAGATTCGCGGACATCAATTTCCGGGTCAAGCAAGCCGGTCGGGCGTATGATCTGCTGAACCGGCTCCGGGCTGCGCGATAATTCGTATTCGGCCGGCGTGGCGCTGACAAATACCGTCTGGTTCATATGCCGCTCGAACTCGCTGAAGGTTAGCGGACGGTTATCCAGCGCGCTGGGCAGGCGGAATCCATGTTCAACCAGAACTTCTTTGCGGGAGCGGTCGCCGTGGTACATACCGCGCACCTGAGGCATAGACATATGCGACTCATCAACCATCAGCAGATAGTCATCAGGGAAATAATCCAGCAATGTGGCCGGCTGTTCGCCTTCCTCGCGATCCGTAAGGTAGCGGCTGTAATTTTCAATGCCTTTTACGAACCCGGTTTGTTCCAGCATCTCAATATCGAATTTTACGCGCTGCTCCAAACGCTGGGCTTCCAGTAATTTTCCCTGGCTTTTGAACCACTGCAAGCGCTCCTGGGTTTCTTCTTGTATCTTAACGATCGCTTTTTTTAGCTTTTGCTCAGGCGTCACGTAGTGGCTTCCCGGAAAAATACTTAACTTGTTAAGTATTTTAATTATTTCGCCTGTCAGCGGGTTTATTTGGGTGATTTTTTCCACTTCGTCGCCGTAAAACTCAACGCGGTACGCCGATTCTTCGCCGGCCGGGAAGACATCCACTACATCCCCCCTGACCCTGAAGTTTCCGCGCTCAAACGCCATATCGTTGCGGCGGTACTGGATGTCGGTAAGCTGGCGAAGCAACTTGTCGCGCAGACGGCGCTCGCCCTTAGTTATTTTGACGGTCATCTCATCATAATCCTGCACCGAACCGATGCCATAGATACAGCTGACGCTGGCGACGATAACAACGTCGCGGCGCGACAGCAGCGCGCCGGTGGCGGCGTGTCGCAGGCGGTCTATTTCCTCGTTGATATCGCTGTCTTTTTCAATGTAAGTATCGGTGCGAGGCACGTATGCTTCCGGCTGGTAATAATCAAAGTAACTTACGAAGTAATGGACGGCATTTTCCGGGAAGAATTGGCGGAATTCATTGTAAAGCTGGGCGGCCAGCGTTTTATTGTGGCTTAGCACCAGAGTCGGGCGCTGCATATTGGCGATGACGTTTGCCATCGTAAATGTTTTACCGCTTCCGGTTACTCCCAGCAGTACCTGGTTTTTCTCGCCGGCGTTTAAACCGTCGGTTAATTTTGCAATCGCCGACGGCTGGTCGCCTGTCGGCTTATACTCACTCTTCAGATGGAACTTAGCCATCATTCAATTGTAGCAATGTTATTTAAGTATAAGAGAGTGTTTGTAATACGGTTTTTAAGTCTCTTACAACCTCTTCGTATGGCAGCACGCCGTCACTCGGCGGAAAATCGTCACTGTCTTCTGGAGCCGCACACATTCCTAACTCTATATCTGCAATGTAGTGGCTAAAATGAATGGCTAAGTCCCATGTGCCGCAATTCAGCTCGCCTTTTATTGGAATCAAATATGCCTTTATTTCCCCGAGCTTAGCGACCGTAGTCACGTAGCTGTCATTATTATGTAGACCGAGCTCGTCTCTCCACTGGCCAGTTTGATTATCGTATTTTATGTCGCAGCCGCCACATCCATTCTCGACTGAAAATTTGCTGTCGTCAGTCACCGTAAAGTGATTAGCCAACTCGTTTGAGTTACTGCTCGTCCAGTTTTCGGGATAAGCGAACTTGACGATAGGGTTTTTACTTTCGAACCATGTCCAGTTTTTTGGAACTGGTTTTTGATCGGGATTATTAAATTTCTGCCCCGCAGCTGTAACGCATACTTCCGGGTAGCTTTTCAGGACTTTGCTACTGGCTGATTTTTTACATTCATCAAAAGTTTTTATCGACGTGTATTTTGGAACGTTAGCGCTTATCTGAGTAGCGCTGTTGTACGCATTATCCGCATTCTTCTTACTGCTCCAAACATACCAGCCCGTGAAGCCGACGATGGCAGAAGCAACAATCAATAATAGCCCTTCAGCAACTGTAAATCCTGATTGATTTTTCATAATGTTTGCGCTTATTTAATCACGATTCGTATAGGGAATGGTAGTGGTAATTGCGTTTGTCGAGTATCCGGGTCAATTTATCGATTAACTTGCCGGGGTCTTCTTCGAATATCACCATGTCGGGCTCGGCGTTAGGCAACAGTTTCAGAAGGCTTTCGATTTGGGCGCTTATGCCGCCGGCGCTTTCCAAAATTCCGATGGGCGTGTGGGTCTCAGCGGCGATAGTGAATTCGTGAAGCGTGCCGAGGCGGCCGCCAATCGTTACCACCGCGTCTGATGAATTAATCAACAGCGCGTCTCGGCCGCCGTAGTGCAGCCCGGTATAAAGAATGGCGTCGTAGTGCTTTGTGGGCAGACGATATTTGACTACGTGCTCAACCTTGCTGGCAGCCGGGCTCAAACCGAAGCTCATCTTACCGCCGGCTTTTTTATAGCCGCCGGCGGCATAATCCGGCAATCCGATTGTGGCGCCCGTCATCAGGCTGTGGCCGCCCTTAGCAATCGCCATGCCTATCAATGACGCAAGTTCGGCGCCGCGTTCTACGCTGCTGCCTTTAGCGGCCCCGGAAACGCATATCTGGTATTTGCCTGCCATAACCCTACTCCGCCGCGGCGTATTCCTCGGCGAGCTCGGCGCTGGTAGGTATACCGGCTGAGCCCGGTTCGTCGAAGTTGTATTGAATGTCCGGAATCTTATCCGCAAGTTCGGCGGAAATCGCCTGGTAGCGCAAAGACAGCTTATCCCACAGCGACGTGGCGCCGTGGCGCCGTTCGGCCTCGTGGATTTCGCGGGACAATAGATGGTTCAATGAAACATCCCGCAGATTAAGCGATACCGGCTGACGGCCATCGCTAATCAAATGGCCGGTGTCGCTCCACCAGCGCAGCGCCGGGCTTAGTTCGTGAAGGGCCGCCGAGAATCCGGCGGGATTAAGCCGTTCTATCGCTTCAAGCAATAAAAGCGACAGGCTAAGTACCGGCGATGCCGACAACCCATCTGACGGCCAGACTGCCGCCGCGCCCAAGTTTTTATCGAATATAGCCGCCGAGGGCGGTGAAGATAACGCCTGCCAGCGCGGCGACGACAAGCTGACGATTTTTATCGGCCGGAGTTCCCGCTGCGATGGGCTGAGCTTATCTATGCTTTTACTGAAGTTTTTTTGCCAGGTGGCAGATTCCGCGACCGTAGAAACCAAAGCTATTTCGGCGGCTTCTTCGCGCTTTATCATTGATGCCGCTGACCGGTAATTTAGCTGTTTAGCTACGTGCTTGGGCGGATTGGCGGCCAGAATTGCTTTAACGGCGGAGTTTTTAGGCACCCAGACATCATCGGTGGCCACGCAATGGACGACAAGCTGTTCGGCTTTGCTTAAACGCTCATCCAGGCCGGTGAATTTATTAATGCCTACGGCTTTATCAAGCATGTCAGCGTCGCGCTCAAACCTGGCGCGAAGCGCATGGTAAAGCTCCGCATCAGTCGTATCGTCCGGATCAAGCCCCAGCTGGACAAGCTTCTGCCTTAGCAGAATTTTATTTTCGGCCATAAACCTTACATCCTCGCTGGGATAGCCGTTTTTATGCTCCAAGTCGGCAATTTGCTCCTGGGTGCTTGCCGCGCTTCGGCCCATCATCCTTGCAAGATTGCGCGACATATTCAGCGCAACCTTTCCGGATGGTATTTTTCGGGCGCGATGCGCAAAAAATGTTCAATTTCCCGCTCGCTTAGAAGGCCGGCCTGCGCGCCGACTTTCTGGACTACGCTCATCGCGTTAATCGGCGCCCATAGCAGAGCGCCGGCGATGTCCGCCCCTTTGATAACCGCCGCCACGAATGTCGAGGTAAAAGCATCGCCTGCTCCGGTGCGGTCGAAAGGCGGCTTGGGATCGGGATAAATCGGCATACGGTAGCGGCTGGCGCCGTCGCTGGCGTAGGCGCCGTTATGCCCGTCACTTATAAGAACGATTCTTGGCCCAAGTTCATGAAGTTTATCAAGCAGCCAGTGAAAGTCTTCATGGTGACCGCCGGCTATCAGTGCTGCTTCTTCGCGGTTAACGGCTAGCACTTCGCTACGGGCATATATTCGCTTTAGCCGGTTTACGCCGGCTTGGAGCTGGAATGTGCCGGGCTGGAAAGCCAGCTTAACGTCGGCTTGCGCGTCCAGCCAGTCGGCGATATCGTCGTGGTAATCCATTGCGCCCTGGCTGATCGAACTGAAATATACCCAGGCGGGTATATCAACATCCCGGAATCGCGGCCATTTATAATCGTATTCTTCGTGCTTAATCAGTATGGTGCGGTCGTCTTTATACCAAAGCACGTAGTGATAGTTGCTTTTTTTACGCGGATTTATGTGGACAAACCGCCGGTCAACGCCGGCTTTGGCCAGCGCCTGCTGTATATCTCTGCCCGAGTTGTCGTCGCCGATATTAGCAACCAGCCCGGACTTTAGACCGAGTTTAGCGAAAGCGACAGACGCGTTAGACGAGTTGCCTACCGCCGGCACGACGGTGGCGTGGTCGAATGGCAGTTTCGAGCCGTATTCCATTGATAACCGCATGCCGTTTTGGGTTTTTTCTACTTTGGCTTCATCGTCCAAAAGCTTAATGAACGCATCGGTCACTACGTCGCCCACACTCAAGACATCTAGTCGTGACTCAGCCATAATACTTACGCCTATTCTAGCACAAGCTCAATCAGTTTTGGCTTTACCGGCGGAGTTAAACATATCAATTTTTGACTCCACAACTTTTTGGACTTCGTCTATCACCGAGCCCATCAGTTTAACGACGGCATACTCGTCTTTATTCTCTTTTAAAACCCGTTCCAGGGTATCGCGGTAAGCAAATCGCATGTCCGAATTAATGTTTATTTTAGAAACTCCGATCTTGACCGCCTCTACGAAGTAGTGCTTGGCGGTATCGCTGCCGCCGTGGAGCGAGATATTGCAGTCAACCGCCTGGCGTATACGTTTTAGCAGTTCCAGATCTAAAATCTTTGGCACCGGATACTTGCCGTGCAGGTTGCCGATTTGGACCGCCAGGGTATCTACTCCGGTGCGCTTAACAAAGTCGGCGGCTTCTTCCGGCTTGGTCATATACCGTTTGACTTCTTCGTAATCGATCTTTTCTTTATGCAGATTGGAAGATCCGAAAAAATAGCGCTCCTCGGCTTCTACCATCGCCCCGGTTAGCTTGGCGGCGTTAACCACTTGCTTGGTTTTGGCGATAATCTCATCCGGCCCGGCTTCGTGGTCGGCTTGCGAAATATCAATGTGGATGCATTCAAATCCGGCGGTTATACCGGCGATAGCATTATCAACCGAGGGGCTGTGGTCTAAGTTGATATATATTTCCACGCCGTATTCGGCTTTGTAGTTGTCTACCAGGTCGCGCACATTCTCAAGGCCCATTGATTCAACCTCTCCCTGGCTGACTTCAACTAAGACCGGCGCTTTTTTTGCCTGCGCCGCCCGCACGACGGCTACCAGAGTTTCCTGGTTATCGAGATTGAATGCGCCCAGCGCGAAATGCTGTTTGCGTGTCCGCGCAAACGCCTCGCGGGCTTGCCGGCAATCCTTTCGCATTTTTGTAAGTGTTGGCATTATTATTCAGTGTTTGTGATTGGTATGGTCCATTAATAAGTGGTGCGCGGCCATGGCGATATGGTCGGCATCCAGCCCGAAGTGGCGCAGAAGCTCTTCCGGCTGGCCGCTTTCGCCGAACCGGTCTTTCATACCTACCCTCAGCATCGGCGTCGGCATATTTTCGCCGAGCAGTTCGGCTACGGCGCCGCCCAGGCCGCCGTTTTTCTGCCCTTCTTCGGCAGTCACGGCGTGGCGGGTCTTGCGGACGCTGTCTAAGATTGTTTTCTCATCCAGCGGTTTGACTGTCGGAACATGCACCACCTCCGCATCAATGCCGTCTTTAGCCAGTATTTTAGCGGCTTCAAGCGTTTGGTATGTCATCGTGCCGGTGGCTACCAAGCTGATATCTACTCCTTCGCGTAATATATAGGCTTTGCCTATCTCAAACGGCGTGTGCTCGGTAGTAAATACCGGCGTGGCTTCGCGCGCCAGCCGTATATAATTCGGCCGGGCGTCGGCAGCCATCGCCAGCGTGGCTTTTTTGGCCTCAATGCTATCGGCCGGCGCAATAACGACCATGTTTGGCAGGGCGCGCATCAGCGATATATCTTCCAGCATTTGGTGCGTGGCGCCGTCGGGCCCGACGCTTACACCGGCGTGCGACCCGGCGATTTTAACCGGCTGGTTATTAAGGGCGATAGTGGTGCGTATCTGTTCCCAATTCCGCCCAGGGCTAAAAGCGGCATAAGAACTCACGAAAGGTATTTTGCCCATCGCGGCCATTCCGGCTCCGACGGTTACCAGATTTTGCTCGGCAACGCCAGCGTCAAAAAAACGCTCGGGAAATGCCTCGGCGAACAGATGCATCTGGGTGGATTCGGTTAGGTCGGCGCATATGGCTGTGATGTTTTCCCAGCGCTTGCCGGCTTCAAGCAGCCCGAGCCCGAAACCCTTGCGTATCGGCTCCTTGGTGTCCCAGCTGTGCGCAAGATATACTTCCTTCATTCATGCTCCGATCGGATTCTGCCTTGCAGCGTGCGAAGTTCCTTTAAGGCCTTTACGGCCTGCTCGTGGTTGGGCGGCGAGCCATGCCAGTGGAAGTCGTATTCCATAAAATCAACGCCTTTGCCCGGCACGGTATGGGCGATAATCATCACCGGCTTCTCGACGATGGCCTTTGCCATATTGCAGGCGTCTATTACGGCCTCTATATCGTTGCCGTCAATCTCCAGCACGTGCCAACCGAACGCCTCCCATTTATCCCGCAGGTTCTCCAGCGGCATTACGGTTTCTGTAGGGCCATCAATCTGGATGTTGTTGCGGTCGGTTATGGCGATGATGTTATTGAGTTTGTATTTGGCGGCAAACATTGCCGCCTCCCAGATGTTGCCCTCATCCTGCTCGCCATCGCCGGTCACGCAGTAAACCCAGCGGTGAAGCGCTTTATCCATTCGCAGCGCCAGCGCCATCCCGGCCGCCTGGCTCAGGCCGCTGCCCAGCGGGCCGCTGGTGGTTTCCAGCCCAGGCAGCCGCTGCCTTTCGGGGTGGCCCTGCAAGCGCGAGCCGAACTGCCGCAGGGTCATGAGTTCTTTGCGGTCAAAGTATCCGGCGTGGGCCATAGCGGCGTATCTTACCGGGGTGCAATGCCCGTTAGAAAGCAGTAGGATGTCGCGTTCAGCCCAGGCGGGATTTTTGGGGTCGTGCTTTAGGACGGCGAAATATAACGCGGTAAAGATGTCGGCCAAACCCAGCGGTCCGGCCGAGTGCCCGCTGCCGGCATGCTCAAGCATTTTTATCACGTCTATTCGGATGTCGTTGGCTTTTTTCTCTAGTGCCGGTAGTGAATAGTTTTTTTGCGTCTTTGCCATCCTGGTTATGATTTTACGTCGTCCCCGTCTCTTGGGCAATCCTATCTAAAGTCTTAAACGCCCTCTCGGGATCTTCGGCGTTTTGCAGGTAACCCCCCACGTTTAGTACGTCAACTCCTCCGAATACCAGCCGGGCGGCATTTTGGTCGTTCACTCCCCCGTCCCAGCCGATTTCAAGTTCTGGCTTCTGCTGTTTGAGCGCTTGCACTTTATCCAGCAGCCGCAAGTCCGCCTGGCCGCCGAAATTTCCCAGGTCGCCGCTGAACACCAATACATGGTCTATATGCTCAAGCGCTGAGAATATTGTTTGCGGCGGTGTTTTAGCAAGCAGGGCCACGCCGACCCTCACTCCGCTGCTTTTGCATGATTCAACCACATCGCCGAAACTGCCTTCGGCTTCGGCATGGATGATTATGGTGTACGGCTTATGGTGCAGAATTGCCCTTATTGCCGGCGCCGGGTCGTAAAACATCAGGTGGATATCGGCTTTAAAACCAACCGGCCACCAGGCATCTTGCGGGCCGATGGTCTTGTGCGGCGCGAACCTGCCGTCAGTGAGATCTATTTGGATGCGGTGGGCAATGTGGGCGATTTTTTTAATTTGCCGATGGTATGATTCATTATCCTCGGCTAAGATAGCCGGGCAAATAACCGGCGGGCTATCTGTTGAATTCATCCAGTTTTCCGTTTCTGCGTCGGTGGCGTTCATCGCCGCTGAACTCCGTTGCTAACCACAATTTTATGGCCTGCTTCATATCGCCCAGGGTTAGGAACCGCGCCGCCAGGCTCAGCATATTGGAATCGTTATGTTCGCGGCTTAAGCGGATTATCTCCAGCGGGTCGCGGCTGTTTCTGCCAGATGCGTCCACCACTTTGCGGGCGGCCGCCGGCCCATAATATACTGCGCAGCGAATACCCCTTACTTTATTCGCCGCCATCGCTTCGCCCTGGCCCGAACCGCCAAGCACGATACCTCTGTCGCACTCGCCGTCTCTGACAGCCAAGGCCGCCGGAAGTATAAAGTCCGGATAATCATCACCAAGGTTTAGCTTCTCCGGCCCGAAGTTTTTAACATCATTACCGGCAGATTTTAGGAAAGATTCCAGATCATTAAGATAAGCAAATCCGGCGTGGTCAGATGCCAGCGCTATCTTCATGGTTAAAATCTGTGGACACCGTCGATATTGGTGGCATCAGGGGGAAGCGGATGCTGGCCGCCGGGTTTATCGCTGTTATCAGAATCCTCGTCCTTAGGATCATCGCCGCCGATAATATAACCGATATTGCCGCTGTTTTCTCCGCCGGCTGATTTATCGCTATCCTCGGCCGGTTCTGGCGCCGCTTCGCCTTCTTTATCGATATGTTCCAGTGATTCCTGAGTCTTTTCCGTGTAAGGTTCCGGCGCCGGCAGCAGCGGCTCGTCCGGCGGTTCGTTCAGGTCCGGCGGGACGTCTGGATGGCTGTGTCCTTCCTGCTGCTGCGGCTCTTTTTTATCGTCGCCATCCTGGCCTTCCTCATCTTGCTTATGATGTTCCTTATAAGCCGGTTCCTCTTCCGGTTGGTTTTGCTGCAGCAATTTGCCGACGTCAGCGGTCAGTTCCACCAGCCTGTTACTGTATCCCCATTCGTTGTCGTACCAAGCCACTACCTTAACGAGGTTACCGCCAACGACGGCGGTTAGCTTTAGGTCTACAATGGCGCTATGGCTGTTGCCGATAAAGTCGCTGCTTACAAGCTCTTCTTCGGTGACGTCTAAAATTCCCTGGAAATACGGGTTGGCGGCGGCTTTTTTAAAGGCCGCGTTTACTTCTTCTACCGTCACGTCACGCTTGGTTACCACTGCGAAGTCGCTCAAGGAGACGACCGGCGTCGGGACGCGTACGCTCATCCCGCCAAAGATATTTTCTAGCGCCGGCATCGCTTTGGCTGCTGCTATGCTAGCGCCGGTCGTCGTAGGAACTATATTGGTCGCGGCGTTACGGGCCTCGCGCAAGTCTTTGGCCGGCGCGTCCTGAAGCCGCTGGCTGGCGGTATAGCTGTGGACTGTCGTCATCATGGCCTTCGCTATACCGAATTCTGATTCCAGGATAGCCATTACAGGTGTAATACAGTTGGTCGTGCATGACGCGTTACTAATAACGTCTGTCGATTCGGCGGTTTTGTCTTCGTTAACGCCAATAACGATTGTATCGGCGCCGTCGCCTTTCGCCGGCGCGCTGATAATAACTTTTTTGGCGCCGGCATCGACGTGGGCTTTGGCTTTCGCCGGGTCAACGAACAATCCGGTAGATTCTATGACAACCTCAACGCCCAAATCACGCCACGGCAGGCTGGCCGGGTCTTTTTCGGCCAGTACCCTAATTTTTTGGCCGTTTACGATAATATTCTGCTCGTCAAAGCTGACTTCGTGCTGGTAAGCGCCGTAGTTGCTGTCGTGCTTAAGCAGGTGCGCCAGAGTCTTTGTATCGCTCAGGTCATTAACAGCGCTAATTTCCAGATCATCGCGCTCAAAAGCGATTTTAAATGCGTTGCGGCCGATGCGCCCGAATCCGTTTATTCCAATTTTGGTTTTCATTAGACAGCCTACCCCCTCGATTTAGTGCTTTTGCTTTTCTTTAGTCTATTTTACGTAGAGACCGTATATAGCGCAACCGCGGCTAATTTGAACTGGCGCGCTGAAGAGATTCGGTAATGACTTTTTTGGCCTCAGCCGCTCCGCCCCAGCCTTTAAATTCGATTTTTACCCCTTGCCAGCCGTTTTTCCAGTCTTTGTAATGGCTATAGAAGTGCTCCACAACTTTTTTGAAGTTTTCGCCTTTGTCTGACATGTCGCTAAGCTCATGCAAGTGCGCTTTGCTTATATCGTCTGCCGGCACGCAAACCAGCTTCTCATCATTTTCGCCGTCATCAACCATATAAAGAACTCCGATCGGCCTGGCGGGCACGACTGCGCCGTGAACAACCGGCTCGTCAATCAGAAGCAGCCCGTCCAGCGGGTCGCCGTCTTCGCAAAGCGTTCCCGGCATATAGCCGTAATCCGCCGGGTAAACCGCTGTTGTGCCATTGACCCTGTCCAGAGTCAAACGGCCGGTGTCTTTATCAAATTCATATTTGTTGCGGCCGCCGCCGCGCTGAATTTCAATTATAAGGTTGATTTTTTCCGGCGGGTTCTCGCCGGTGTTGACGTCCTGGTAAGGCATTGTGTCTCCCTGAATTTACTTGGTTTTAATTGTACAGCCCGCCGGGATTTTTAAAAACTACTCGGTGACTGTTACCGTGCCGTGCATTTCCGGGTGGAAACTGCAGTGGTAATTAAACGTGCCTTCGTCATTGAAGGTAAAGCTATACGATTGCCCGTTGGATAGCGGCTGGCTTTTGGGGCCGTCGTTGCCGGAGTCAACCGTTACGGTGTGCTGTACGCTGTCGCTGTTGGTCCAGGTAACAGTGGTGCCCTTTTTGACCGATATATCTGACGGCGAAAACGAGAAGTTGGAAATTGTAACTTTATTAGCCGTAGAAGCCGGCTGGTTATTTGCCGGCGGCGTTGCCGTATTCTGGCTGGTGCTGGGTGACGGCGACGGCTGGGTATTACTCTGGTCTTTGTTACCGCCAAAAACAAAAAAAGCGGCCGCGGCAACGGCTATAACTACTACTAATCCAATGACATATTTAAGCATTCAAACCTCCATCGACTTGCCTCTATATGATATCACGCGTCAAGCGGCGGAATACGCCCGCCGTTCAGGGCTGGCGGCCTTCGGTTGAGCGCCGTGCTTGCGCGCCGGGACTTGGTCTAGGTATTCGCGGATGGTCAGCGCCGCCGTCGCGCCTTCGCCGACAGCGCTGGCAATCTGCTCAGTTGCGCCGCTGCGCACATCGCCGGCGCAATAAATGCCCGGCAGGTTGGTGTTTAGCTGTTTGTCCGTCTTAACGAAGCCGCGTTCGTCCAGCTCAACGCCGCTGCCGGCTAAAAATTGGGTATTTGGCACCAAGCCGATAAACACAAACACGCCGTCAGCTGCAATTTCTGATTGCTGGTTGCTTTTGCTGTTGGC
>DASUJO010000054.1:0-8093 GCA_036279215.1 Saccharimonadales bacterium (SeqCode)
GAACAGGCAGCCGGAGAGTACGGCAGAGAACTGGAACTATTGACTAAAAAGCCGATAACCGCTACAAAAGATGAAGTCGTTTTAAATCCGCGAGCGCGCAGCGCAAAACTGCGGGCCGCAGCAAAAATAAAAACCAACAGAAAGGACTAAAGGACAAATCCATGCCTATCAAGGTAACGGATAAATCGCGCATGGCGCGTATAAAAGTCAGAGTAGTCCACTAGTCTGGCGTTCCTTGCCCGGGCGCGAAAGCGTTCCGGGCGAGGACCACCGGGAAGCAGCGAGGGCTTCCGGCAAAAACAAAAACAAAAAACATGACATATTCAAGTTCAGTAGCCGCCAGCCGCCGGGGCACGATGGCCAGGCGCAACCAAAACAGCGTCAGCTTCGTCAAGAAGGGGCGTTCGCTCGGACCGGTTAGTAATACCGTAGTTCTGATTATCCTCGGCTGTTTGATAGGTTTGCTATACCTGACGCAAGTAACCAAGACGAACTCTTACGGCTATCAGATCAACAAACTTAAAGAAGACCAGGCCCAGCTAAAAAGCCAAAAGACAGACCTGGAGATTAAAGCCGCCCGACTGCAGTCATTCGAGAGGGTAGCATCCAGCAAGGCCGCCCAAGATCTGGTATCAGTGGCGCCTTCGGGTTCTGTGCAGTAAGCTAGCCTTTATGCCTCCAGCAAGGCCAAACCGGCGATTACCGGCAAGTATTTCGGCCAACAAGCGGCTGAAGATTTGGTACGGGCTATTAATAGCCGTGCTGGTTATTTTTACAGCCCGGTTATTCTACCTGCAGATTATCCGCCACGATTATTACCAAAATAAAGCCCAAGCCGCCCAGCTAAAGGAATACGAGATACCGGCGGAGCGGGGGACTATCAAAGCTTATGAAAACGGCAATACTGTGCCGCTGGTACTCAATCAGACGATGTATACGCTTTATGCCGACCCGGTTTATATCAAAGATGTCGATGCGGCGGCCGCCAAGATTGCCGCCATCACCAAAGCCAAAGCGGCCGATTATGCCAAGATAATGCACACGCCGGGAACCAGGTACGCAGTTTTAGCAAAGCGCGTTAGCCAGCAGCAAAAAGACCAGATTTCGGCATTAAAACTGCCTGGAATCGGTTTGCAGCCGCAGGACTACCGGGTGTACGCCCAGGGTACTTTGGCTTCGCAGCTTCTGGGGTTCGTCAATGATGACGGTGATGGCAAGTACGGCGTCGAGCAGGCGCTGAATAAGGCGCTTTCCGGCAGCCCTGGGCGGTTAAAAGCCGTAACCGATGCCGCCGGCGTGCCGCTGGCCGCTTCAAAGGATAACGTAGAGATAGCTCCTAAGGACGGCAGCGACGTAGTGCTGACGATAGATATCGGCATGCAGAAACAGCTTGAGGGCCTGCTTAAAGCCGGTTTGGACAGGGCGGCCAGCAAATCGGGCAGCGCCTTAGTGATTGACCCATACAGCGGCGCGGTTAAAGCTATGGCCAACTGGCCGACTTACGACCCGTCACAGTTTTTCAAAGTAAAAGACCCGTCAGTGTTTAACAACGCCAGTGTCAGTTCGCCTCTGGAGGTCGGTTCAACCATGAAACCGCTGACTGCCGCCGCGGCAATCGACCAAGGAGTAATCAGCGCCAACTCAACCTATAACGACCCCAGCCGCTGGCATCTGGACGGCCATGATGTGACAAATATCGAAGAAGACGGCGGGCCTGGCACGCACAGTATCGCCCAAATCCTTGATCTATCTATCAATACCGGAGCTACCTGGATGCTAATGCAGATGGGCGGCCAAACCGGTACGGTGAACCAAAAAGCCCGCGACAGATGGCATGACTATATGGTTAACCACTATAATTTCGGCAAAATTACCGGTATAGAACAGGGATATGAGGCCCCCGGGCAGGTGCCAGACCCTGATAAGGGATTCGGGCTGCAGCTGACCTATGCAAACACTTCTTTCGGGCAAGCCATGACCGCCACGCCGCTGCAGATGGCGGCGGCCTTATCCAGCGTTATTAACGGCGGCAAATATTACCAGCCGAGGCTGGTGGATAAAGTTGTTTTACCGGATGGCCGGACCGAAACAAAACAGCCAAAAGTCGTGAACGACCATGTGGTGGCGCCGAAAGTTAGTCAGGATATGCGCAAGCTGATGGACTACGTGGTAAAACAGCACTACCTGAACGGCTTCAGTTATTTGAACTTTCCCGACAGCTACGAAGTGGGCGGCAAAACCGGCACCGCCGAAATCGCCAGCCCCGACGGCGGTTATTACGCCGATAAATATAACGGTACCTATATCGGATTCGTAGGCGGCGATAAGCCGCAGTACGTGATTGTAGTTCGCGTAAACGAGCCGGGTATTTACGGTTACGCCGGCAGCCAGGCCGCCCAGCCGATTTTCGCCGATATCGCCCACATGCTGATTAACAACTTTAACGTCGTTCCCAAATCATCTCACTAGGAAATAACAGTGGTATAATTAAAGGCAGCGATAAAAATAGACATGCATAGCTTACTTGTTTTCGTAGACACCGCGACGATTGAAAAAATTTTTCTGCTCGGGTTTTTGAGCTTTGTTGTAACCATGGCGCTGACGCCGATATACACCACCGCGGCATTTGCCGGACAATGGTGGAAGAAAGCCCGTTCGCACTCCATAACAGGCGAAGTTGCCAAAGTTTATAACAAGCTGCACGCCGCCAAACACGCGCAGAATGTTCCGACTATGGCCGGCATAGTATTCGTGCTGGCGGTGGTGCTTGTGACGCTTGCAGGCAACTTAAGCCGCTCGGAAACATGGCTGCCGGTGGCGGCGATGGCCGGAGCGGGGGCAATTGGGCTTATTGACGATATCATTAACGTCCGCGGTATCGGCGGCAGTATCGCCGGCATGCGAGCTAAAGTAAAAATACTTCTGCTACTTGGCATATCGCTGATTGGCGGCTGGTGGTTTTATTCAAAGCTAGGTGTAACTGATATACATATTCCATTTTGCGCTAGCATGGAAATCGGCTGGCTTATTATCCCGCTGTTTGTGCTGGTCATTATCTCTACCGCCAACGCCGTCAATATTACCGACGGGCTTGACGGCCTTGCCGGCGGTTTATCGGCTATCGCTTTCGCCGCATACGCGCTGATTGCCGTCGTAGAAGGCAAATACGGTATTGCCGGCTTTTGTATGACGGTTGTCGGCGCGTTGCTTAGCTACACCTGGTTCAATATTCATCCCGCGCGGTTTTTCATGGGCGACGTCGGCTCGTTCGCATTGGGGACGGCTTTGGGAGTGGTGGCTATGCTGACGGACACCGTTTTGCTGCTGCCGATAATCGGCGCGGTATTCGTAATTGAAACAGGCTCGGTAATTATCCAGGTAGCCAGCAAAAGGTGGCGCGGCAAAAAAATCTTTCTCTCCAGCCCGATACACCATCATTTTGAAGCTATAGGCTGGCCAGAGACAAAAGTTACCATGCGCTTCTGGGTTATCGGCGAAGTGGCGGCGCTTATCGGTATAATTACGTTTATTCTGGGCGGGCCGTTATGAGACCAAGGGCTTGGCGGCGCGAACCGGCGGCCGGGACTCTTGGCCGGCGCCACAAGCCCGACCACTGGCTATTTGTCCTGACGGCCCTGCTGCTGGTAATAGGTTTGGTAGTAGTCTATTCAATCAGTCCCGGTTTGGCGGCGTCTCAGAATATCAGCCAGAACCATTTCATAACCAAACAGTTTATAGATGTCGGGCTGGGGCTGGCAGCTTTTGCTTTCGCGGCATACTTCCCGGTAAAACGCTGGCAGGCTTTGACAACGCCGCTGGCCATAGCCGCCATTTTAGCTTCCGTAATCGTAATGTTTACGCCGCTTAACGATGTTTACCAGGCGCACCGATGGATTCGCCTGGGCGGATTCTCGTTCCAGGTAGCGGAGCTTATAAAGCTGGCGCTGCTTCTTTGGCTGGCTAAATTCTTTACCGATAAGCGCCAAAACGGTCAGCTTTCCGATTCGCGCGATGTGCTGCAGGTGGTAGTAGGCGTCTTGATGCTTATCGGGGTTTTAGTAGCCAAGTTCCAGAGCGATTTGGGCTCGGCGGCGGTTATGGTAGCGATGCTGGGGCTGATGGCGTATGCCGCCGGCCTGCCGATGAAGCGTATTGCATTAATTGGCGCGGCCATAGTGCTGTTTTTGGGTTTGGCGGTATTCAGCAGCGGTTACCGCCGAGAAAGGCTGGCTACCTACTTGCACCCCGGAGAGAACTGCCAAACTACCGGCTACCAGGCGTGCCAGGCGCTTATCTCAGTCGGTTCGGGCGGATTGCTGGGGCAGGGGCTGGGTTATGGCGTCCAGGCCTATGGATACTTGCCAGAGGCCGGAAATGACTCTATCTTCGCAATTATGGCGGAAAAATTCGGTTTTATTGGAACAACAGGAATTATTGTTTTGTACGGTCTTTACATCCGACGCCTTAAGCTCATTGCGACGCACACGGCGGATACTTTCAGCCGGCTGGTAGTGGTAGGCGTGCTTGCCTGGTTCAGCACGCAAATGATAATCAATATCGGCGCGATGCTGGGCGTACTGCCGCTAAAAGGCATAACGCTGCCCCTTATAAGCCAGGGCGGTACAAGCATAATCTGTATCATGGCTGCCCTCGGCCTGGTTTACCAGATTTCACGCTATACTAGTTACAGCGAAGTTGAACAGATAACCGGACATGACAAAAGCACCGACTATAGTTTTAACCGGCGGCGGTTCAGGCGGGCATATAATGCCCCTGTTGTCTCTCGCCCGCGCACTTAGGCAGCAATCCAAAGGCTGCCGCATAGTTTATATCGGCCTGAAGGGCGAATCGCTGGCCGGCGACTTAAAAGACCGGTTCAAAGTTTTTGACGAGGTTTATACCGTGCCGGCGGGCAAATTTCGCCGTTACCACGGCGAATCGCTGCTTGCGCATCTGGCAGACGTCCGTACCATAGCCTTAAACGTCCGCGACCTTTTTAGGGTTTTTGCCGGTATCGGCCACTCGCAGAAGTTACTTAGGCGCATAATGCCGGATGTGGTTTTTTCTAAAGGCGGCTATGTTGCCGTGCCCGTCGGCCTGGCGGCGGTACTGCTGAGGATTCCAATTGTTACGCATGATTCCGATACAGTTCCCGGTTTGGCAAACCGAATCATCGGCCGGTTTGCCCGGCTGCATGCTACCGGCATGCCGGCAGATTATTATTCTTACGCCAATCAAACTATCCGCTATACCGGAATCCCGCTTGACGAAAGAATCCGCAGAGTTGATGCCAGGTTGCAAGCCGAATACAAAAAAAAGCTCGGATTTGAGCCTGGCAATCTGGTACTGTTGGCAGGCGGGGCAGGGCTGGGCGCTAAAACGATCAATGACCTGGTAATAAACGCCGCTCCAGACCTGCTGGAAAGCTTTAAGCAGCTGGAAATCGTCCATATCGCCGGCCAACAGCACCTAGGAACAGTAACAACCGAATATAAATCGCTGCCAAAAGATGTTTCCAGCCGTATAAAGATATTGGGATTTACGCCTGATTTTTATTTATACAGCGGTGCTGCCGATGTCATTATAACCAGGGCGGGAGCTACGACCATAGCCGAGCTGGCAGCCCAGTCTAAGGCGGTGGTGCTGGTGCCGGCTCCGCATCTTACCGGCGGCCACCAGCTTAAGAACGCCGAGGAACTGCGTAAAATGCAAGCAGCTGTTATTGTTGACAATAATGCAACACCACAAGAGCTGGCGGCCGCCGTATCGGCGCTGCTTGGCGATAAGGGCAGCAGGCAAAAATTAGCCGCTAATTTAGCCAAACTGGCCAAGCCGGAAGCCGCCGCCAAGCTTGCTGCACTACTTCTACAAGAAGCCAAGCCGGAAATAGCGGAGCATGATGCTAAGCCGTAAAAATAAAACCAGGCGGCGCGAACCTAATTTAAGCGGCCGCCCGGCAATGACGTATTACCGCTCCGGCCCGGCTGATACGCCAAGCCCGTTTAAGAAATCCGAAAAACTAAAAAAGCATAAGTCAGCGGCCGGTCGAATTTTTGACTGGGCTGTGATTTTGGCGGCCATCGCATTTGTAGTATATGCGCTGACATTGGGCTCAAACCCTAAAACCGTCGTTGACTCTACCGCCTACCATCAGGCAGCCGTATATAACGATGCGGCAGACCAGATAGCCAGCGGCCTTAAATACCGGAATAAACTAACGTTTGACGACAGTTCGCTGGCAGCGGAATTAAAAAAACGCTTTCCGGAAGTCAGCGGCGTATCATCGGACATCTCGCTGCTTAGCCGCGAGCCAAAACTGCATATCTCGGTTGCCAAGCCAAGCCTGCTATTCCTTGGGACGGCTGGAACTTTCGGTGCCGATTGGCGCATGGTCATAGATGCAAATGGGACTGTGGTTGGCGATGCCAAAGATTTTCCAAACATCAAGGACTTGCCTACGATTTTTGACGATACCGGGTTTGGCGCTAGGAAAGGCGAGGCGGCGCTTAGCCGTTCGGATGTAGATTTTATCCTTACGGTTATAGCCCAGGCTAAGAGAGCCAGTGTACCGATAAAATCTTTGACTTTCCCGCAATCAGCGCAGGAGTTAGATATCCGCACAAAAGATAAACCTTATTTCGTTAAATTTTATCTTGGCGGCGACCCGCTGGTGCAGAGCGGCCAGTTCCTGGCTGCCAGGCACCGTTTTGACCAGCAGAACAAACAACCGAACAAATACCTGGATGTCCGTGTTTCAGGCAAGATATTCTATAACTAAATGCGCGGCGTTAATTGACATTAGCATAAGTATCGGAATAAACTTACGCTGTAAGCCATGAACCGAAAAATCATTAAAACTCTCCCTTTAATACTCGTAACCGTAATTATGTTCAGCGGTACCGCCATTGCCCTAGAAAATATAGGCAGCGATAACCGAGGCGGCGCTAAAAAAGAAGCAATTGCCGCGCATCTGGAAGGAGTTAAGCTTAAAGCATGCCAAAACCGCGAGCGGGCCATAAACAATATACTGGACCGCATAGCAACACGGGGCGAAAAGCGCCTCAGCGTTTATGACTCGATATCGCAAAAAGTCCAGGATTTTTACGCCGCAAAGAATATTTCGATAAGCAATTACGACGAACTGTTAGCCGGCGTTAATGCTAAAAAGGAAGCCGCAACCGCAGCGATAGATACGGCTAAAAACGACAATGTTTCATTCACCTGCGACGGCTCTGACCCTAAAGCGGCCGCCAGCGGGTTCAAGGTCGACCTGAAGGCGGAAATAAAGGCGTTGCATGAATACCAGCAATCTATAAAAGACTTTATCGTCGCTATCAAGACATCAATTGGCAGCAGCAATACCACAGACAGCGGGGAAAGCGACTAATGGATAAAAGATTAGAAAATAAAGGCTTCGCGGCCATTGAAGCAGTATTGATCTTAGTAATAGCGGTACTTATAGGGGCAGTGGGGTATAAAGTTTACAACACCAAGACGGCTACTGATAAGATCACTAATGATACTGAAGCGTCCTTACAGCAAGCTCCATCCGCCAGCGCAAACGCCGTAAAGGTACCGGCAAAAATAACATCCTCAGCAGATTTGGACCAAGCTAATAAGGCGCTCGATTCCTATGATTCATCAAGCGCCGATAATAGCGACCTGTCGCAGCTTGATTCTGAACTAGGCGCGTTTTGAATACTAACTTCACCACCCTGGCATAGTTCGTAAATTGTTCATATTTATACCTTATTCACTGCGGAACAAAAAACTATATAATTATATATAAAGTTTAAAAAGTCAAATTGGGAAGCAAGGCAGGCAAAGCAGGGGAAATATATATAAATATATCAAAAGGCCAAAAGTCAAATATTTGAAATGCCGTCTGTGGATAACTTAGCGCAATAAAGGATATTATTAAATCCCGCTTATTTATGGGGCACCATATGGAGAACAATGTGTATTTAGAAATAAAATATATAGGCAAAAGACGCGTTGAGTCTCTATACCCCCTGTTAATAGAGGTATCGTTAATCAACCTGTAAGAAATATTACAAGTCGCAAAATATACATTGTGCGACACATAGTATATA
>DASUJO010000055.1:0-12128 GCA_036279215.1 Saccharimonadales bacterium (SeqCode)
GGTTTGGCCGGCGTATCTGATAAACCAGGTTTTTGAGCTGCTGCATATTTCCTAAAGCACTAAATTGACTTTTTTGGTACATTGTGATACAATGTAGCTACTGTTAATAAAACAGAAAGTAAAAACAAAAATGAACGAAGCTCAAATAACTTTAGAAAAACCGGCTGCTCATAGGCATATTCCCGCGAGCCATGAAGTTGAATCGGAAAAGATCAGGCGCGAAGTAGAAGCGCGCAGACACCGTGATCAAAAAGAACAAGAAGAAGCCGAAGTCATACGCAAACTTATTTTGCACGTGTTAGACTAGCCGGCTTTTTCCAGGTCGGCTATGATGATTTTTTTCATCTTTAGCATCTCGTTGAACTGCTGTGTGGATTTTGTCAGCTCGGACATATTCTTAGGGTGAACCTGCCACGCCAGGCCGTATTTATCGTAAAGCCAGCCGCACACGTTTTCTTTGCCGCCGCCGTCCTGTAGCTTTTGCCAAAAATAATCGATTTCGGCCTGATTCTCACATTCCACATAAAGAGAAATTGATTCGTTGAATTTAAAGACCGGGCCGCCGTCCAACGCCATAAATTTTTGCCCGTTCAGAACGAAAACACCTGTTAAAACTTTTCCTTCCATCTCAGGCATTCCCGGTGCATTAATGCCTTTTTCATAACGCTTTATTGAAATGATTTTTGAATCGGCGCTTTTGCCGGGAGAACCGTTAAAAATATCCACGTAGAAATTCATCGCTTCTTCAGCGTTTTTGTCGAACCATAAAAAAGGGACCACCTTCTGCATATCTACTCCTTTGCCGCAGTTATATTAATCATCCAATCAACGCCGAATTTGTCATGGACCATGCCAAGCGAATCGCCCCAGAACTGTTTTTTAAGCGGCAGGGTAACTTTGCCGCCGTCCGACAGTTTTTCGAACCAGTCTTTAAGCTTAGCTTCGTCATCCCCGGTAATACTTAACTCGACTTTCTTGGATTCAGGCGAGGCTTTTTGGCCGTCGCTGCCTAGCAGTGTAAAATCACCGCTTAGTTTGGCGAACATAACCTGGTTTTTATTGCTGTCGTTTACCATGCTTCTTTCTTCTGCGCCTTGAGGCACTTCGTTCATCGTCTGAACTTCCAGCGTTCCGCCAAACACAGATTTGTAAAACTCCATCGCCTCTCGCGCGTTTCCCGGAAAGAACAGATACGGATCCAGTGTTATATTACCCATAAATACCTCCTATCCTCTGTATTGCGGGTATTATTATACCCCGCGTTGGCTAAGCAGGAAGTTAGATATTCCGGGCAGGCGGTTTTCCAGCCGCGATAGCAGCAGCTCAAACTTCTGTTTTATGACGGGTTCGGGAAAGCTTCGCAGGCTTTCGTAGCTAACAGCCCCGGTTAGCAGAAACGAATAAATTTCGGCCTTATCTTCCGCTGGGCTGGCTCCGGCGTAAAAGCTTGCCAAATTTCTTTTTTGTTCGTTTTGGTCCGAAGTGCCGTATTTAAACCCAGGTGAATTAAGCGATTCGAACGTTTTATCGCGATTTTTGCCTCGCACCCCGCACTCTTTATCATCTAAAAGATGGCCGATTTCATGCGCCAAAACTCGCTTTTCGCTGCCATCAATTAACGCGCTTAGGCTCAGGTTTATAGCTCCGTCAAAATTATCGGCATCTCCGAGCCGGTCCGATTCTTCGCTAATACTTAAACCGCTGATATTCGCAAGGTTTACAAGCTCGTTCGGCATTGCCGAAAACTGTTCAAACACGCCGATAATTCCGGCGTTAAATTGTTGGGCAGCGGCAGGGTTTAGGTTTAAAGCATTCAATTTTGATGAGGTTTTAAAGCCATAGTTTTTATCGGTGAATTCGCTTAATAAGCCAATTGCCTGGCTGGGGCTGCTTGCGGGCCCGAGCTCTTTTTTGTAGGCCGCAGAGTTTGCAAGCTCAATCTTTGGTTCTGCCATTGCCGGGCCAAATGCCCGTGATTCCGCGGAGCACCCATTGTTATCAAAGTAAGCAGCTATGTTAGTAGGCAGGGTAAGCGGATTAAAGTTTAGAATAGATTGGCGGTCTTCGGGAGCGGCTAATTTTACGGCGCCATTAATAGATACCCAGCCGATAAGCAGTGTTGCGCCGATATTGCGGAAATAGCGCGGGCTGAAGCGCTCAGGCCGCTTTACGCTAGCTTCTTGTCTGTTTTTAGGACTCATCTCAAGGCATTAAATAACAAGTTTGCGGATTAAACAAAAGCGCCATGCCGCCATCTAAACCCCTTGACGTAAGAGGTAAGTTGTGCTATAATATTAGAACATAATATGGCTGGATTTGAATTCGAGAATTTATGGGAACAAGAACCTTTGACCGAAGAATCGCGGCAAAGGATATACCAGGCCTTGTACATTATTTTGGAGAGGGAAGGCCAGGAAGAAAACGAATTATTCTTAACGGCAACGGTTCCGATAGACGATCCAAAGCTTACTGCCGGGCCGCCCCACAGCAGTCCTGCTATCCGAATAACACGGCCAATTGATGGGCCTAAGCCAAATTGGAATTACGATTACGAAGTAACGTATGGTTTCCAAGACCCTAACCATGTGCTTCATTTAGAATTCTTGACCGGCGCAAATCCCATCGCGCACGGCTTAAGGACCGAACCGCTGAATATACTGAAAGGCGAAGAAACGCCAATGATTGAAGCCGGCTGGCCGACAAGGGAGTTTTATGAGTCGGACGCCCAAAAACTTCTGGAAGACTTGCAAGAAATACTTGATAAAACCGAGAGCGGGGAATAACCATGGAAACAGCGCCTATACCACAAGAATTAATAAAAGCCGAATTCAAACCGGATGGCTATGTATCGCCGAGCGACCCCGAATACATCGAGCAATTCGCGGCGTTTTTGGAAAGCTTGGGGCTGAACCCAGACGATTTTATTTACAGCGGATTTAACGGCATTGGCATAAAACACGGCTGGCCGCCCGACGAACACCAAGTAATTTTTGGCATGGATTTGGCCGGGTGGCAGGAGACTTATCAAACTCACCACACAGAAAATAACCCGGCTGAATACGCATCTGGGCAGGATGCCCCGTGCATCGGAATATACAAACTAAAAGAACTTGCAAAGGCTTATCACTTTAATCCACCCGAAGTGTCCCAAGAAAACTTAGACGACAAAATGCTTATCGAAATAAACGAACTGTACTTGGATAAAGACGATGATGACAGCCAAGAACTGGAAGGCGCCTTTACCCATAAAGACCCTTACAAAACTACAAAGGACGCGCTGGTTGGCGTAGTATTTTTACGCGATTAACGGCAACAATCCGCGGCCGGAATAAAACAGATTGACTTAATCTGTTGCTGATCTATAATTTTTATTAGGTTAGCCAAAACAAAAAAAATGCAGCAAACCGTGGGCGATAAAATTATTCGCCGCCAAAAAGAACTAAAAGCCCAAAAGCGCCTAAGCCGGACTAAAAGCTCGGCCGGCGTGGTATTTGCTGTGGCGTTGGTGTCGGTAATAGCTTTGCCGGTATTGGTACTGATGTGGTTGAAGCATACCGACAGACTGCATAGATTGTGCTCGCCTGCGAAAAGGCATGCGCACGCGTTGGTGTTGGTTGCGTTTTTAGCCACCATGATATTACCTATGCTGACTCTACTGGTTAGCCGGGACGCCGCGGCCGCGCCGCCGTACACTGCCAGCGATGTGCTTGGTCAGCTGGACGGCAAGGGGCAACCGCTCTTTAATCGAGGCGCAAGCCCCTCCAGCTATGGCGACAATGGCAACTACGCAAACCTGGCTACACCTTCTGGCATCGCCACAGATTTAGTTAACCACCGGCTGTTCGTTAGCGACGAGTTTGATGATCGGGTAATGATATTTACGCTGGATAATAGCAACAAGTTTAATGCCTTCACGGCTAGTTACGAACTGGGACAACCGGGCCTGGATGTTTATGATAGTCTTGGTACTGGCCTTGCGCAAAACAGGTTGTACAGGCCGGATGCTTTGGCTTATGATTCCGCTAGACAGTATTTGTTTGTGGCAGATGATAATAATAGCCGAGTGGTGGTTTACGACCTCTCGGGTGGCGTTATGAGCGGCATGAACGCCAGTTACGTTCTTGGCGAACCCGATTTTGTAACGGAGAACGCACTTACAACTCAAAATGGCCTAAGTTCTGCCAATGGCCTAGCCTTTGACACGGCAACGAATAATCTTTTTGCGTCCGATTTTGCCTCTAACCGGGTCCTCGTATACGACACCACTTCAATAAGCAACGGCATGAACGCCAGCCACGTACTCGGCCAGCCAAATTTCACCAGTTCCGGCCAGGCCGCCGCCCAAAACGGTATGTTCGAACCCAGCGGGCTGGATTACGATTCAGCAAGCAGTACCCTGTATGTGGCGGATGGCGGGAACAACAGGGTGTTAACGTTTGATTTATCCGGGGGTATTTCTGACGGCATGAACGCCAGCCACGTACTCGGCCAGCCAAATTTCACCAGTTCCGGCCCAGCTATTACCCAAAACGGCATGCGAGGGCCGAATGACATCAGTTACGATCCAGCTGGTCAGCGGCTGTTTGTTGCCGAGTTTGACAACAGCCGTACTACTGTTTTTGACCTCTCCGGCGGTATTTCTGACGGCATGAACGCCAGCCACGTACTCGGCCAGCCAAACTTCACAGCCCAAGATTTTACTCGCGACCAAGATGGACAGGATAGCCCCTATGCCCTGGAATACGTGCCTGGCGCCAATACGCTACTGGTAGGCGATTATAACCGGATGCTTCAGTATGATGTTTCATCGGTCTTGGACGGGATGCCGGCCAACGGCATTATCGGCCAAAACAACGGTACACGCGACCCGGATTACACTTCTTATGACTGGGATAACTATGGATATTTCACTTCAACCTTTATGTCATCCGAAACCAGCTTACTAGACAAAACTAATCACCGTCTATTCGTGGCAGACACGGCAAACGGTCGAATTCTGATATACGACCTAGACAGCAGTAATAACTTAACAAGCTATAGCGCAAATCATGTCATAGGCCACCCATCTTTCAGTGATTTCTCGGCAGATGGTTTACCGAAGCAAAATAACTTAATGTGGAACTTTTCGGGTGGAAAAACGGCGATGGCATATGACAACGTAAACAACAGATTGTTCGTGTCTGACTACGACAATAACCGTGTAATGGTTTACGATCTCTCCGGCGGTATAACTAACGGTATGAATGCCAGTTACGTTCTGGGCCAGCCGAACTTCACCAGCAACGGGACTTTTACAACCCAAAGTAGTCTTTGGAGCCCGCAAGGCTTAGCTTACGATTCAGCCAATAGCACGCTCTATGTAACAGATAGGGGAAACTATCGTGTAATGGTTTACGATCTCTCCGGCGGTATAACTAACGGTATGAATGCCAGTTACGTTCTGGGCCAGCCGAACTTCACTACTAACAGCTATAAGCTTAATCTGCAAAAAGGCGTTGGCGAGACGGGGTTGGCATATGATAACGTAAATCACCGGCTGTTTACTTCTGGCGGTGGGTCTAGCGGTTACGTTATTATCTACGACCTCTCCGGTGGCATCAGCAACGGTATGGATGCCAGTTGGATACTCGGAGATATTAATTTTGATAGTACCGACGGTTCTGTCAACAGCTTAAGCGATAAACAGCGCATGTCAGAGCCTAGCGGACTTTGGTACGACACCACGGCTCAAGCACTTTTCGTGGCCGACTCACTCTACAACCGAGTCACGGTCTTTAATCTAACTGGCGGTATCACTAACGGCATGTCTGCCCGTGATCTGATAGGACAAGCAAACTACAGTGCTAGTGGTTCTGGCACATCGCAAACCCAGCTAAAAAATCCTACCGGCGTAACTTATGATTCCGCCAGCCAGAAGCTTTACGTCTCCGACAAAGGCAATAACCGCGTAATGATTTATGATAATTACACAGTACCGCCGAACCCCGGTACTCCATACTTGGCAAGCAACGTGGTTGGCCAAATGGACGGCGGCGGGAACGGCGTGTTTGACCAGAACACAGCATATAACGGCAACGGCACTCCTAATAACGAGGGCTTTGATTACGAGGGAGGAACCGTTATCGACCCTATAAACCACCGCTTATTTGTCTCTGATTGCGGATACGGCGTCAGGATATTCAACCTAGACAGCACCAACACGCTCATCGACAGGACGGCCGATTATATACTGGGCCAGCCCGACTTCACTTCTTCAAACACTACAGTAGACCAATCGACCATGCGGTGTACCGAAGGAGCTAGCATTGACGAGTCCAACCAGCGGCTATTTGTTGCCGATGTTTATAATTCACGCGTTCTGGTCTTCGATCTATCTGGCGGAATAACCAACGGCATGAATGCCAGCTATGTGCTGGGCCAGCCCGACTTCACTTCTAACGACTCGGCAACTGCGAGCCAAAATATCACATCGTTCTTATGGGGCGGCACGGCTTACGACCCCGCCTCGCATTATTTATACGTCGGCGACAGTGGTAACGCCCGCGTTCTGGTCTACGACCTTTCCGGCGGAATCAGCAACGGCATGAATGCCAGCTATGTGCTGGGCCAGCCCGACTTCACTTCTAACACCACACCGAACACGACCCAGGCTGGCCTTAGCTATCCTAACGGCCTGTCAATTGATAGCGCTAACCACAGATTATTCGTTGCAGATTGGTGGGATGCCGGCCGCGTGATGGTATTTGATACAAGCACATTATCAAATGGTATGAATGCCAGCAATGTATTAGGTGAAGCCGATTTTACAAGTAGTGATTCGGCTAGCGATTTAAGTAATATTCCTGACGCAAAAAGCTTCGGTCCAGGAGGGCTGGCATACGACGCAAACCACCAACGATTATTTGTTGAAGATAGCAATTCCAACCGCATACTCATATTCGATGTAAACAGCATTTCTGACAATGAGGACGCGGTTGCTTTGCTTGGCCAACATGATTTTGTAAACGATGAATCTGATTGCATTCCAACTCAAGCTTATATGTGCGGTCCTTATGGAATCAGCGACTATTACGACAATGCTAACAACCGGCTTTATGTATCTGACGGAGCTAATAACCGAGTATTGATATATAATTTCGCCGATCTGGAAGATAATCTTGCTGCCGGGGCTGCCGGTACCCCGTACAGCACAAGCGTAGGGGCTTATGCCCAAGGTACACCTGCTTACTCGGTTACAGCGGGCAGTCTGCCCGGGGGGATGAGCTTAGACAGTGGAACCGGTGAGTTAAGCGGTACGCCGGCTTCTTCAGGCAGCTATAATTTCACCATCCAATTATCTGATGACAACGGCGCTCTTGGTACATTTACGGATACCGTAGCTTACAGCTTCACAGTTAATGGCCCCGGTGACACCACCGCCCCCACAGTTCCAACTAACGTCCATGAGATATCCTCCACTACCACTACCATCACCGTTGGCTGGAACAGCTCCACTGATGATACAGCCGTCACTGGTTACCATATCTACCGCGATGGTGGCCTGATCGGCTCTTCTGCCACCACTAGTTTCTTAGACTCTGGCCTAACCCCCGGCACTACCTATTCATACACTGTCAGTGCCTACGACGGTGCCTCTAACGAAAGCGCCCAAAGCAGCCCGGCGGTGGATATATCTACCGACAGTTCTCCGCCATCACCGCCGCCGGCTCCGCCGCCTTCACCTGGTCCTTCACCCAGCCCGTCGCCAAACCCAAGCCCTTCGCCATCGCCCTCAAGCGGCGGGAACGGTTCGTCGGGCGGTAGCGCTACTCCGCCTGCATCTGGGTCGCAGGGAACAACCACCGATCTGGATAACCAACCCGGCTTTACCGACGGCAGCGGCTACTCCACAACCGGTGAGGGGGGCGATAGCTTTTCGTTTACTCCGGCAGTACTTAGCGACCAGACAGAAACCATAACGATTACCCAAGTCGATTCAGATACGGTTACGTTCCAAGACAATAACAACAATTCGTTCGGCGTCGACACTGGCGTAGAAGTCAGCCAGGACGTCAACGGCGATAACCAGCCCGACATCCGGCTAGCGGTGGCCCAGATAGACGAAGGAACCGCCAGCCTGACATTCTGGAAAGTATTGCCCGTTAAACCCGACAAGCCGGGAAGCGGCACCATTACCGGCAGCGCTAACGGTTTGGGTGCTTACTCAGGCTTCAGCTCTTGGCTGGACAAGCTTCTTAACGCCATATTCGGCCACCTGCCGCCAATCGTAGTGGCGGCCTTCCCGTGGCTGATATTCGTTCTTCTGGCATTGACAGTCGCGCGGCTGCTCAACCAGGCCCGCAAAGAACGCCAGGCCGCCAAGCGGCTGGAAGAACAGCTGGCCAAAGAGCGCTCACTAAGCGAACAAAAAGCCAACTTCATAACCCTTGGCTCGCACTATCTGCGCACGCCTTTGACTGCCATCAGCGGCGGGGTGGAGCTGATGAACGGTATATTGGGCGCCGAGGCGACCGGCAATCTTAAAAATCTATCGGACAAGCTCGGCAAGCACATTAACGGATTGCTGGCGAACATTAGCGGGCAGCGCCAGGGCATTAACTATGCCGGTGTAAGCAGTCTTGCAGCGCCCGCGGCAATACAGCCATCAACCGTAATAAGCCCGTCAGGCGGCGGCGAAGCGTTGCTAACTTCCGCCGGCGCATCAGACCTAAAACGTCCCGTGGCCGTAAACCCGGCAATCTTCCGCCAGCCGGTGTTTTACGTCCCGGCTATTGCTACTTTGGCGCTGGTACTGCTCGGCGATTACTTATACTCGCACATCATGCATTTTGATATATCACTCGTCCGAGCCCTGACGCAAGCAGTTGCCATGTTGTTGCTGGCGGTCTTGCTTTATACCGCCGTCCGCTCACGCTCCAGTTCCCGCCAGCTGCGCCAGAACCAGCTGCAGCTACTGGACAAACAGCGCTCATTGGATGAACAGCGCAACCAGTTCATCGTAGCCGGTGTGGCTGAGCTTGAAACGCCGCTGGCCCAGATAAAGTCCCAGATAAACAACCTGGTTTACCCGACTGAAAAGTTAGCCAAACCGATTACCAGCGCCATCGCCCAGTTTGAATCGACCATCGCCAAGTTCCGGATGGTTGCCGGTCTGGCCGGCGCCGGTATAGCAGCCAGGCGCCAGACGGTAGATTTATACGCGCTGGTTAACGACGCCACGAACAAACTTAAGGGTGAGCTGGACGCCAAGAAGCTGCGGGTAGAACTTAACCTTACCCAGGAATGGATCGATTCAGATGACCAGGAATTGGGCCTGGTAGTTGAAAGCCTGCTTAGCAACGCCATAAAATACAGCCCCGAAGGCGGAGTGATTAAAATTGGCTCATATAAGAAAGACGATAGTATTCAGATAACTGTTAGCGACAGCGGCCCGGGCATAGACGAAGCCAAGCGCAAACAGCTATTCGAACCGTTCAGCCGAGCAGAGGACGCCGCCCGTGATTTCAACCGCCAGGGCATAGGCCTCAGTTTGTACGCCGACCGGCTGATTATGCAGTACCTTGGCGGCAGTATAGATATCGCGCCGGCCGAAGGCCAGGGCGCAAAAGCTGTAGTAACCGTTTAGAACTTTATCGTCACCAGCAGGCGTGCCTGTGGCTCGCTGCGCTTAAGCTTTGCTACGGTCTTACGCATCAGATGCGGCTTTTTTACCTTTAAAGAGGTGACTTGGGCTTCGTCGCCCATCCTCTTAGAAACGAGTTCAGAAGCATATAGGCGCAGTTCCCATGGTTTCTTGAGGCGCCAATCGCTTAAGGGGATCTCGAATACTTCTTTTTCAGCGATATATTGCGGTTCAGGCGGTAAAAACGATAGCTTTTCTTCGGGCATAAGTGTTTGTTTTGGACTAATGCATTTATTATAGCATGTATATTCAAAAAGAACAAGTGTAATAGTTCAGGGGTTGACCCAGCACTTAGCGCTGATCGACTATAGTAATCCTCTCTTTCAGTCTTCGCAGCCCTTGTCCGTAGTGCTTCAATCTTCGTTCTCTTCTCAGAGCGTCTTCTTTCGTCATGTAGGCTTCGTAATAAACCAGTTTCCAGGGTGCGCCTGATTTTGTTGAGAAAGACCCACGTTCATTGTGGGAGTAAAATCGCTTCTTTAAATCTGGGGTTGAACCAATATAAAACTCCTTACTCTTTTCGCTATACAAGAGATATAAGTAATACATGTATGCGATTTTACTACATCAGCGCTAAGTGCCGGGTTGACATAAAAAGTTTAAAATGATACCATAAGCATAGTTTCGAGATAAAAAGAGGGTTTCCGAACCTCTTTTTTTGTTTCGATAGCCAGGTGGAATATTAATAAGGAGGTGTTACCAATGGCTGGAACACGAATCGGCGGCGCCCGCGCGGCTGCCACCAACAAGACCAAATACGGCAAAGATTTTTATGCCCGTATCGGCGCTATGGGCGGCAAAGCCGGCCACACCGGCGGCTTTTTCGCTAACCGCGATTTGGCCCGCGAAGCCGGTCGCAAGGGCGGACTCAAAAGCCGCCGCGGCCCGTCAACCCGCATCGCCCGCAAGCGAAGCTAAATAAAAAAACCCGTTTAGGCTGACTGGTCAGGCGGGTTTTTTTATTGGAATTAAGAATTACGAATTAAGAATTTTGGGGATAGCTTAATTCAATATTCATAATTCTTAACTCGCAGAGCACCTATGCGCTGATTTTTCGCCGGTAGGGACGCACAAAGCGGCCGCTGGTGACCTGCCATTCGGTGCGGCAATTAAAACAGTGGTAATGGTGCGGGTCTTTTTGCAGCACGTGCATACCGCAGGTAGGGCAGCGGCTGCGCGCGTGCAGCCAGTCTCGGTAAGTATCCAGGCAATCCTGGATATGGTCGTTGCTGATAATAACGCCGTATTTTTTGCCGGTCTTGGCTGCCAGCTCCCACGCTTGGCTTTCCAGTTTTAGCAGTTCAAAATCGTTATGGTAGTTGTAATGACCCAACCTGGCGTGTGCCAGTTCGTGGAGTATGCCGTATTGAATATCCTTGAGCGCCGCCGACTCGTTATAAGTAATCGTATTAGTCTTGGGCGACCAGTGATCCTGTTTGCCCGGCTCAAAGCTATACTGCGGGAAATCTTTGCGAAGGCGGGCGATAAAATCTTTAGCCGGCGTTTTGCTTGATGTACTCGTAGTAACCATAGCGCCTACGCCTTCGGCTCCGGCTTATGAGAAACCCCTTCGCGGTTTCTCATCGCTCCTGGCAAAAAGCGTGGTTTTTGCCCGGGCTGCTCATCCGGATGAAGATCACATATTTTGCTTGATGTACTCGTAGCAACCATAAATTACTGCTTCCTCGGCATGTACTGCCTTTATTATAGGCGGGATGGCAACCATTTTGTCAGCGTTTTTCCTAAGCTCATTTTTTAAGGGCTCGGCAAACTTCTCTAAATGGGCGCCCACACTGCCGCCTATAACCACCGCGTCGGGCTGTAATACCGCAAGCAGCGCTTCCAATCCTCTTGCCACATCCTTGGCATAGGCCTTCCAGGCGAACGGGTTATCCAGCTGGGCGGCTTTTTTGCCGAAGCGCTCATAAAGCGCCTTGCCGGAGGCGAACTCTTCCCATTTTTTTAGCTTGCCTTCGTGTTCCAATACCATCCGGCCAGCTTCAGAATCGCCGAGCGTTTCATCAATTTTGCCATCCACGATAAGACCGCTGCCTATACCGGTACTTAGTGTTATATAAAGCAGCTTTTTATACTTTTTATGAGTTAGAGCTTGGTACAGCCCGGCCAGTTTGGCGTCATTCTCCACAAGCACATCCTTACCGGCCAATTTGCCGATATCCCTGGCTATCGGTACGTCGTACCAGGGCAGGTTGCCAAAGCTGATGCCGCTGCCATCACTGCGGTCTACCATTCCGGGGATGGCGCAGCATACGGCATCGTATTCGCTCCCGCTGTAACCGGGCGAAGCCAATAATTCTTGAAGTTCGTCCAGAAACTGCGGATATTTCTTGGCGGTTTTGATTTTTGTTTGGCGGCTAAGCTTGCCGCCGGCGGTAAAAGCCGCAACCAAAGTTTTAGTGGCGCCCACATCAATCGCCAAATACAT
>DASUJO010000056.1:0-3473 GCA_036279215.1 Saccharimonadales bacterium (SeqCode)
AGCATCCTCAGCCAAAAGAACGCCAGGGCCACGACCCTGTTGCGTGACATGGGCGTTGATATCGACCGCCTTAGCGGCGAAGTCGAGCAATTCCTTAACCGCCAGCAGTATGAGGAAGATAAATCCAACGGCAGCCGCCGCCGCTCCAAAAGCGGCCGTAAAACGACGCTGGATTATTTTGGCACGGATATGACGGAGCAGGCGCGCAAAGGCAAGCTGGACCCGGTTGTCGGCCGCGAACCGCAGATCCGCCGGGTTATTACCATTCTGAACCGGCGCACCAAGAATAACCCCGTCCTGATCGGCGAACCGGGAGTAGGGAAGACGGCAATTGTCGAAGGTATCGCCCAGCGGATAGTTAACGAAGAAGTACCCGACAGCTTGCTAAACAAGAAAATTATCACTTTGGACCTGGCGGGCATGATAGCCGGCACCAAGTACCGGGGCGAATTCGAAGACCGCCTTAAAAAAGTTATCGCCGAACTGGAAAACGACAAGGATGCAATCGTATTCGTTGACGAGCTGCATCTGATAGTCGGCGCCGGCGCAGCCGAGGGCTCTATGGACGCCGGCAACATTCTCAAGCCAAGCTTAGCGCGCGGCAAAATCCGCTTGATTGGCGCTACTACGACGGACGAATACACCCGCCATGTGGAAAAAGACGCCGCTCTGGAGCGGCGCTTCCAGCCCGTGCAAGTACCGGAAGCTACGCCTTCCGAAACGCTGGCGATTTTAAAAGGACTGAGGAAGTATTATGAAGAGTTCCACGGCGTCAAAGTAAACGACGAGGTATTAGCCGATACGGTTCAGTTCGCCAGGCGCTATATTAACGACCGTTTTATGCCCGACAAAGCGATAGACTTGCTTGATGAAACCGCCGCATACTTGCGGGTTAATAAAGGTAAAACTCCGCCCGAGCTGCGACAGCTGCAAAAAGAGCTGAAACTGGTAAACGGCCGCATCGATGACGCCGTTGATGCCGAAGATTACGAGAAGGCCGCGCGGGAAAAGCAAGCGGCCAGCCAGCTGAACGAGAAAATGAAAGAGCTGGAAAAAAACCATAAGACAGGCAAGCCGATTACATTAACTTCAGATGACGTAGCCGAGACGGTGTCGCGAATGACCGGCGTCCCGGTAACTAAAGTCATCCGCGCTGAAGCCAAATACCTGGTAAACCTGGAGAAAAATCTTAGCAAATACATCATTGGTCAGGATGAGGCCGTATCTACGGTCGCCCGGGCTGTGCGCCGTTCAAGGAGCGGAATATCATCGGAAAAACGGCCAATTGGATCTTTTATATTCTTAGGCCCGACCGGAGTCGGTAAAACCGAGCTGGCGCGGGTGCTGGCGCGCGAATTTTTTGGCTCCGAGGACGCGCTTATCAAGATAGATATGAGCGAATTTTCCGAACATCATACCGTCGCCCGGTTGGTGGGAGCGCCCGCCGGTTATGTTGGATACGACGACGGCGGCCAGCTGACGGATAAAATCCGCCGCCAGCCGTACAGCGTCGTGCTGTTCGACGAAATTGAAAAAGCCCACCCGGAAGTGTTCAATATCCTGCTTCAAATACTAGAAGACGGCGTATTAAGCGATGCCAAGGGCCGGAAAATTGACTTTACTAATACAATCATAATTATGACCAGCAATATAGGCGCCGAAAAATTGCAAAAAGAAGCCAGCTTTGGATTCTCGGCTATCAGCGCCGCCGATATGGATAATTTAGACGACCTCCACGACGCGAATAAGAACAAAGTGCTGGACGAAATCAAGAAGATGATGAGGCCGGAGCTGCTTAACCGCATAGACAAAATCATCGTATTCCGCGCTCTGACTAAAAAAGACGCTCTTAAGATACTGGACTTGCAGCTGGATGATTTGCGCTCGCGGCTGCTAAAGAAGGGAATCGGCTTGCAGGTAAACAAAGCCGCCAAAGAATACCTGATGGAGAAAGGCTATGACGCCCTGAACGGCGCCCGGCCGATGCGGCGCCTGCTTCAAGAAACTTTGGAAGACGCGATTGCCGCCGGCCTGCTAGAAGAGACCTTCCAAAAGGGCGACGTGGTTTCGGTGGCCGTTAAAAAGAGCCAAAAGCAAAAAGAAGCCGAGCTGGCATACTCCTCAAAAAATGAATAGCACCGCCCGGTTAATCAAACACAAGCAAAAAGGAAATTTTGCTTATAATCCTGCATCGATAATTCTGCTAAACTATTAGCTACTCTATGCGAGGGTTTGGCAGATTAATCGGGGGTTTAGCGGTTCTGGCGGTTATAGGCTTGCTGATATTCGGCATATTTAATATGCAAGCCATTGAAGATTGGCTGCGGCTGCGAAACTATTCGCCGCCGCCGCCGATTGCTAATCTGGCAAAAGCCGATACCATGACTTCTAAAGCCGCGCATGTTTTTTACGTTACACATCCCGAACTGATAAATGATAGTAAGTCGTTCCGCCAGAGCTGCCCGGGTTTTGAACAAACAATCGTCCTTGGCTGTTACCACTCGGGATACAGCAGCAGTATTTACATTTACAATGTCCAGGATAACCGGCTTGACGGCGTGGTAGAGGTTACGGCGGCGCACGAAATGCTGCACGCGGCTTATGACAGGCTGGGCGTAAAAGAAAAACAGCATATCGACTCGCTACTTATTGATTATTACGCGAACGATTTAAGCGACCAGCGCATCCAAGATACAATTGAGTCATACAAAAAAAGCGAGCCGAACGAAGTGCTGAACGAAATGCATTCGATATTCGGCACCGAAGTTAATCATCTGCCGAAAGAGCTTGAAACATACTACAGCCGATATTTTAGCGACCGCTCAAAAGTTGCCGATTATGCCGATAATTACGCCGGTGAATTCTCTAGCCGCAGCCAGAAAATAAAGGACTATGAACGCCAATTGGCAGATTTGAAAACAACCATAGAAAACCGCGAATCACAGCTTGATTCCCAGCTGGCGCAAATCCAAGCCGAAAGGCAGAGAATGGACCAGTTAAGGGCGTCAAACCAAAGCGCCGAATATAACGCCGCCGTGCCCGGATTCAATAAATTGGTTAACGATTATAACGCCGGCGTGGAAGAGTTGAAGTCGGATATTTCCCGCTATAACGATTTGGTTGCGGCGCATAATGCGTTGGCCGAAGAACTAAGCGGCTTATACCAGTCGCTCGATACGAGCCTGTCAACCCAAGCCGCTCAATAGTCTGATACACTGGATTTTATGGCTAAGAGGTCGCTTGGAGTAAGGTACGTTTGCAGTAACTGCGGAGCAATAAGCACTACGTGGACTGGGCGCTGCCGCGTCTGCGGCGAATGGAACACCCTGCAGGAACAGGTTGATGTCAGTACCGCTACGGCGGGTGCCAGCGGCACCAAGCTTAAGATTGAACCCGTAGCTAAAGCGGCAACCGCCAAAACTAATCGCCTGGCCACAAAAATGAACGACGTAGATGACGTTTTAGGCGGCGGT